>DATBOX010000024.1:0-1571 GCA_036561685.1 Candidatus Limnocylindrales bacterium | reverse complement strand
CTCTCCGTGGCGCCGCTGGCCGAGGCCCTGACCACCTACGCCCCCAACGCGCGACGGCGACGCGTGGCGATCGCCGCTGGGCTGGCGTGCTACGCCTTCGCCGTCGTGATCGGTCCGCAGATGGCGTCCATCGGGATGGCCGTCCCGAGCAGCATCAACGGCGGGGGCCCGACGGTGGCCGCGGTGCCGACCTACGTGGTCTCGAACGCGGGCTCGGCGATCCAGGCGCAGATCGTGGCCGGGATCACGGTGCTGCCGGCGCTCCTGGCCGGCTTCCTGCCCCGCCGGGTGGCGGGGATGGGCTGGGCCATCGGCCGGGACCAGCTCGTGGAGGGCGTGGCGCTGGCGGCCGTCGGCCTCACGCCAGTCGTGGCGGGGCTCGTGCTGAACCTCGAGGACCCCGTCCTGGCGATGGCCGCGCTCGTGATCTGGGCCGTGCTCGTGGCCGCCGTGGCACGCCTGGCGATCCGGCCGCTGGAGGAACTCACCCGCCGCGCGACCGTGCAGCGGGACCTGACCGTGACGCTGGCCGAGGCGGAACGTGTGCGCCTTGCGGCCGATCTCCACGACGGACCGCTGCAGGACCTCACGCTGCTGGTGCGCCGCCTGGACGCGAGCGGTGACGCGGAGGCGGCCGCGCTGGCGCGCTCGATCGCCGCGGAGCTGCGGGATGTGACCGGTGAGTTGCGCCTGCCGATGCTTGATCACCTGGGTGCCGGCGTGGCGATGGAGTGGCTGGTCGAGCGGGTCCAACGCCTGTCCGGCGACCGGATCGACCTCGTCCGCGATGACGTGGCCCGGCCGCCCGCCGAGGTGGAGCTGGCCCTGTTCCGCGTGGCCCAGGAGGCGCTCGCCAACGCCGTCCGCCACGGGCGACCGCCGATCCGCGTGTCGTACCGCGCGGATACGGAGTTCGCCGCGCTCACGGTGGAAGACGCCGGCCCGGGTATCGACCTTGTGTCGGGCGCCGACCCCCGCCAGGATGGCCGGTTCGGCCTCCTTGGCATGCAGCAGCGGGCGGAGCAGGTCGGGGCGCGGCTGGACCTCCGCCGGCGGCCCGAGGGCGGGACCGAGGTCTCGCTCGAGTGGCGCTCCGTGGCCCTCGGCTGGGGCGCCTCGTGACGATCCGACTCGCGATCGTGGACGACCATCCGGTCGTGCGAGACGGCACCGCCGGCCTGTTCGCCGCGCAACCCGGCGTGGAGGTCGTGGGGGTGGGGGCCACGCTGGACGACG
The DNA here is from genome assembly GCA_036561685.1 of Candidatus Limnocylindrales bacterium. Lineage (GTDB taxonomy): Bacteria > Chloroflexota > Limnocylindria > Limnocylindrales > CSP1-4 > DASPUH01. The sequence continues at coordinate 335 of DATBOX010000024.1, read as the reverse complement.
CCCGGGAGATGCTGGCCGCCGCCGACCCGCCCGACGTCCTGCTCCTCGACATCCAACTGGGCCCGGACAGCGGGCTGACGCTCCTGGCGGACCGGGACGACGGTGGGCACGTGGGTGGCGGGGCGCGCCGATCGGCGATCGTCCTGTTGACTGCGTTTGACTACCCGCAGTACGCCGCGGCCGCGCTCCAGCTCGGGGCTGCTGGGTTCGTCGTCAAGACGGCCCCCATCGCCGAGCTGATGGCGGCCGTGGAGGCCGCAGCGGCGGGACGCCTGGCCTTCGACGAGCGCGCCCGCGGGCGTCTGGACCGGCTTACCGGCCGCGAGCTCGAGATC
>DATBOX010000023.1:0-2966 GCA_036561685.1 Candidatus Limnocylindrales bacterium | reverse complement strand
CACTCACGGCGGCCACGGCACCGTGATGAAAGCCCTGACCGCCGGGGTACCGCTGCTGGTCGTGCCGCTGGGCCGCGACCAGCCGGATAACGCGGCCCGGGTGGTCCACGCCGGCGCGGGCCTCCGGCTGCGGAAAAAGGCCCGCGTCAGCGCTGTCCGCGCGGCGACCGCCCGGTTGATCGAAGACCCCCGCTATCGCGATGCTGCCGTGCGGATGGCGAGCCAGCTCGCTGCCGAACGCGACGACAACCTCGTCGTTGACGAGCTGGAACAAATCGCCGCGGGTGCGCACCCACGGCCACCGGCGGCCGCGGGCCCGCCTCTCCCGCAGACACGGCCAGCACCGGAATCAGCCCGGCCGGTGAACCCACCCCCACCGCCAGCTACTGGAGCCCGGAGCGGACGGACGTGATGCGCTGCGTGTTGAAGCCGAGCCAGTGCATCCGGCCCGCGTAGCGCGCGTGCTCCACCTTGAGGCAGCGGTCCATGATCACCGTGACGCCACCGTCCTCAGCGATACGCGCGCCCGCCTCGTTGATCACGCCGAACTGGCACCAGAGGGCGCCGGCGTGGATAGCCACCGCCTCCCGTGCGATCTCCGGCAGCGCGTCCGGCGTGCGGAAGACGTTCACGATGTCCACCGGCACCGGTACGTCCAGCAGGCTCGGGTAGCACGTCTCGCCGAGGATCTCCGTCTCGCGGGGATTCACCGGGATCACGCGGTACCCGTGCCGCTTGAGGTAGTAGCCGACGAAGTTGCTGGCCCGCAGCTCGTTGCCGGACAGGCCCACGACCGCGATCGTCCTGGCGTTGTGCACCACCCGCTGGATGGTCAGTGAGTCCTGATATGGCGCGAGATCGGTCATGCCGTCGCTACCTTCTCCCCTGCTGTCGCGGCGACCCGCGCGAAACCCTGCTCCAGATCCCAGATCAGATCCTCGACGGACTCGGTCCCTACCGACAGCCGTACCGTCCCGGGTCCGACGCCGGCCGCCCGCAGTTCGTCGTCGCCCAGCTGGCGGTGCGTCGTGCTGGCCGGGTGGATGATGAGGCTCTTCGCATCGCCGACGTTGGCCAGGTGGGACCAGAGCGTCACGCCGCGGATGAGGTCCTGCCCGCCGGCCCGGCCCCCGGCGCAGTCGAACGAGAACACCGCGCCGGCCCCGCGCGGCAGGTACTTCTCCACCAGCGGCCGGTACTTACTCCCAGGCAGGCCGGGGTAGGTCACGTTCGACGCCAGCTCGTGCGACTTGAGGAACGCCGCGACCGCCTGTGCGTTGTCGACGTGGCGTTCCATCCGCAGCGACAGCGTCTCGAGCCCCTGCAGGAACAGGAAAGCGTTGAGCGGGGCGAGCGCCCCGCCGAGATCACGCAGGGTCTCGGCCCGGAGCTTCATCAGATAGCCGTACGTCCCGAACGTCTCGTGGAACTGCAGGCCGTGGTAGGCCGGCGACGGATCCGCGACCACGGGAAACCGGCCGTTGGACCAGTTGAACGTGCCAGCCTCGACGACCACGCCGCCGATGCTCGTGCCGTGGCCGCCGATGAACTTGGTCGCCGAGTGGATCACGATGTCGGCACCCCATTCGATCGGGCGGCACAGGTACGGCGTCGCGAACGTGCTGTCCACGATCAGCGGCAGCTCGTGCTCGTGCGCGATGGACGCCACCGTCTCGATGTCCAGCACGTTCCCGCCCGGGTTGCCGATCGTCTCGGCGAAGAACGCCTTGGTGTTGGCGCGGACCGCCTGCCGCCACGCGTCCGGGTCGTCGGGATCGACCCAGGTCAGCTCCACGTTCATCTTGCGCAGCACATGCTTGAACTGGTTCACCGTCCCGCCGTAGAGCGCCGAGGACGAGACGACGTGGTCGCCCGGCTCCAGCAGCGTGAACAGCGCGGCCGCCTGCGCGGCGAGCCCGCTGGCGAACGCCACCGCGCCCGCGCCGCCCTCCAGGTTCGCCACCCGCTCCTCGAACACCGCGACCGTGGGGTTCATGATGCGCGAGTACGTGTTCCCGTATTCCTGCAGGTTGAAGTAGGCCGCCGCGGACTCCGGGTCCTCGAACACGTAGCTGGTCGTCTGGAAGATCGGCACCGCACGTGCGCCCGTGTTCGGGTCGGGCCGTTGCCCGGCGTGCAGTTGCCGCGTCTCGAAGCCGAATGCACGGGGCTCCTCGGCCCACGAGGGCTGGTCGGTCACGAAGATCCCTTCCTTGGCGTCATCCGGCGGCCTCGCCTTCGGCCAGGCTGTGCTGGCTCAGAAACTGGCGGATTATCGGCGTCTGGCGAGCTTCCTCCAGCAGGAAGCAGTCGTGGCCGTACGGCGCCTCGATCACATGGAGCTCGGCCGGCTTGCCGAGAGCGCGAAGCGCCTCCTCGATTTCCCCTGACGCAGACGGCGGGTAAAGCCAGTCGGAACTGAACGCGATCAGCAGCGTGCGCGCCGAAATGCCTTTGAGCGCCGCTGCGAGCGATCCGCCGCCGTACTGCCGCGCGAGATCGAAATACGTCAGCGCACGCGACGTGTAGAGATAGGTGTTGGCGTCGAAGCGCCGGACGAACGAGTCGGCCTGGTGCCGCAGGTAGCTCTCGACCTCGAACTCCGGTTCGGTGATCGTGTAGCGGATATCGTCGGCGAACTGCAGCCGCCGGCCGAACTTGTCGTCCAGCGCCTGTGCGGACAGGTACGTGACATGGCCGACCATCCGGGCCACGCCCAGGCCGGCCTCCGGCGCGGCACCGGTGCCGTAGTAGTGGCCGCCTTGCCAGGCCGGGTCGCGCATGATCGCGGCCCGCGCGATCGCGTTCCAGGCTACGCCCTGCGGGTGCAGGGCATGCGTGCTGGCGATCGCCACAACGGCATCGACCTGATCAGGAAACAGGATCGCCCACTCGAACGCCTGCATCCCGCCCAGCGAGCCTCCGGCCACCGCGGCGAGCCGCTCGATACCGAGTGCGTTCAGGAA
>DATBOX010000022.1:0-10637 GCA_036561685.1 Candidatus Limnocylindrales bacterium | reverse complement strand
TGGCGGGGATGGGCTGGGCCATCGGCCGGGACCAGCTCGTGGAGGGCGTGGCGCTGGCGGCCGTCGGCCTGACGCCAGTCGTGGCGGGGCTCGTGCTGAACCTCGAGGATCCCGTCCTGGCGATGGCCGCGCTCGTCATCTGGGCCGTGATCGTGGGCGCCGTGGCACGACTGGCGATCCGGCCCCTGGAGGAACTCACCCGCCGCGCGACCGTGCAGCGCGACCTGACCGTGACCCTGGCGGAGGCCGAGCGCGTCCGGCTTGCCGCCGATCTCCACGACGGGCCGTTGCAGGACCTGACGCTGCTGGTCCGTCGCCTGGACGCGAGCGGTGACACGGAGGCGGCCGCGCTGGCGCGCTCGATCGCTGCCGAGCTGCGGGACGTGACCGGTGAGCTGCGCCTGCCGATGCTGGATCACCTGGGCGCCGGCGTGGCGATGGAGTGGTTGGTCGAGCGGGTCCAGCGCCTGTCCGGCCACCGGATCGACCTCGTCCGCGATGACGTGGCCCGGCCGCCCGCCGAGGTGGAGCTGGCCCTGTTCCGCGTCGCCCAGGAGGCGCTCGCCAACGCCGTCCGCCACGGGCGACCGCCGATCCGCGTGTCGTACCGCGCGGACACGGAGTTCGCCGCGCTCTCGGTGGAAGACGCCGGCCCGGGTATCGACCTTGCGTATGGCGCCGACCCCCGCCAGGAGGGCCGGTTCGGCCTCCTTGGCATGCAGCAACGGGCGGAGCAGGTCGGGGCGCGGCTGGACCTCCGCCGTCGGCCCGAGGGCGGGACCGAGGTCTCGCTCGAGTGGCGCTCCGTGGCCCTCGGCTGGGGCGCCTCGTGACGATCCGACTCGCGATCGTGGACGACCATCCGGTCGTGCGAGACGGCACCGCCGGCCTGTTCGCGGCGCAGCCCGGCGTGGAGGTCGTGGGGGTGGGGGCCACGCTCGACGACGCACGGGCCATGCTGTCGGCCGCCGACCCGCCCGACGTCCTGCTCCTCGACATCCAACTGGGCCCGGACAGCGGGCTGACGCTCCTGGCGGACCGGGGCGACGGTGGGCGCGTGGAGGGGGCGCGCCGGACGGCGATCGTCCTGTTGACTGCGTTTGACTACCCACAGTACGCCGCCGCCGCGCTCCAGCTCGGGGCGGCTGGGTTCGTGGTCAAGACGGCCCCCATCGCCGAGCTGATGGCGGCCGTGGAGGCCGCAGCGGCGGGACGCCTGGCCTTCGACGAGCGCGCCCGCGGGCGTCTGGACCGGCTTACCGGCCGCGAGCTCGAGATCGCCCGCCTTGCCACGACCGGCCGCTCCAACGATGAGATCGGCCGGGCGCTGGGCATCGCCACCAAGACGGTCGAGGCGCACCTGGGCCGGCTGTACGCCCGATTCGACGTCGCGTCGCGCACCGAACTGGCCGCTCGCGCCCTCCGCGAGGGCTGGCTGGACGTCCCGCCGACCCGCTAGTTCCGCTCCTGAACACCGATCAGCCAGCGAGCCAGGGCCAGCTCCCACAGCGGCGCGATGACGAACCCGGCCAGCACGAGGCCGGCCAGCGCGAAGGCGTAGACCATCCCTGCGCCGCTGAAGCCACCGGCCTGGCCGACCGGGACGATGGCGGCCGTGAGGACCGGCAGGAACAGCAGGATCTCCACGATCCCGCGCACGCTGGCGAACAGGGCCAGCCAGGGCAGGGCCGGCGGACGACCGTGGCCGCCCGTCCGCCAAACGACGATCAGCCACCCGGCGAAGAGGAGGTCCGCCACGATCAGCGCCCCGATACGGACGTTCTCGGATGGCTCCAGGAGCAGTGGCTGCCCGACCAGCGAGGCCCAGGCCGCCGCCGCTGCAAGGACCGCCACCAGCGCCAGTACGTGGATCGCCAGGCGCGTGGCCGCACGCCAGCCCGGGGCCGACGCCGTGGTCCAGGCGGCCGCGGCGATCGCCACGGCGAGGCCCACGCCGTAGAGCGCGCCAAGCCACTCGAGCGTGCCGTACCCAGGGTCCAGGACCCCCGAAAACGCGCCCGCCACGACCGCGAGCTGCAAGCACGCGACGCTCACGAGCAGGAGCGCCCCGACCCGTCGCATGGCCATCGCCGGCACCGTGACATCCTGCCGTGAGGCCGTCAATGGTCGCGACGCGACGTCGGGCGACGCGTGGAGTCGCACTCGTGGAGCAGGCTTGCCTGTCAGGCAAGGTGGTTCTTGCCTGGGAGGCAAGCAACGAGCACGAAACAGCCCCAGTAGGCAAGTCGCCAGCCCAGATCGCCCCATCCGGGGGTCAGGGATGTGCCGAAACGGTTCGAATCGGCCCTAGGACGGCCGATCCCTTTCCCCACGGGCAAGGATCGAGCCCTGGAAGGCCGTCAAACCGATGTCCCGGTTCGTTGCTTGCCTGTGGGGAAAGATTTGCTCGTGGGGCAAGATCACCGCGCCGCGCTGGCGGGCGCCCGGGCCCCGCGGGCACAGGCTCTAGCCCAGGTTCGGCTCGGGCGCCTCGTCCTCGAAGGCCCAGGGGTCGATCGACACACCCCGGCCACGCAACAGCGAGAGCCCGCCCGACACGTCGGTGGCGACGCCGACGATGTGGTCACGCTGGACGAGCACGAACGGGAAGCGGCCGGCGAGGCGGCGGTCGGCCAGCCAGCGGACGCGGACGTCGGTCATGGGGATGAAGTGCGGGTCCGTGGCGTCCAGGAAGGCCATCATCGAGGCCTCGTGGTGGAGGTGCGCGGCGCCATAGATGATGTGGGCGTCGGTGCTGATGACGAGGCGGCGGAGCTCGGTGTCGACGGGCCCGCCCTCCTCCGATTCGTCCCGATCGTGGCGGCCGGTGAACGTCGTGGAGCTGACCTCGGAGTCGCCGACCAGCCGCTCGGCCCACGGGTTCTCCACCGACGGCCGATCGCCCCAGGGGTCCTCGCCGAGCGGGCGCTCGCCGTGGCCGTCGAACATGGTCGTGCGGGGCGGCTCGGCCGGCAGCGCGGCGGCCGGCGTCACGGTATCGCCCCACGCACCTGAACCGACCGGGTTGGCCTCGGGGTTCTGCTGGCCCACGATGGCGATCTCATCCAGGCGCACACGGAACTCGGGGAAGTTGATGCGGGTGGGCTCGCCGGCGCGCGACAGCAGCACCACGTCCTGCAGGTTGAAGAACCCGCTCAGGATGTTGACGTAATCCGAGACGCGGGTGAAGCGTCCGAGTTCGACCGAGCCCTCGACCCGAAGGTGGGTCCCGATCAGCTCGACGCGCGGCCGCGCGCTGGCCGGCTGGTCCACCCCGACAGCGTACGCCTACGGCACCGTTTGTAACTGGTCCGTTCGGCCTATGCACCTGTCCGATTGGCCGGGCAGCAGCGGCATCGGCGTGAGCTTCCACGTCACCCCGCCGCTCGAGAAGCCGGTGATGCCGGTGGCCTGCTGGAGCAACGGCCAGAGCAGTTTCAGGTCATCGCCGGCCACCGTGCCGCAGCGCGCCACGTTCAGTGGTGTCGCGGTCGGCGGGACGGCCTGGCCGAACGCGGTAAGCGGTGCGGCGAGTGGCCACACGAGTGGCTGGCGGGCCAGCATGGACGGCTCCACGCCGGCACTCGGGTCACCCAGGCGAGCCACGATCTGCACCGCGGTCGGCACGTAGGGCTGCGACTGGCCGACCTGGTACGGGGCGAGGACGCTGGGGTAGCCGGTGAGGCGTGAGAGGAAGTCGCTGGCCTTGGCCCGCGCCGCGATCTCGGCCGGGTCGGTCAGGTTCGACCCGGAGGCGCCCAGTGAGGAGAACCGGCCGATGACCGCCTTCCCGTTCACCACCACGGTGATGATCGTGTCGGGCATGTCCGCCCCGATAGGGGTGAGGTACGACTGGTCGTGGTCGGCGAGGCCGTCCTGGCGCGCCAGGTCAAGCACGGCCTGGATGCCGGCCGACGAGACCGTCGTCTGGAGCAGGGGCGGCAGGAGTGGGCCGGGGAAGATGGCGTCGACGGCGCCCGGCTGGAAGACGCGCCCGTCGCGATAGATGGCGATGTCCGCCAGCCGGCCGAGCGTCACGTCGGGGCCGACGAATCCGCCCACCTCCGTGACGCTGACGACGAGTCCCGCGCCGATCTCGCCGCCGGGCAGCGGGCCCGTGGTGGACGGGCCACTCGGGGTGGGACCGGTCGAACCACTCGGGCCCGGTGAGCCGGCCCCGCCGGCCGAGCAGGCCACGAGGGCAAGCGCCAGGGCCCCGACCATGAACGGGGCAGCGCGCGAGAGCATCGGACGTGTCATGCCCTTACCGACGCCTCACGCAGGCGAACGGTTCCCGGCTTGCACCACGGGCCCGCCGGGCGCATCGTCACGCAAACGTCATGCCCGCAAGCTGGAGCCGATCGACATGTTCCGACGCCGCCTCGTGGTCGTCCGCCGGCCGCGCCTCCTGGGTGCCGCGCTCCTCGGTGGAGCGGGCTTCCTGATCGGCCGCCGCCGCGCCTCGCAGGTCGTCACCGCGCCCGCGCCGGCGCCATCGGCTCCTGCGGCGCCGGCCACCGCCGCGCCGAGCCTGATGCCCGATGGCGCCCCGGACGCGGTCGATCGACTCGGCGAGCTCGCCCGCCTGCACGAGGACGGCTCCCTGACCGATGAGGAGTTCAGCCAGGCCAAGCGCGAGGTGCTGGGCTCCTAGGCCGTCGCGGCGCTGACGTCCCTCCGCGGCACCAGGGTCGCCGCCAGCAGGGCCGCCAACGCGGAGGCCCCGACCGCGAAGACGATGGCCGCCTCGATCGAGACCGACGCCACGACCCCGGCGATGGCCGAGCCGATGGGGAAGCCCAGGAAGTTCAGCGACATCGAGACGGCGAACGCGCGTCCCATCACCGACGGGTCCGTGCGCCGCTGGCGGATCGTGAAGAGGGCGATGTCCATGGGCCCATTGAGCAGGCCGGTGAGGGCCATCGACGCCGCCACCAGCCAGACGTTGCCGGTGGCCAGCAGCAGGACCATGGCCGCCGGGTACATGGCCATGGGCACCACGAGGAGGCGCCACTCCACGCCTCGCGTGTCGAGCCGCCCGGATGCCAGCGCCGCGACGCAGCCGAAGACGCCGCTGACCGCGAACAGCAGGCCCACCAGCAGCTCGCTGCCGTGCAGCCGGTCGAACACGATGAGCGGCAGCACGATCGTCCCGGTGCCGCCGGCCAGGTTGAGCACGGCGATCGAGACGCCGAGGCCGCGCAGGGTCGGGTTGCGCCAGGTGTAGACCGCCCCATCCCAGGCGTCGCGAAGGAGGCTGCCGCTCGTCGTGGTCTCCGTCTGCGGGTCGGGGCTGCCGACGAGGACGAGCGCAGCCAGGCCGAACGAGAGGCCGATCAGGATGAGCGTGACCGGGCCGCCAAGGAGCCCCACCATCCCGGCCGCGATCGGCGGGCCGAAGATGGAGGCCACGACGTAGCCGTTCGAGTCGACCGCGTTGACCCGCTCCCACAGGTGGCGAGGCACGAGCAGTGGGAACAGGCTGCGCAGGCCGGTGTTGCTGAAGGGGCCCGTGAGGGCCGCCAGCAGGGTGATCAGCACGAGCAGCCAGGCCGGGAGCAGGTCCGCCAGGCCGAGGACGCCGATGAGGGCGAGCGAGCCCATCGCCACCAGGAAGTCCAGCACGATGAACCGGGTGCGGCCGTGCCGGTCCAGGATCGCGCCCGCCAGCGGGCTGACGATCAGGCCGGGAAAGATCGAAGCGAAGGTGACGAAGCCGGCCAGCGCCGGGGAGTGGAAACGGTCCAGGGTGAAGAGGACGAGCGCGATGCCCAGCGCCGTCTGGCTGATGCGAGCCACGAACATGCCGGCCAGGACGCGCGGCAGCGCGGGCACGGCGAGCAGGGCACGGTAGGACCGATCAACGGCCTCGGTGGACATCGGGCCGCTGAATCGTAGCCGAGAACGGCTTCTAGCCCGGCAACCCGTAGCGGTCGAGCTGGTCCACGTCGCCCAGCGCGGACAGGATCTTCGCCCCGGACGCGACGAGTGCGTCGTCGCCGGTCAGACGGCCGAGCTCGATCTCCACGCGCCCGATGGCCGGCCGCGCTCCGGCCGCGCGCAGCGTCGCAAGGGCCGCTTCAAGAGAGGCGCGGTCGCCGGTGCGCAGCCCGCGAGCCCGTGCCAGCTGCGCGCGGGTCATGACGGCCTGGGGAAAGACGATCTCGAGCGCGTGGTCGATGGCGACCTCATCGGGCGGATGGCCCCGATCGCACATGAACGAGATCGCGCGGTCCCAGACCTCGTAACCGAGCACGTTGGCTTCACGCGACCCGAGCAGGCGGCGGACCGCCTCCAGGTCGTTCGTGACGATGGCGGCCTGGATGTCGGTGCGGATGGAGAGCTTGTAGTTGCGGTGGATCTCGCCCAGGATCTCCCGCCAGCGGGTCATGCCCGCGTCATCTCGGCGTGCCCGGGCGATCTCGAAGGCGGCCAGGAAGCCACGCGTGGCGTAGCCTGTGGCGACCCGTTCCAAGTCGATCCACAGGGCCTCTGCGCGCCCCGCGCTCACCAACGCCCCGTCCCAGTCGCCGCGCAAGGAAGCCGCCACGGCCCGCCACGCAAAGAGGTGCAAGGTCCAGTTCGCCGCCTGCCCCGGCTGCACCAGGCGCATCACGTCATCGGTCACCGCGGTCGCCTCGTCCAGGTCCCCGGTCGTCACCGCGGCCCAGGCGATCATGCACGCCGCGTCGATGCGCTCGAAGATGGGCAGGCGGTTGCCGAACGCGACGCGCCGTCGGGCGACCGCGGCCATCCCGGCGTAGTCGCCGCGCTGCTGCGCGAGCCCGCTCAGGGCGTCCAGGGCCTCGCTCTGGAGCTGCAGGTCACCCAGACCTTCGGCAAGGTCCAGGGCCTCACGCGCGGCCACATCGGCGGCCTCCAGCTCTGCGGCGGTCGGACTACGCCCGCTGACCCCGACCCAGAACGGCAGGAAGGCTTCGGCCGACCTGAACCGGGCGCGGGTCGCCAGGTCGTCGACCACGGGAAGGAGTCGCCGGCCTTCAGCGAACAGGGCCTCGAGCTCGTCGCCGGTCGGCCGACCGGCGACGGCGCCCTGCCAGCGCGTGTGGAACGTGAGGATCCCGGTCAGGATGCGCAGCTCGCGCTGCGAGGAAGCCCCCGAGGCGCGAGCCAGCTCGAGGGCGTGCGTGAGGGCTTCGATGCTCGTGTCACCGTGGACGGTCGTGTCACCCATCCGCTCGTACAGGTCCAGGTGGCGGTCGGGCGTCGCCAGCTCCAGCGCGGCACGAAGATGGCGCAGGGCCTCCAGGTTGCCCGACGCATTCTGGGCGGCGGTGGCCGCGGCCTCCAGGCGCTCCACCGCCAGGCGACGCAGGCGCGGGGCGTCTTCGAGGTCAAGGGCCGTGGCCAGCGTGGCGGCTTCCCGGGCGTGGACGGCGATGAGTTCCGCGTCGGCTTCCGGGTGAGCCCCGGCGCGCGAAGCCAGCCACTCGGCGGCCTTGGCGTGCAACCGGGCGCGCTCGGCACGGGGCAGCATGCCATACGCCACCTCGCGGATCAGGATGTGGCGAAAGGCCAGATCGCGCGCCCCGGACGGGCGGACCAGGTCCCGATCGATCAGCCGGTCGATGACCTCCTCCGCCTGCGGCCCGAGCTCGGGATCCAGCGCGGCGACGCCCGCAGCCGAGAACGACCGACCGAAGACGGAGCCCAGCTGGAGCACGCGCCGCTCGGCGCCGTCGAGGAGGTCGAGCCGCGCCAGCAGCGTGGCCTGGACGGTGTCCGGCAGGCGCTTCAGCGCCTCGCGGGCCGCGCCGGGTTCGAGCGGCGACCCCACCTGCTCGACCAGGGCGCGCACGATCTCGCCCGCGTAGAAGGGGTTGCCCTCCGCGCGCGCCACGACCTCCTCCACGATCTCGGGCGAGGCGCCCTCCACGAGGTGCTCCACCAGGACGGCGATGTCGGGGCCCGGCAGCGGCTCCAGCGCCAGGGTCAGCACGTTGCGGCGGCCGCTGCCCCAGTTGGCGCGTCGGTCGAGCAGCTCCGGCCTGGCGATGGCCACGATCAGGATGGGCAGGTCGGCGCGCGGCTGGACCAGCGATTCGAGCAGGTCAAGGAGGCTGTCGCTGGACCAGTGGAGGTCCTCCAGGATGAGCGTCAGCGGTTCGCCCGCGGCGGCCACCTCGAGCGCCGTACGCCAGGCGGCGAAGATGGCCGCCCGATCGACCACCTCGAGATCCGCCGCCCCCACGGTGGCCAGGAGGGCACTGCCCACGGCCTGTGCGTCGGGCACGTCGTGGTCGGTGAGCCAGCCTTCGACGGCCCGCCGCAGGTCGGCCGGCGACCAGTCGTCATCGGTTCCGACCAGGTGGTGCAGCACCGCCCGCAGCGGCCAGTAGGTGAGGCGCTGGCCGTAGGGCAGGCACTGGGCGGTAGCGACCGTGCCGGCCGTCCCGATCTCCGGCAGGCGCTCCAGCAGCGCCTCCACCAGTCGGGTCTTGCCCGTCCCCGCCGAGGCCACGACGGTCACCAGGAACGGGCGCCGCTCGGTGAAGACGCGGCGGGCGACCAGCTCCAGCTGGGCCAGGTCAGCGTCACGGCCGACCATGGGCAGGCGGGCCCGCTCGGCCCGCCCGCGTCCCAGCAGCAGGCGCGACGGGATGGGCCGTGACGTGCCCTTGGCGTCCACGTCCGCAAGCGGCCCGAACTTGAAGCCTCGCGCCGCCCGGGTGGTGCGGTCGGTGACCTGGATGGCCCATGGGTCGGCGCCCTGCTGGAGCCGCGCCGCGACGTTGACCGCGTCGCCGGTGATGAGGAAGTCCTCGCCGGCAGCCGCGTCGCGGCGGGCCACGATGTCACCGCTGGCGACGCCGAGGCGGATGGGCAGCCGGTCGCCGAGGCGGGGATCGGCGCGGACGCGGTCACGCAGGTCCAGGGCCGCGCCGAGGGCCCGTTCGGCGTCGTCGCCGTGCGCGGTCGGCAGGCCGAACACGGCCATCACCGCGTCGCCGATGAACTTCTCGATGGTGCCGCCATACTCGGCGACGACGTCCCGGGCGATGGCGTAGTAGCGCGTCAGGAGCGCGCGCAGATCCTCCGGATCCAGCGTCTCACCGAGGGCCGTCGAGCCGCTGACGTCCGCGAAGAGGATCGTGACGAGCCGCCGCTCCTCGCTCACCGGGCCTCCATGACGCGATGGTATGGGCCGCGCGGCCGTGCCGCCACTAGACGTTGAGCAGCGCCAGCACCGCGACGCCCCCGATGACGGCCGTGACCCCCACGATCTGCCACGTGCTCAGCCGCTCCCGGAAGATGACCCACGCGGCGATGGCCGTGATGGTCGCGAACTGGGAGGTCAGGACGGACGCCACCGTGAGGTCGGTCTGCGACCCGATGGCGAACGCGGCCAGGCCGGCGACCTCGCTCAGGCCGGACACGATGACGAACGGCGCAGCGCGCCGCGAACGGGACAGCCGGCCCAGCAGAAGGAGTGGGATGGTGATGCAGACGACGCCGGCGACGCGTGGCGCCATCAGCGCCCAGGGCAGCGGCAGGTCAGCGGCCAGCCGGCCCACGGCGATCAGATTCACCCCGAAGCAGCCGGCCGCGACCAGCGCCAGCATGGTGGCCACGCGCGGGTCCTTGGATGGCGCGTCCACGTCCTCGCTGGCGAAGCCGATGACGACGACACCACCCGCGATGACCGCGAGCGCCAGGGCGACCGCCAGGCCGATCGACTGCCCGCCGACGATGTTGATGACGGCCGCCACCGCCCCCTCCGACGACACCAGCCCCACGACCAGGCCGACGCGGCCCACGCGGAGGGCCGCGTACTCGACCACCAGGCCGAAGACGTTGGTCAGGCCGGTGACCACCAGCAGGAGGACGTCCAGGGCCGTGAGGTGAACGTCGAGCGCGCCGGTGAGCGGGAAGAGCGGCAGGGTCGCCAGCAGGCCCACGAACATCATCCAGCCCACGACGGCCGGCGCGCCGATCATCCGTGCGGAGCGGCTCGACGAGGTCGTGGACGCGGCGAAGAAGATGGCCGCGCCGAGCCCGCCTAGGATGGCGATCACGAGGCGACGGGGCCCACGACCGCCCGATCGATCGCCTCGGGTGAGCGGAGCAGCCAGATGGCCGCGAAGCCGTCCTCCGGCAGCTCGGGCAGGCACCGTCGCAGCGCCCGTACCTGCCGCTGGTGGACCGCGTCCGGCACGGTGCGACCGGCGCGGGTCGCGTTGCGCTCCGCCGTCACGCGCGGTTGCAGGTCGAAGACGATGGCCACGGCGGGCACGGTATGGCGACGGGCTGCGTCGAGCAGCGGGCGCCGGGCGGACGCGAGGAGGTTCGTGGCGTCGATCACGGTGAGGCGACGGCGGGCCAGCCGACGGTCCACGGCCAGGTGGAGCAGCTCGAACGCGTCGGTGGTGGCGCTTTGGTCGGTCTCGTCGTCGGCCACGACGGCGCGGAAGGCGTCGGAACTGAGCACCTGGGTCGGTCGGAAGTGGCGGGCGGCGAAGGTCGACTTGCCGGCCCCCGTCACGCCGATCAGGAGCACGAGGCTGGGGTCCGGGAGGCCGATGGTCGGCTCCTGGCCGGCCGTCCTCACGAGCCGGGCGGGGCAGCCTGGAGCCGGGCTGCCGTGTCCGCGCGCCAGGTGAAGTCGCTCCGCAGGA
>DATBOX010000021.1:0-7128 GCA_036561685.1 Candidatus Limnocylindrales bacterium | reverse complement strand
GGTCGCGCCTGCCTGTCCAGGCGGCCGGGGTCGGCGGCGGCGTCGCGGGCGGCGCCTCGCAGCGCGGTCAGGGCGGCCTCCCCGCCGGCGAGGAGCTCGGCCATCGTCGCCGCTCCCCCTGGCAGGAGCTCCGAGGCCGGTACCGCGCGATCGGCGAACACCACGCCCAACCGCGGACCGGCTGGGGCGTGGAAAGAGATCAGGCGCACGGCATCACGCGCCCGGGGTGACCTGCAGGGCCCTGCACGGGCCCATTGTCACGCCGAATGGGTCGTCGCGTGCTCGGTGCGCTCCGCCCACATCGGCTGATCGTCGGTCGGGTCGACGATCGTCCCCAGGCGACCGGCGGAGCGCGACCACGTCACCTCCCCGTCCTCGACACCGACGATCCCGCCGATCCGTTCGACAAGGGCATGCACTGCGGGCATCAGCTCGGCGCTGGCGACATCGCCGGCCAGCGTGGCCACGCCGTCGTGGACCCCGACGACACGCAACCCGTCGACGGCGCGCACGGCATCGCGCACCACGTCGACGAGCTCCTCATCGTCGCGCGCGTACGCCCGCACGATATCGGCCCGCGTCAGGATCCCGATGAGTCGACCCTGCTCCGTCACGGGCAGGCGGTTGACCTTCGCCTGGGCCATCAGGGCGGCCGCCTCGGCGACCGACCGATCGGGCCCGATCGTCACGGGCGGCCTCGTCATGGCCTCGCCGGCGGTGGTCGCGTGCAAGCGCGTGGCGGCATGCTTCGCTGCCTGCGTGCCGCTCAGGAGCCACTGCAGGAGGGACGGCCGGCGACTTCCCGGACCCGCCTGCTTGGCCAGGAAGTCCGTCTCGGACACGACGCCGACGAGGGCACCCTGAGCGTCCACGACCGGCAGGCCGCTGATGCGGCGGTCGATCAGCAGGCGCGCGACCTCCCGGAGCGGCGTGTCGACCGACGCGGTGATCACTTCGGTCGTCATGACCTGGCGGACGTCCATGGTGCGTACCTCGACTCGAGACATGGCCCCTCGAGAGGAGCCGGCCGTACGAGGATGCGTCCAAGCGGCCGGAGGCGACAGGGCCGTTCGGCCCGCGGCGACAAGCCACATGGACCGCGCGCGCCCTCCTTGCCAGGGTCGCCGACGGCCGCCCAGGTCGGTGGTACGCTGCCGTATACAGGCCGCCCTCCGGCGCGCGGCCGGCTGCGAGGTTGGGCAAGGTCATGGCACAGGTCACCGCCCGGACGCGCCTGGAGCCGGCGGCCGCACCGCTCTGGCCAGGTGCCGAGCGCCGGGGTGACCAGGTGGCCATCCGGTGCGTCTTCATGCGCGGGGGCACGAGTCGCGGCGCGTTCCTGCGGGCCGGCGATCTGCCGTCCGATCCCGACCTCCGCGAGCGGCTGATCCTGGCCATCTACGGCAGCCCCGACATCCGCCAGATCGACGGCCTCGGTGGCGCCGACCCCCTCACCAGCAAGGTCGGCATCGTGGGCCCGTCCAGCCGACCCGACGCGGACGTCGATTTCATCTTCGGCCAGGTCCGCATCGATGAGCCGCATGTCGACTTCAGCGGCAACTGCGGCAACCTGTCGGCAGCGATCGGTCCATTCGCCCTCGACGAAGGGCTCGTGCCGATCGGCCACGAGCCGAGCGTGACCGTCCGCATCCACCTCGTGAACACCGGGGGCCTGCTACGGGCCGAGGTCCCGGTCATCGACGGCGTGGCGGCCAGCGCGGGCCCGACCGAGGTGCCCGGCGTGCCCGGCAGCGGTGCCCCGATCACCCTGGACTTCGGCGAGGGGGCCGATACGCTCGGGCGCGGCATCCTGCCGACGGGTCATCCCAGCGAGGTGCTCCAGACGGTCGCCGTGGGACGCATCGAGGCGTCCCTGGTCGATGCCTCCAACCCCGCGGTCTTCGTGCGGCCCGAGCCATTCGGGCTGCTGGGCACCGAGCTGCCGGCCGCCTTCACGCCGGCCATCCTTGACGCCCTCGAGGAGGTTCGCGCAGCGGCGGCCGTCCGCCTTGGCCTGGCGGCGGATCCGGCCGAGGCAGCCGAACGGACCCCCGCGGTCCCCAAGATCTACCTCGTGAGCGCCCCGGTCGACTACACGTCCACCACCGGCCGGACCGTCCGTGCCGCGGAGATCGATGTCGTCGGACGCGGCCTCAGCATGCGGGAGCCGCACCAGGCCTACGCGGGGACCGTGGCCCTCGCCACAGCCGTGGCGGCGGCGATCCCCGGCACAGTCGTGCACGCGGTCGCGCGTCCGTCCGCCGGCCGACGGTTCCGCATCGGCCACCCGGCGGGCATCATGGGCGCCTCCGTGGAGGTCGAGCTCGGCACGGGCCAGCCTCGCCTGCGACGCGCGGCCATCGAGCGGACGGCCCGACGGATCATGGCCGGCACGGTTTACGTGCCCCTGGCGCGCCTGGCGAGCTGACGACGCCGCCGGGCTCCCCGCCACCGTCGGACCCGATCGGCAGTCGCAAGGCCGACCACATCCGGCTCGCCCTCGATACGCCGACCCCGCGGGCCGGGTCCGCCGCCGGCCCGATGGGCGACGTCGCGCTCGTGCCGGACGCAGCGCCCGAGGTCGATTTCGCCGAGCTCGACGCGTCGGTCACCCTGCTCGGGCACCACCTCGAGCTGCCGCTCGTCATCGCCTCGATGACGGGGGGTCACCCCGAGGGCGAACGGATCAACGGCCTGCTGGCACGAGCGGCGGAGCGGCACGGCCTGGCCATGGGCCTGGGCAGCCAGCGCGCGGCGTTGCACGATCCCGACCTGGCGCGCACGTACGCCGTGGCCCGCACCCAGGCCCCCACGGCGCCGCTCTTCGCCAACGTCGGCGCGGCCCAGCTGGTCGCCCAGGGCGACGTCCCTGCGGTGTCGATCGAGGAGGTCGGGCGCCTCGTGGAGATGATCCGGGCCGATGCCCTCATCGTCCACCTGAACGCCCTCCAGGAGCTGATCCAGCCCGAAGGTGACCGCAACGCCCGGGGCTGGCTGGCGGCCATCGCCCGCCTTGCAGCCGAGCTGCCCGTGCCCGTCATCGTCAAGGAGGTCGGCGGCGGCATCTCGGCGGAGGTCGCCGTACGCCTCGTCGCCGCGGGCGTCGCCGCCATCGATGTGGGCGGACGCGGCGGCACGAGCTTCGCCTCGATCGAGGGCCGTCGGGCGGCCGAGCGCGGCGACGCGCGCGGCGTGGCCATCGCCACGCTCTTCGAGACGTGGGGCATACCGACGCCCGCGAGCATCGTCTTCGCCGCCCGCGCCGGCGTGCCGGTCATCGCCACGGGCGGCATCCGCTCGGGCCTGGACGCGGCGGGCGCCATCGCCCTCGGCGCGACGGGCGTGGGGGTCGCGCGACCACTGCTGGAAGCCGCCATGGCCGGCCCGGACGCCATCGACACGTGGATCGAGCGATTCCGCGAGGGCCTCCTGGCGGCCCAGTTCCTGACCGGCTCGACGACGCTGGGCGACCTGCGCCGCGTCCAGGTCGTGCTGTCGGGCGAGAGCGCCCGGTGGGTCGCCGCGTCCGGGGCGGCGGTTTGACTGGCCGGCCGTCCGATCCGTAGAATGCGGATGTATACCAAGCGCCGCGAGATCGACCCGGCGAGCCGGCGCCGAGCGCGTCCTACCCGAGTGTGCCCATGTCGCAACCGCTCGCCGTCTACCATCCCGGGTCGATCGACGACGCCCTGGCCATCCTGACGGAGCTGGGCGACACGGCCAAGGTGGTGGCCGGCTCCACGGCGCTCACGATCATGCTGCGGCAGGGCCTGATCGAACCGCAGGCCCTCGTCAGCATCGCCTCGATCCCCGGTCTGGCGACCATCGCGATCGACGGCGACGAGCTCGTGCTGGGTGCCCTGGTGCGGCACCGCGATGTCGAGACCAGCCCGCTCGTGCAGGCCGGCTGGCCGGTCCTGGCCACGACGTTCGGCCTGGTCGCCAATGTCCGCGTCAGGAACGCGGCCACCGTCGGCGGCGTCCTGGCCGAGTCCGACTACGCCTCGGACCCGCCGGCCGTCTTCGTCGCCCTCGATGCGGCCGTGGAGGTGACCGGTCCGTCCGGGCGACGGTCCGTCCCCGCGGCCGAGTTCTTCGTGGCCTTCTACGAAACGGTCCTGGCCGGCGACGAGCTCGTCACCGCGGTGCGGGTGCCGCGCCTCCCGGCCGGCGCCCGCGCCGTCTACGAGAAGTTCGTGACGCGCTCGTCGGAAGACCGGCCATGCGTGGGCGTGGCGGCCGTCGTGGGCCTTGACAAGGGCCGCGTCACCGACCTGCGGGTGTGCGTGGGGGCCGCGGCCGAAACGCCCCAGCGCTTCCCGGAGATCGAGGCCCTGGCCCGCGGCACGACGTTCGACGGGACCCTCGTGAGCACGATCGCCGACCGCTACGCCGATGCCATCGAGACCCTCGACGATATGCGCGGCTCGGCCTGGTACCGCACGGAGATGGTGCGCGTGTGGGTACGCCGCGCGCTCGAGCGCGCCGCGGGCGAGGGCTGAGCGATGGTGGACGCGGAGCATCGCGGCACGGCCCAGCCGGGGCGCTACTCGGGCATGATCGACGCCCGCGAGCGGGTCACCGGGCGCATCCCCTACACCATCGACATCAGTGTGCCGCACATGCTGCACGCCAAGGTCCTTCGCAGCACCGAGGCCCATGCCCGGATCCGCCGCATCGACGTATCGGCCGCGCGCAACGTGCCCGGGGTGGTGGCGGTGGTGACCGGCGAAGACCTCGCCGGGCGGTCCGATCTGTTCCCCTACTACGGCCCGGTCTACCGGGACCAGCCCATCCTGGCCATCGGCAAGGTGCGCTTCGTCGGTGAGCCGGTCGTCGCCGCCGTGGCGGTCGACACGGATGCGGCCAGCGAAGCCCTCGCGCTCGTCGAGGTCGAGTACGAGCCGCTGCCGGCCGTCTTCGACCTCGAGGCAGCGCTGGCCCCCGACGCGCCCCTCGTGCACGACGAACCACCTCGCCTTGGCCAGACCTTCGCCGACGTGATCGTGCGGCCGGAGGCGGGCAATGTCTGCAACCATTTCAAGCTGCGCAAGGGCGATGTGGACCGCGGCCTGGCCGAGTCGACGCACGTGTTCGAGGACGTCTTCACCAGCCCGCCGGTGCAGCACGTGCCGCTCGAGACGCACGTGTGCGTGGCCGATGTGCGCGACGGCCACGTCTCACTGTGGTCGTCGACGCAGATCCCCTACGTCCTGCGGTCCCAGCTCGCCGACGTGTTCAAGGTCTCTCAATCCCAGGTGCGGGTGATGGTGCCCACGCTCGGCGGCGGCTACGGCGGCAAGTGCTATCCCAAGATCGAACCGCTCGTCGCGGCCCTGTCGCTGGTGGCGAAGCGGCCGGTGCGCCTCCACCTGACCCGGGAGGAGGAGTTCGTCACGATCACCAAGCACGGCATGCGCATCCGGCTGATCACCGGCCTGTCGAGCGATGGCCACATCCTCGCTCGCAAGAGCACGTGCCACTTCAACACGGGCGCCTATGCCGACATCGGGCCGCGGCTCATCAAGAACGGCGGCTACGGCACCGGCGGCCCGCACTACATCCCGAACATGTGGGTCGATTCGTACGCCGTCTACTCGAACATCGTGCCGGCCGGCGCGTTCCGCGGCTACGGCGTCTCCCAGGCCGCCTGGGCCTACGAGACGCAGATGGACATGATCGCCGAGCGCCTCGGCATGGACCCCTTCGAGCTGCGCATGCGCAACCTGCTGGTCGACGGCCAGACCGTGATGACCGGCGAGCCCATGGTGGACGCGCACTTCAAGGAGCTGCTCGCCAACGCCGCCACGTGGATCGGCTGGGACGCCACCGAACCGCCGCGGCGCGTCGGCCGCAAGGTCCGTGCCAAGGGCCTCAGTTGCATCATCAAGAGCACGGTGACGCCATCGACCTCGACAGCCGCCGTCAAGCTCAATGAGGACGGCACGCTACAGATCCTGACCAGCGCCGTCGAGATGGGTCAGGGCCTTCTGACGACGCTGGCCATCATGGCCGGCGAGGAACTGGCCCTGCCGGTCCACCGGATCCGTGTTTCGGTACCGGACACGGACGTGACGCCCTACGACCAGCAGACGAGTTCCAGCCGGGGCACGTTCTCCATGGGCGGGGCCGTCGTCGGCGCCGCCAAGGAGATCCGGGCGCAACTCCTCAGGCTGGCCTCCGACGACCTGGAGGTCGCGGCCGGTGACCTGGAGCTGGTCGGCGGTCGCGTGCAGGTCAAGGGCTCCCCGGAGAAGGGCCTCGACTACGGCGAGATCGTGCGCCGGGCCCGGGCGGGCAACCTGCTGGGCCAGTCGACGCTGCGGACCGAGGGCGGGCTCGATCCCGAGACGGGCCAGGGGATCGGCTCGGTGCACTGGCACCAGGCGGCCGGTGCCGCCGAGGTGGAGGTGGACCTGGACACGGGCAAGGTCGACGTGCTGCGCTACCACGCCGGCGTGTACGCCGGCCGCATCGTCAATCCGGTGCAGGCGGAGCTCCAGACGGAAGGCAACGTCGCCTTCGGCCTGGGCCAGGCGCTCTTCGAGGAGATGCTCTTCGACGAGGGCCAGCTCCAGAACGGCAACCTGGGTGACTACATGATCGCCAGCATCGAGGACCTGCCGGCGATCCATCTCGACGTCCTGGAGCACCCGGAGGCCCACGACGTGCATGGCATCGGCGAGACGTCGCTGCCACCGGTCATGCCCGCGATCGGGAATGCCGTCTACCGCGCCACCGGCGTCCGCATCACCGACCTGCCCATCACCGCCGAGAAGGTCCTGCGGGGCCTCCGTGCTCGCGCCGAGGAGACTGCCGTATGACCGCCTCGCACCTGCCCGAGACCGGCCGCCGGCCGCGCCCCGCGGACGAGGAGGGCAAGGTCACCCTGACCCTGCACGTCAACGGCGTCGAGCAGGTCGTCAAGGTCCGACCGCACCACACACTGCTCGAGACCCTGCGCGAGGAGATCGGCCTTACGGGTCCGCGCGAAGGGTGCGGTGTCGGCATGTGCGGGGCGTGCACCGTGCTGCTGGACGGGCGACCCGTCTCGGGCTGCCTGCTGCTGGCGCCCCTCGCCGAAGGCAAGGAGATCGTGACGATCGAAGGCCTGGAAGGGCCCGACGG
>DATBOX010000020.1:0-25931 GCA_036561685.1 Candidatus Limnocylindrales bacterium | reverse complement strand
GAGAGCAAGGTCGAGCTCGTCCAGCCGACTGACGAGACGACCGGCGTGGCCCGCTTCCTGGCCTCGCGCGGCGAGGGCTTCCACCACGTCTGCTTCGAGGTGCCCGACCTGGCCGGGACGCTCGACCGCCTGATGGTCGATGGCGTGGAGGTCATCGACTCGGCCCCGCGGCGCGGCGCGGAGGGTCCGGTCGCGTTCCTGCACCCGCGGAGCTGCTTCGGCGTGCTGGTCGAGCTGATCGAGGCGCCCGGCGGCCCGGCGTGGCGGTCCCTGGGCTACTGACCCTCCGTCAGGCGGGCCGGATGCCGGCCTCCATGAGGAGCTGCGGGATGCGGGTGGGGGAGTCGGCCACGTGGATGCCTGCCGCCTCGAGGGCGGCCACCTTGCCCGCGGCGGTTCCCGCCGCGCCGCTGATGATCGCTCCGGCGTGGCCCATGCGCCGTCCCGGTGGCGCCGTGCGACCGGCGATGAAGGCGGCCATCGGCTTGTGGCGGAGGTGCTCCGCGGCGAACGCGGCGGCGCGCTCCTCGGCGTCCCCGCCGATCTCGCCGATGAGGACCACCGCGTCGGTCGCCGGGTCGTCGCGGAAGCGGGTCAGGATGTCCACGAAATCGGTGCCCACGATCGGGTCGCCGCCGATGCCGACGCACGTCGACTGGCCGATGGACGCGTCCGTGAGGGCCTGCACGACCTCATAGGTCAGGGTCCCCGAGCGACTGACCAGGCCGACTCGGCCGGGGCGATGGATTGTGGCCGGGATGATGCCCACTTTGGCCTCACCGACGCTCGTCACGCCGGGGCAGTTGGGCCCGATCAGGGTGGCCCCCGCGGCGCGCACGACGGGCATGACCTTGAGCATGTCGAGGGCGGGGATGCGCTCGGTGATGCAGATGATCGTGCGGATCCCCGCGTCGACCGCCTCCAGGATGGCGTCGGGCGCGCCCGGCGCCGGCACGAAGATGAGGCTGGTGTCGGCGCCGGTCTCGGCCACCGCCCGGGCGACCGTGTCGAAGACCGGCACACGGTCGTCGAGGACGCGCTGCCCCCCCTTGCCGGGCGTCATGCCGGCCACGATCGCCGTGCCGTAGGCGAGGCACTGCGCGGCGTGGAAGCCACCCTCGCGGCCGGTGATGCCATGGACGACCACGCGGCTGCGGCGATCGACGAGGATGCTCATGGGGCGCTGGCGCCGCGCGCCGCGGCCACGGCCTTCTGGGCCGCCTCGTCAAGGCTGGCCGCGGTCTGGAACGCGGCCGCCTCCAGGATCGCCGCGGCCTCGGCCGCGTTGGTGCCGACGATGCGCACGATCATGGGCACCTCGCGGTGCTGCTGGGCCCGGGCCTCCACGAGGCCGCGCGCGACCTCGTCGCCACGGGTGATGCCGCCGAAGATGTTGACCAGGATGGCCCGGACCCCCGGGTCGTCCAGGATGAGACGCATCGCCGCGGCCACCTGGTCGGACCGGGCGCCGCCGCCGATGTCGAGGAAGTTGGCCGGGGCGCCGCCGTACAGCTTGACGAGGTCCATCGTCGTCATCGCCAGCCCGGCCCCGTTGACGATGCAGCCGATGTCGCCGTCGAGCTTGATGAAGCTGATGCCCTCGGCCCGCGCCTGCGCGTCGGTGGGGTCCTCCTCGTCGAGGTCACGCATGGCCTCCAACCCGGGGTGGCGCACCAGGGCGGAGTCGTCCACGGTGACCTTGGCATCGAGGCATTCGAGCGTCTCGAGCGGTTCGCCGCCCGGTCCGGTCGTGCGCACCAGCCCCAGCGGGTTGACCTCGACGAGGTCCGCGTCGTTGGCCAGCAGGCAGGCCACGAGGCCCTGGGCGATGGCCACGGCGGGGCGCAGGTGGGGGCCGCCAAGGCCCAGCCCGAAGGCCAGCTGGCGGGCCTGGAAGTCGAGCAGCCCCAGGTGCGGATGGGCGTACACCCGCAGGATGGCCTCGGGCCGTCGCGCGGCGACCTCCTCGATCTCCACGCCGCCCTCCGCCGAGCCCATCACCAGCACCCGCTGCGCGGCTCGGTCGAGGGTGGCGGCGAGGTAGTACTCGTGCGCGATGTCGGCCGCGGCGGCCACCAGGACGCGGCGCACCGTGATGCCCTTGATGGACATGCCCAGGATGGCCGCGGCCGCCGCCTCCGCCTCGGCGGGGGTCCCCGCCAACTTCACCCCGCCGGCCTTGCCCCGTCCCCCGACGAGCACCTGGGCCTTGACCACGACTCGCGCTGCGCCGGCCTTGAAGGCGTCCTCAGCCTGGGCGCGCGCCTGGGCCGCGGACGTCGCCACCTGCCATGGCGGGACGGGCAGCCCGGCAGCCTGGAGCAGCGCCTTGGCGTGGTACTCCTGTAGCTTCATGGGGCCCGGCCAGCATACCCGGGCCGGAGCAGGGGCGTTCGCGCTAGGATGGAAGGCCGTGCGGCGGGACCCACCCGCCGCGCGCATATCCGGAGGTCGAGGGTTGCTGCTCCGCTACCGCGGTGGTGAGGGGATGCTCGCGTGGGCGTTCCACCGCATCAGCGGGCTGGCGATCTGGCTCTTCGTGGTCGTCCACGTCATCGACATCTACCTCGCCGGCGACGACCCCAAGGCCTACGACACGATCCTCCAGGTGTATGCCAGCGCCCCCGGGCGCATCGGCGAGGTCCTCCTCGGCGCGGCCCTGCTGTACCACGCCCTCAACGGCCTGCGCATCGTGATCATGGACTTCTGGCCGCGCATGACCCATTACCGCCGCCAGATGTGGTGGGCCTCCTGGGTCATCTTCGTGGGCCTTGGCCTGCCGGCCGCCTTCATCATCCTCAAGCCCATCTTCGTGCCGGGATGAGGCGCCCAGGATGAGCCAGCGGATCAACCGGCCGCGGCCCCAGGGCGGCGGCCTGGAGCTGGCCGCGTGGTACCTCGTGCGCCTTTCCGGCCTGGGCCTGTTCGTGCTGGCCCTGGCCCACTTCAGCATCCTGCACTTCCTGTTCGACCCGTCGCAGGAGACGTCCAGCTTCATCTTCGGCCAGCGCTGGAACGACCTCGTCTGGCGCGTCCTGGACTGGTCGCTCCTGATGCTGGTCATCCTGCACAGCTTCCTGGGCGTGCGGACGGTGGTCGGCGACTACGTCAAGGGCGGCGCCCGGACGGCCCTCATGTCGGGCCTCTACCTCCTGGCGCTGCTGCTCTTCGTGCTGGGCACCATCGTGG
This sequence comes from Candidatus Limnocylindrales bacterium, assembly GCA_036561685.1. GTDB lineage: Bacteria > Chloroflexota > Limnocylindria > Limnocylindrales > CSP1-4 > DASPUH01. The sequence goes on along the minus strand of DATBOX010000020.1, from coordinate 22,742 downwards.
TCGTGGGGCTGCCGGCGCAGGTCCTCGCGCTCTGATGACCGAACTCGTCAGCAGGCCGCGAAGCGCCGTAGAGCACGTCTACGAGGCCCTCATCGTGGGGGCGGGCGGGGCCGGCCTGTGGGCGGCCCTGGAGCTGGCCCGCGCGGGCGTCCGCACGGCCGTCCTGACCAAGCTCTACCCGACCCGTTCCCACACCGGCGCCGCCCAGGGTGGCGTGTGCGCGGCCCTGGGCAACCAGGAAGAGGACCACTGGGAATGGCACATGTACGACACGGTCAAGGGCGGCGACTACCTGACCGACCAGGACGCCGCCGAGGTGCTGGCCCAGGAGGCCATCGAGCGGGTCATCGAGCTCGAGCACATGGGCCTGCCGTTCAACCGGACGCCGGACGGACGCATCGACCAGCGGCGCTTCGGCGGCCACACCCGCAACTTCGGCGAGGGGCCGGTGCGCCGCTCGTGCTACGCCGCCGACCGCACCGGCCACATGATCCTGCAGACGCTCTACCAGCAGTGCATCAAGGCGGGGGTGCTGTTCTTCGACGAGTACCACGTGGTGCAGCTGCTGGGCACGCCGCAGACGGGCGCCCAGGGCGTCGTCGCCTACCGGCTGGCCGACGGTGAGCTGCAGGTCTTCCGGGCGGCCGCGGTCCTCCTGGCCACCGGCGGTTTCGGGCGGATGTTCCGCGTCACCTCCAACGCCCACACGCTGACCGGCGACGGGGTCGCCCTGGCCTACCGCGCGGGCGTGCCACTGGAGGACATGGAGTTCTACCAGTTCCACCCGACCGGCATCGTGGGCCTGGGCATCCTCCTCTCCGAGGCGGCCCGAGGGGAGGGGGCCTACCTGCTCAACGACAAGGGCGAGCGGTTCATGAAGACCTACGCCCCGTCCCTCATGGAGCTGGCCCCGCGCGACATGGTCAGCCGCGCGATCATGCTGGAGATCCGGGCCGGCCGGGGCGTCGGCGGCAAGGACTACGTCTACCTTGACGTGCGCCACCTGGGCCGCGCGGTCATCGAGGAGAAGCTGCCCGACATCACCGACTTTGCCCGCATCTACCAGGGCGTCGAGCCGCTCACCGAGCCGGTGCCCATCCAGCCCACGGCCCACTACGCCATGGGCGGCATCCCCACCGACATCCACGGGCGGGTGGTCATCGATGCGGCCAACACCGTCATGCCGGGCCTCTATGCGGCCGGCGAATGCGCCTGCGTCAGCGTCCATGGGGCGAACCGGCTGGGCACCAACTCGCTGGTCGACCTGCTCGTCTTCGGCCAGCGCGCCGGACGGGCCATGGCCGACGACGTCCGCGGGGCCGTGGTGCCCGAGGCGCCAGCCGGGGCCCACGAGCCGGTCGCCGCCGAGCTGGCCGCCCTGCGCGGCCGCCAGGAGGGGGAGAACCCGGCCCACATCCGCCGCGAGCTGGCCGCGGCGATGATGGACGACTGTGGCGTCTTCCGCACCGACGAGGGCCTGCGCAAACTGACCATCAAGGTCCGTCAGCTCAAGGAGCGCTTCGCCAGGGCGCGCGTCCAGGACCGCGGCATGGTCTTCAATACCGACCTGCTGGAGGCGTGGGAGGTGGGTTACCTGCTCGACTGTGCGGAGGCGACGGTCCATTCGGCGATCGCCCGCACCGAGAGCCGCGGTGCCCACTTCCGCGAAGACCATCCTGAACGGAACGACGTCGAGTGGCTCAAGCACACGCTCGCGACGCGCGCCGACGGCGGGCCGCAGCTGGCCTACAAGCCGGTCTCCATCACGCGCTTCCAGCCCAAGCCCCGCACCTACTGAAGGCCGAGGCACCGATGCAGGTCGACGTTCGCATCCTCCGCTACGACCCCGAGCGGGACGCGAAACCCCACTGGGAGGCCTACCAGGTGGAGGCCGAACCGATGGCCCGGCCGCTCGACCTGCTCCACACCATCAAGTGGGAGCAGGACGGCAGCCTGACCTTCCGGCGGTCCTGTGCCCACGGCGTGTGCGGGTCGGACGCCATGCTCATCAACGGGCGCAACCGACTGGCCTGCAAGGTCCGGGTCGACCAGCTGGGCCGCAAGATCAGCCTCGCCCCGCTGCCCGGCCTGCCCGTGGTCAAGGACCTCGTGGTGGACATGGACGGCTTCTTCGCCAAGCTGCGCAGCGTCGAGCCGTACCTCATCGCGGAAGGCCCGCCGCCGGCGCGCGAGCGGCGCCAGTCGCCGGAACAGCGGGCCCGCTACGACGACACGACCAAGTGCATCCTGTGCGCCGCCTGTACCAGTTCATGCCCCTCGTTCTGGGCCCAACCCGCCTATGTGGGACCGGCCGCCATCGTCAACGCCCACCGCTTCATCTTCGACTCGCGCGACGAGGCCGCCGACGAGCGCCTGGAGATCCTGGCCGACAAGGACGGGGTGTGGCGGTGCCGTACGGTCTTCAACTGCACGGACGCCTGCCCGCGCGGCATCAACGTGACGCAGGCCATCCTGGAGGTCTCGGCGGCCATCGTCGAGCGGCACGCCTGAGCACCGCTCCCGGCCCTGCCCCACGGCCCGTGCGCCTCGTCATCCGCACGGATGGGGCGGCCCGCGGCAACCCCGGCCCGGCCTCGTGCGGCGCGGTCCTCATCGACGGCGCGCGGCCGGATGCGCTCGATCCCGACGCCCCGCCGCTGATCGTCATCGCGCGGGCCCTCGGGGTGCGCACCAACAACGTCGCCGAGTACGTCGGCGTGGTCCTTGCCCTGCGGGCGGCACAGCGCCTGGGCGCCCAGGAGGTGGACCTGCGGCTCGACTCCAAGCTCATCGTCGAGCAGCTCAGCGGCCGCTGGCGGGTCAAGGACCTGAAGCTGCGCCGCCTCTACGACGAGGCCTCGCGGACGCTGGCCGGCTTCCGTCGCTGGACGGCCGTGCACGAGCCGCGCGCCCGCAACCGGGCCGCCGATGCGCTCGCCAACCTGGCCCTGGACGACCCGGCGGCGGCGGCAAGGCTCATGGCCGAGGTGGCCGCGCGCTCGGGCCTGGCCGTGCCGCTGGACGAGTCCGCGTAGGGGCGCGTAGCATCCACCGGCCAGCGAGGCGGCCGGACGGTCGCGGGTCGCCCGGGTGACCGGACGGCGCGAGGAAAGTCCGAGCTCCACGACGCAGGGTAGCGGGTAACACCCGTCCGCCGCGAGGCGAGGACCAGTGCCACAGAGACGAGCCGCCGTCGCGGCGTGAGCCGGGACGGCGGGTGAAACGGGCAAACTCTACCCGGAGCAAGGCCAAATAGGAGGGCGCAACCGTGGCTTCGGCCACGGTGAAGGGCGGCGTCGCCCGGCCCTCGGGTCGGCCGCTGAAGGCGGCGGGCAACCGCCGTCCGTAGATGGATGACCGTCCATGCGGCGCAAGCCGCTGGACAGAACTCGGCTTACAGGCCGCCTCGCTGGCGCCTCACCCGATTCCACGCACGAATCAGTCCCTGAGGCCGCCCGGCGTCGAGGGGCTGCCCTCAGTTCTGCACAGTTTGGAGCCTTCGACGCCCGGCTTGTCAGCGCGCCGACGTCGCGCTCCGCGCCGCGCCGACGACGCCCTCCTCGTACGCCGCGAGCAGGTCGAACAGCTCGGTCGCGGCGTACTGGCGGTCGTAGGTCCCCGCGCTCAGCTGGCGGATGACGCCGGCCTCGGCCAGCGCCTTGAGCGCGGCGAGCGTCTGCTGCTGGCTGACGCCGATCGCCGCGCGGGCGGTCGGCGCCGAGAGCACGGGCAGCGCGGGCAGCAGCGCGATGAGCTTGCTCGCCGCGGATCCCGCCCTCGGGCGGCCGGCGCGCTCGCGCCACTCCCCCTGGAGCGAGGCCACGCGGTCGGCGAGCTCGATCGACATGAGAGCCGCTCTGGAGGCCGCGCCCGCGAACGAGGCGATCCATTCGCCGATGCGCCCCTCACGGAACGCGACCAGCCCCTCGACGTAGGCGGCGGGGCGGGCCGCCAGGACGATGCTGACCGGCGGGACGAAGCGGGCGGCGACGCTCCGGCGCCGCAGAACGACGTGCACGAGCGCCCGGCCCACGCGGCCGTTGCCGTCGACGAACGGGTGGACGGTCTCGAACTGTGCGTGGGCGACCGCCGCCTGGGGCACCGCGGGCAGGTCCTCGCGGGCGATGAACGCGACGAGGTCCTCGAGCAGCGGCAGGACGAGGTCCTCCGGCGGCGGCACGAAGGCGGCGTCGGACGGGTTCCCGAGCCGGCCGCCGATCCAGTTCTGCTCCTCGCGCACGCGGCCGGGCCGCGCCCGCTCGTCCCCCGCCATGAGCACCGCGTGGATCGCCAGCAGGTCGTCCACCGTGACGGGTGCCTCGCGGTCGCCGATCGAGATCGCCTCCTCCATGGCGGACACGTTCGCCGCGACGATCCTGGCGCTGCCTCGCGCCGCCCGGGGGTCGATGAGCGCACGGGCGAGGTTGAGCGAGGAGACGTCGTAGCCCTCGATCCGTGACGACGCCACGGCCTCCGACCGCAGGAGCAGTGGCCCGATCGCCTCCAGGCCGCCCACCGACGCCCGTTCGTTCAGCGCCTGGATCGCCTCCTCGGCGTCCGCCGAGAGGTCGGCGACCTCGAACGGGACGGCGGGGTTGAGCCCCGCGATCTCGTCGGGGACGAAGGCCCGGAAGCGGAACGAGGCGCGCGCCCGGCGCCCGCCCATCGCGCCTGGGTCTCCCTCCCACGTCCGCTCGATGGTCCTCGGCACGCGGCCTCCGGCTGCAACCCTTCAATGTCGACACGGGAATGAAGGGATGGGATCAGACTGACCCACTAAGCCTTCAATGTCAACCGAGGATCCAAGGGAACAGACTAGGTCTGTTGAGCCACGCTCAAACGGGCGTCTGGACTCGACTCGGCTTGCAGTCCGCCTCGCTGGCGTATCCCTGGGGCCGTCAGTCCTCGTCGGGCCGGAAGATGTGGCCGGCCGTGCAGGCGTCGCAGATCGGCCGCGCCGATTCGAGGTCGCCAAGCGGCAGCGACACGGTGCGATCGGGGTAGAGACATTCGACGTCGTAGACCGGCCGCGGCCCTCGCTCGACGGCGATCAGGCGGCGGTAGGTGCAGCGACGGAGGTGCCGCTCGGGACCGGCGTCCGCGACGGCCTCTGGCGGATGCAGCAGCTTGAGGAGCGCCATGGCCCGGCGAGCCTAGCATCGGCCCGGGGCGGTGAGCAAGCGCACCATAAGTACACCGGGCATGAGAGGAAGTACGCCTGCTAGACTCGGCCGACGACGACGTCCATGGAGCGACGGTGACCATCCCTGCTCCCGTGCCCTCGCCCAGCGGGGCTGCCGCCAGGCTCGCGCGGGCCCTCACCGACCTCCCCGGCCGTTCACCTGACCCGAACGTCTGCCCCTTCCTGCGTCTCGAGACGGGGGAGGGCCTGGCCGCCCCAGGCGGCGCGGTCGATGACGGCCACCGCTGCGCCGCCGGGCCCGCGCCGTACGTCCCCTCGCCGCTGCAGCAGCAGCTGGTCTGCCTCACGGCCGGGCACGCCGCGTGTCCGCGCTACACGAACGGCCTCCCCGCGCTCGCGGCCGCGGCCGGGAAGGGCGGGGTGCGGGTGGGCCTGCCGGCCTCGATCAGGCTCGCCGCGCTGGCCATCGTCGTGATCTTCGTCGGTGCGCTGGCTTTCGGCCTCCTGCGGGGCACCGGCGGCACGCCGCTGCCGACGCCGACCCAGGTCGCCCTGGCCTCCGCCACGCCCACCCCGCGTGCCTCGGTGACGCCGGCCCCGACCCCCAGCCCGACGCCGACACCGACCTTCCCGCCGAGCCCCACGCCCACGCCACGCGCCAGCGGGCCGGCCGCGACCCCCACCCCTTCCGGCGGCGGGTCGATCGCCGGCCGGTGGGACGGCCTGCCCAAGTGCCCCGCCGGCCAGGCGTGCTACCTCTACACGGTGAAGTCGGGCGACACCTTCATCGGCATCGCCACGTTCTTCGGCACCACCAAGGCCGGGCTGCAGGCCCTGAACCCACAGATCACCAACCCCGCCCTGATCCACAAGGGCGAGGTCATCAAGGTGCCGCCGCCGCCCGGCTGAGGCCGCAGGGGGCGCCGGGGCAGGCGCCGAGGCCGGCGGGCCGGGCCCGGGGCCGTCGGACGAGCCGGGGCAGACGCCGAGGCCGGCTCGACCCGGGCGCCTTAGGCCCTGGCCTACCACCTCCAGTGTTAGTCCGAGCACAAGCGAGTTCCCTAAGGTTCCACGACCCTCGACCGAGGCCTGCTAAAGGCTCGATCTACCGTCCCCATTCATAGATCGGCCCAGGATGGGGCCTAAGCGCGGTCCCGGTGGCCTACTCGAACCGTCGGCCGAGGCTTAGCGGACCTCCTTGTGCTCGCAGTAGCGATGGGGGTCGTACGGCTTCGCGTAAGCGCCCGAGCTTGCTGAGGAGCGGGCCGGCTGGGTCCTTGCCAGCCGGGCCCTCGCCAGCCGGGCCCTTGCCAGCTGGGCCCTTGCCGCCATAGGAGCGGGTCGGCTAGGTTCTCGCGCCGGCTGGGCCCGAGACGGCTGAGGAGCCCGCTGGGCCCTTGCCGGCTTTGACCCCAGGCGTTCGGGCACCCGCCCGGCCACCTGCCCGGACCTCTGCCGGGTGGCCCCCTGACCGCTTTCCCATGCCGGTGGTGCAGAAACGCGTTGACGGGGGGTTGGCGCGGTGTATGATGCCGCCCACGTGGCCCAAAGTGGCGCGAAGTGGGGAATAGAGGTGAACCAGCCGCCCCTGCGGGCCGCCGCACCCCACCGAGTGGGGCGCCCGGGACGCGAGGAGCGGTGAAGCCACCTCGGACGGTTCTCGTGGCCCGGCTGGTCCAGCCGGTCGCGAGGCGGCCGACTGGTCCGGGCAGCGAGGTGCGAGGGACGGGTGTTCACCGGCGAGTACCGGCACACGGTCGACGCCAAGGGTCGCGTGGCGATCCCGGCGCGCTTCCGTGCGCGGCTCGACGGCGGCGCCTATGTCTCGCGCTGGATCGACGGCTGCCTGGGGCTGTTCCCGCGGAGTGACTTCGAGGACCTGGCGGCTCGCGTCGCCGCCAAACCGGTCACGGACGCTGGTGCCAGGACCTTCTCGCGTTTCGTCTTCTCCGGGGCTTTCGAGGTGGACCTCGACGGCCAGGGCCGTGTCGTCGTACCGACCGGCCTGCGGGAGTGGGCGGGCCTGGAAGGCGATGCCGTGGTGGTCGGATCGCGTGACCACATCGAGCTGTGGGCCCCCGCCCGGTGGGCGGACTACAGCGCGGCGATGACCTCGCCCGATGTCCTCGCGGAACACCTCCAGGGCCTCGGCATCTAGCGCATCACACGCGTCTCCGGGATCCGGACGGATCCGTATGTCGATGGTCGGCGACCGATCGGAAGGGCACCTGCCCGTGATGGTGGAGGAAGTCATGGCGGCTCTCTCACCGCGTGCGGGCAGCTTCATGGTCGATGCGACCGTCGGCGGCGGAGGGCACGCCGTCCGGATCCTGGAGGCGTCCACGCCTGACGGCCCGTTGCTGGGCCTCGACGCGGACCCCGCGGCCATCGCCCGGACGGCGATCCGCCTGCGGCCCTACGGCGACCGCGTGACCCTGCGCCAGGCCAACTTCGAGGCCCTGGGCACGGTCGCCCCGGCGGCCGGCTTCGGCGCCGTGGACGGCATCCTGCTGGACCTTGGCCTGAGCTCCTACCAGCTGGCCGACGAGGCCCGCGGCTTCTCGTTCCGGGCCACGGGACCGCTCGACCTGCGCTTCGACGCGGGCACCGGGCGGCCGGCGTCGGCCCTCGTCGCCGAGGCCGACAGCACCGAGCTGACGCGCCTGCTGCGCGAGTACGGCGAGGAGCCGTTCGCCGGCCGCATCGCCCGGGCCATCGTCCGGGAGCGCGCCACGACGCCCATCAGCACGGCCGAGCGGCTCGCAGCCGTCGTCACCCGGGCCATCCCCACGCCCCGCCAGCGCCGCCGCATCCATCCCGCCACCCGCACCTTCCAGGCGCTCCGCATCGCCGTCAACCGCGAGCTGGAGGTCCTGCCGCGGGCGCTCGAGGCGGCCCTTGGCCTGCTCCGGCCGGGCGGACGGCTGGTCGTCCTCAGCTACCACTCGCTGGAGGACCGCCTCGTCAAGCGGTTCGTGACGCGCGAGCGGCGCGGCTGCGTCTGTCCCCCCGAACTGCCGGTCTGCGTCTGCGGCCACCAGCCCCGCCTGCGGCCTGTCGGCCCGCAGCCGGAGCGGCCGTCCGCGGCCGAGGTCGCGGCCAACCCCCGCTCGCGCAGCGCCCGGCTGCGCGTCGCCGAGCGGCTGGCTGCATGAGCCCCACCGCGCGGGGTGGCGCCCCGCTGCCATCGCCATGGAAGCCCCACAGGAGGGTCGGATGAGCCGCCATCAGGCGAACCGCCGGCGGAACTACGGTCGCCGGCAGCACGAGATCCACGAGCGCGAGGTGCAACCGCTCGACTGGCCGTCGGCCCCCGAGCCGGCCGAGCCCGAGTGGAGCTACGTGGAGCGCTCGCACATCGAGGGCGCACGCCCGCTGCCCCTGGGTGACCTGATGGGCCATCCGCGGTGGCGCTGGACGGCGGGTCGCGGCTGATGGCCGTCTACCAGGCGGCCCGCCAGCAGGTCATCGCCGTCCCGCGGCGGCGGCAGGGCGTGCACCAGCGCGCCCGTCGCGGGGCGAGTCGCGTGGGCCTCATCCTGGGGGCGATCCTCGTGGCATTCCTGCTCGGCCTGTTCTATCTCACCCAGACCATCGGCACCGCCACGGCCGGCTACGACACGGACCGCCTGACGGCGGACAGGGCCGCCCTGGACCGCGAGCTCAGCACCCAGGAGAGCCAGATCTTCTCGTTCGGCTCCGAGCAGAACGTGCTCCAGGCAGCCCAGGCGAACGGCCTCGTCGACCTCGGCGGGGGCCAGCCGCTGCGCGTGCCCGGTCGCTGATCGCGCGATGCTGGGGCGCACCGACCGCCGGCTCCGCCTCGTCATCCTGTTGCTGGCGCTCGTCGTGGGGGCGGGGGCGCTGGTGGTCCGCCAGGCCTACTGGGCCATCGTCCGGGCGCCCGAGCTCGTCGACCTGGCCACCCAGCAGACCCAGGCCAGCGAGACCATCGCCGTCCAGCGGGGCGCGATCTACGACCGCACCGGCAAGGTGCTCCTGGCCGGGACGGCCTATCGCGACCAGCTGGTGGCCTACCCCGACCAGCTCACGCCGGCCCAGGTCACGCACGAAGCCGACACGCTGACCGCCGTCCTCGGCCTGGGCGACGTGGACGCCGCAAGCCTGCGACAGAAGCTCGCCAGCGGCACCCACTACGTCGTCCTGAGCCCGGCCCTGACACCCGACCAGAGCGCCGCGGTGCGGGCCGGCCTCGCCTCCACTGGGGCCGACCAGCTGACCGAGCTCGACCTGATCCCCCAGCCCTATCGCATCTACCCGGATCCGGGCGGGGCCCCCGGTACCACCCTGGCCAACCAGCTGCTGGGGTTCGTGAACGCCTCCGGCCAGGGCCAGTATGGCGTCGAGCAGTACTACCAGGATGAGCTGGCCGGTCGCGCCGAGGTCATCGCCGGCACCCGCGACGTCAACGGCCAGCCGATGCAGGGCGCCCAGTCGGTCGTCGACGCCGGCCAGGCCGGCGCCGACCTCCAGCTGACCCTGGACGCCAGCCTCCAGCTGCAGGTCGAGAAGGAGCTGTACGCCGCCACCGTGGCCGACGGCGCCGCGTCGGCCAGCGCGGTGGTGATGGATCCCACCACCGGCGCCATCCTGGCGTGGGCCTCCGTGCCCGGCTACGACGAGAACGACTACGCGGCCGTCGCCAACACCGACTCCGGGCGCTTCGTGGACCCGGTCATCAGCACCATCTACGAGCCCGGCTCGGTGATGAAGCTGTTCGTCGCCGCGGCCGGCTACAGCAGCGGCGCCATCAGGCCGACCACCCGCTTCGACGACACGGGCACCCTGAAGGTCGCCAACGGCCGGATCTACGACGCCGACCGGCGGCCCATGGGCATGCTCGCCTTCCAGGATGGCATCGCCTACTCGCGCAACGTCGTCGCCGCGCGGGCCGCGGCGACGCTCGGCAAGAGCACGGCCGCGGCCTCGCGCGCGCTCTACGCCACGTGGGCGGCGCTGGGCATCGGCACCGACACCGGCGTGGACGTCAGCGGCGAGGTGCCGGGCCTGGCCACCGACCCGTCGCACGCCGCCTGGACGCCGATCGACCTGGCCAATCACAGCTTCGGCCAGGGTGTCGCGGTGACCCCGCTCCAGCTGGCCACCTCGTACGCGACCATGGCCAACGGCGGGTTCCGTGTGCAGCCCCACGTCGTCGCCGCCGTGAACGGCCAGCCGGTGGCCGTGCCGACCGGGGTGCCGGTCCTATCGGGCGCCGTGTCGGCCCAGCTGCGGGCCCTCATGACCCACGTCGTGACCACGGTGCCCTACTACCACGCCGGCACCTACATCCCGGGCTACACCGTGGCGGGCAAGACCGGCACCGCCCAGATCTGGGACAGCAAGACCAACGACTGGGTGCCCAACACCTTCGACTTCAGCTTCGTCGGCTACGTCGGCACCAGCGGGCCACAGGCGATCATCGTCGTCCGTCTCGATCACGTGCAGCCCAAGGTGCTCGCCCAGGGCCAGTTCCAGCTGGCCATCACGTCGTACCAGCTCTTCCGCCGTGCGGCGCAGGACACGATCACGGCCCTGGATCTGCCGCCCCAGGCCGCGGGCGCGACCAGTACCGTCGCCCCGACCGTGCCGACCCAGCAGCCGGGCATGCCCCAGGTCCCCGACGTGCCGCCACCTTCGACGCGACCTTGAGCGGCCGCGTGGGAGAATGGCGCCCGACCGTGACCGAGGCGACGCGACTCCCGCCGCCGAGCCCCGCGCGACCCGCCTTCGACGCGCCCGGCCTGGCCGCGGCCAGTGGAGGCCGCCTGCTGCGCTCCGGCGGCCGACCGATCCGCGGGGCGGCGGTCGACTCACGGCGGGTCGAACCGGGCAACGTGTTCATCGCCCTGCCCGGGGCGCGCACGGACGGCCACCGCTTCCTCGACGCGGCCATCGCCGCCGGCGCCACGGCCCTGCTCGTGAGCGATGCGCCTGACGTTTCGGTGCTGGATCGGCTGGGCGACACGACGGTCGTGCTGGTCGATGACGGCGTCGTGGCGCTGGGCCGCGTGGCGGCCGCATGGCGGGCTCGCTTCCACCCGCTCGTCGTCGGCGTGACCGGTTCCGTGGCCAAGACGTCCACCAAGGAGGCGGTGGCGGCCGTGCTGCGCACCACGCGCGAGGTGCTGGCCAACGAGGGCAACCAGAACAACGAGGTGGGCCTGCCGCTGACCCTGCTGCGCCTGAGCCCTTCGACCCAGGCGGCGGTCCTCGAGATGGGCATGTACGTGGAGGGCGACATCGCCCACCTGGCCGCCCTCGCCCGGCCGGCCATCGGGGTCATCACGGCCGTCCGCGGCGTGCACCTCCTGCGGGCCGGCTCGCTGGCCGCCATCGAACGCGAGAAGGGGCGGCTCGTGGAGGCCCTCCCGCCCACCGGCACGGCCGTCCTCAACGCCGACGACCCGCTGGTGGCCGCCATGCGGGCGCGAACACCGGCGGCCGTGACCTCCTATGGCTTCGCCCCCCAGGCGGACGTGACCGCCCGTGATGTCGTCTCGCGCGGCGTCGCCGGGATGGCCTTCCGGCTGGTCGCGGCCGGGGTGGACGAGCCGGTCGAGATGGCGGCGCTGGGGCGCCACAACGTCCACAACGCCCTCGCCGCCGCTGCCGTCGGCCTGGCCGCCGGCCTCGCCCCTCGTGACATCGCGGCGGGGCTCGCCGCGCCGTGGGGCGCCCCGCACCGCAGCACGTTGCTGCGGGCCGGCCGGTGGCTCGTCATCGACGACACGTACAACGCCGGGCCCGACTCGATGGCCGCCGCGCTGGACGTCCTGGCCGATCTGCCCGGCCGCCGCGTGGCGGTCCTCGGCGAGATGCTCGAGCTGGGCCCCGCGGGGCCGGCCGCCCACCGTGAGGTGGGGCTCCGCGCGGCGGGCACGGCCGCCCTGCTGGTGACGGTCGGCGACGGCGCCCTGGAGATCGCCGCCGGGGCCCGCGCCGCCGGCCTGCCGGCCGAGGCGATCCACCACGCCGCGGATGCCGCGGCCGCGACCCGCCGCTTGATGCCCCTGTTGCGGCCGGGCGACACGATCCTGGTCAAGGGGTCCCACGACCTGGCGCTCGACGCCGTGGTGGCCGACCTTCAGGCGGCCGGCGGCCACAGGGTCCCGGCGTGAACGTCCTCCTCGTCCAGGGCCTCCTGCTGGCGTTCGCCCTGGTCGTGATCATCATGCCGCTCTACATCCGCTTCCTGCGCTACGTCGGCTTCGGCAAGCGCATCCGGGTGGACGGTCCGGGGACCCATCTGGTCAAGGAGGGCACGCCCACCATGGGCGGCGTCCTCGTCATCAGCGTCGTGGGGGCGCTGGCCCTGCTGCTCAACCTGGTCGACGCCTCGACCTTCGCGCCGCTCGCCACGATCGCCCTGGTGGGGGCGCTGGGGGCCGTCGACGACTTCCTCAACGTGCGCACCGGCTACGGCCTGCGCGGCCGCTACAAGGTCATCTGGCAGGCCGTGGTGGCCCTCATCGCCGCCTTCAACATCCAGCGCACGTACCACATCACGGCCCTGGCGGTGCCCTTCATCGGCGCGGTCGACATCCCTGCCTGGGCCTATATCGTCTTCGCCGCCTTCGCCATCGTGGCCACCTGCAACGGCGTCAACCTGACCGACGGCCTGGACGGGCTGGCCGGCGGGACGCTCATCTTCGCCTTCGTGGCCTACCTCATCATCGCCCTCGCCAACGCCCCGCTGGCCCAGCCCAACCTGGCCGTCCTCAGCGCCCTCATCATCGGCGCGCTGCTGGGCTTCCTGTGGTTCAACGTCCACCCGGCGCAGATCTTCATGGGCGATTCCGGCTCCCTGTCGCTTGGCGCGACGCTGGCCGTCACGGCCCTCATCACCGGCCAGGTCCTGATCCTGCCGCTCATCGGCATCATCTTCGTGGCCGAGGCCGGCTCGGACATCCTGCAGGTGGGCTACTACAAGCTGACCGGTGGGCGACGCATCCTGCGCATGGCCCCGCTGCACCATCACTTCGAGCTGGGCGGTTGGGACGAGGAGAAGGTCACGCTCCGCTTCTGGATCGTCGGCGTGCTGGCGGCGATGCTCGGCGTGGTCTTCTTCCTGGCCACCGTGGACAAGCTGCGGTGACGGCGATGACCATCGATCCCTCCCTGCCCGGCACGGCGCCGCTCGATCTCGCGCGCCTGGACCTGGCCAGCTTCGCCGGCCGGCCGGTGGCCGTCCTTGGCCTGGCCCGCAGTGGCGTCGCCCTGGCCCGCTTCCTGGCCGATCGCGGTGCACTGGTGACCGTGTACGACCTGCGTCCGCGGGCCGACCTGGAGGCCCAGATCGGGTCGCTGGAGGACCGCGTGGTGGACCTCCGGCTGGGCCCGGACGTGGACCCCGCGGAGGTCCTGCGCGACCAGGCGCTCATCACCACGTCACCCGCCGTGAGCAGCCGCTTCAACACCACCGAACCGCGCCTGCGGGCCGCCCTGGCGGAGGTGGAGGCGGCGGGGCGCGTGCCGGTGGTGAGCGAGATCGACCTCTTCCTGCGCCTCTGTCCATGCCCCACCGTGGGCGTGACCGGGACCAAGGGCAAGACCACCACCAGCTCCCTCTGCGCGGCGGTCCTCGCCGCGGGCGCCGCGCCGGTCGTCCTGGGCGGCAACATCGGCACGCCGCTGGTGGAGCGCCTGCCCGACCTGACGCCCGGGCACCGCGTCGTGCTGGAGATCAGCGAGCTGCAGCTGCCGACGCTGTCCCGGGGCACGACGGTCGCCGTTTACACCCACGTCACGCAGGACCACCTCGATCGCCACGGCAGCGTGGCCGCCTACCGCGCCGTGAAGCGCCGCCTGGCCGAGCTCGTCGATCCCGACGGGGCCCTGGTCCTCAACGCCGAGGACCCCGTCTCGCTGGCCTACGCCGGCCTGGGGGCGACGCCGACGGTGCTGTACCGCCGCGAGCTGCCCATGCCGGGCGGGGTCGGCATCGTCGACGACTGGATCGTCGCGGCCGGCGTGGAGACGCTGCCGGTCGCCGGGGGACAGGCCGCCGCGGCCGGCCCGCGCGGGCGGATCATGCCGGTCGACGAGATCGCCCTGCCCGGTCGCCACAACCGCAGCAACGTCCTCGCCGCGGTGGCCGTGGGCCTGCTCTTCGGCATCGCCCCGGACGGCATCCGGCGCGCCGTGGCGGGCTTCAGCGGCGTGGAGCATCGCCTGGAGCTGGTGGCGGAGATCGACGGCGTGCGCTACGTCAACGATTCGCAGGCGACCCAGCCCGATGCCGTGATCGCCGGCCTGGAGAGCTTCGAGGCCCCGCTCGTCCTGATCGCCGGCGGGCGCGACAAGGGCGTCGACCTGCACGAGATGGCCAGGGTCGCCGTGGATCGCGCCGCGGCCGTCGTCCTGATCGGCGAGAGCGCGCCGCTCCTGGCGAGCGTCCTGGCGGCGGCCGGCCACCCGCACGTCACGCGCGCGGCCGACCTGGCGGCCGCCGTGGTCGAGGCCGACGCGACCGCCCGCCGGCTGGCCGACGGGCGCCTGGCGACCGTGCTGCTGAGCCCGGCCGCGACCAGCTTCGACCAGTTCGTGGACTACGCCGCCCGCGGCCGCGCGTTCAAGACCGCCGTGGCCGCCATCGCCCGGGGTCGCGCGTCATGACGGCCCGGCCGGCCGCCGGCCCGGCCGTGCGCCGCCGCGCCCCGGCCGGTGCCCCACGCCGCCTGCAGACGACGGCCACGCTGCCCCTCGACGGCCTCGCGCCCCGCCTCACCGATCTGCTGGGGACCCTGGTGGCGCGGCCTGAGCGCGGCCGGGTGACGACCCTCCAGCGCCCACGCCACGCGCCCGACTACGTCCTGCTGGTGGCCGTCATGGCCCTCACCGCCATCGGCATCCTGATGGTCTACTCCAGCTCCGGCGTGCGGGCTTATGTGAGCCAGCAGGGCGACTCGATGGCGGTGGTGGGGCCGCAGCTCCTGTGGGCCTGTCTGGGGATCGTGGCGATGGTCGTCACGATGCGCGTCGACTACCGCTGGTGGCGGATGGTCTCGCTGCCCTTCTACGCGGTCGCCATCGGGCTCCTGCTCCTCGTCCTGGTGCCCGACTTCGGCGTCCAGGTCGGCGGCTCCGCACGCTGGCTGCAGATCCGCCCCCTGCCGGCGATCCACCCGGCCGAGCTGGCCAAGCTGGCGCTGGTCGTCTACCTGGCCCATTGGATGGCCAACCGCGGCCAGCGCATCAGCAGCGTCCGGAACGGCACGATCCCCTTCCTGCTGCTGGTCGCGCCGATCATCTTCCTGGTCATCAAGGAGCCCGACCTGGGCACGACCGGTGTGCTGACCCTGACCGCGTTCATCCTGTTCTGGGTCGCCGGCGCCAACCTGTGGCAGTTCGCCCTGCTGCTGCCGGCGGGCATCGCGGGGGTGGCCGTGGTGATCCTGGACCACGCTTACCAGGCGAGCCGCATCACCACGTTCCTGGATCCCTGGAAGGATCCCCTTGGCGCCGGTTTCCACACCATCCAGGGGCTCCTGGCCCTGGGCCTCGGCGGGATCTTCGGGGCCGGCCTCGGCCAGAGCACGCAGGCGGGCGGCGTGGTGGTGCCCAACGCCTTCAACGACTTCATCTTCGCCGTGGTGGGCGAGGAGTTCGGGCTGGTCGGGGGCGTCCTGGTGGTGGGCCTCTTCCTCATCGTGGGCTACCAGGGCCTGCGCGTCGCCCTCAACGCGCCCGACACGTTCGGCGGCCTGCTGGCCACGGGGGTCACCGCCTGGCTGCTGGTGCAGGCTTTCATCAACATCGGCGTCGTCGTCAACCTGCTGCCCATCACGGGCATCACGCTGCCGTTCGTGAGCGCCGGCGGCTCGTCGCTCGTGGTGAGCTTCGCCGCCGTCGGTATCCTGCTGTCCATCTCACGCGAGACCCAAGCTCGAGGCACCTGGAACGATGCGGATCCTGATCGCCGGCGGTGGATCCGGCGGCCACATCCATCCCGCGCTGGCGGTCGCCCGAGCCCTGCACGAGGGGCCCGCGCCCGTTGACGTGGTCTGGGTCGGCGGCCGCCGCGGGCTGGAGCGCGAACTGGTGCCCGCGGCGGGCTTCCAGCTGACGCGCCTCTGGCTGCGCTCGCTGCGCTCGACCGAGTTGTCCATCCACGCCGTCCTTGACCCGATCCGCCTGGGCGCCTCGCTGCCCCAGGCGCTGGCGCTCCTGACCCGCCTGCGGCCGGCCGCCATCTTCAGCACCGGGGGCTACGTCGCCCTGCCCGTCCTCGCGGCGGCCGCGACCCTGCGGATCCCGACGCTCCTGTGGGAGGGCAACCTCGTGCCGGGCCGGAGTGCCCGCGTGGCGGCCCCGCTCGCCACCGTCGTCACGCTGAGCTTCGAGGCCACCCGTCGTCGGCTGGGCGGCCGCGGCGAGGTGACGGGCACGCCCATCCGCTCGCTGGCCGGCCTCGACCGCGCCGCCGCCCGCGAACGGTTCGGCGTCGCGGAAGGCCAGCCATGCCTCCTGATCTTCGGTGGCTCGCAGGCCGTGGCGCGCTTCGACGCGGCCGTCGCCGAGGCCCTGCCGGCCCTCACCGAACGGGCCGTCGTGCTCCACCTGACCGGCCAGGCGGCCTACGCCGCCGCGCTCCAGCGGCGCGAGGCACTGCCCGCCGCCCGCCGCGACCGGTACCGCCCGTACCCCTTCCTGCGCGAGGAGATGGGCCTGGCGCTGGTGGCCGCCGACCTCGTGGTCGGGCGGGCCGGCTCCTCCACCCTGGCCGAGGTGACCGCCGCGGGCCTGCCCATGGTCGTCGTGCCGTACCCGCACGCGGCCGGGCACCAGCGGGCCAACGCCCGCTTCGTGGCCGAGGCCGGCGCCGCCGAGCTGGTCGACGACGAGGCGTTCGATGGGCCGGCCCTCGTGGCCGCCCTGGCCATCCTCGACGACGGCCCGCGCGTGGCGGCGATGCGGGCGGCCAGCCGGGCCCTGGGGCGGCCCGGGGCCGCGGCGGCGAACGCGGCCATCCTGCTGGCCCTGGCCGAGCATCGCCCGGTGCCCGAGGCCGCCGAGGTCGAGCGCATCGCCCGACTCGCGGCCTGAGATGGTCGTGGCCGCCTCCTCAGCCGATCGCCACCTGGACGCCGCCGACGCGGCCCGCCTGGGGACGGAGATCCAGCGCCGGCTGGGCCTCAAGACCTCGCGGCAGGAGCCGCTGGCGCGCTTCACGACGATGCGCGTGGGGGGCCCGGCCGACCTCTTCGCCGAGGTCCACAACCTCTTCGAGCTGCGTGGCGTGGTGCGCTTCGCCCGTGCGCGCGACATCCCCCTGACCCTCATCGGGCGCGGCTCGGACCTCGTCATCAGCGATCGAGGCGTGGCCGGGCTGGTGGTCGTGGACCGCGCCCAGGGGAGCCGCTTCGACGAGACGCGCCTGGCGGCCGACGCGGGCCTGCCCATGGCGCGGGCCGCCACGCTGGCCAGGGCGGCCGGCCTGTCCGGCCTCGAGTTCGGGCTGGCCATCCCGGGCACGGTCGGCGGGGCGGTGTGGGCCAACGCCGGCGCCCACGACGCCGACGTGCGGGCCCTCCTCGAGGCCGCCAGCGTCATCGGCGCCGACGGCACCGAGACGGTCGAATCCGCCGCATCACTGGGCCTCGGTTACCGCGAGAGCCGCCTCAAGCGGGGCGTGCCGGGCCGGCCGGAGGTGGTGACCTCGGCCACGTTCCGCCTGACGCCGGCCGATCCGGCCCTCATCGACGAGCGCCTCGACGAGATCCGCCACTGGCGGCAGGCCCACCAGCCGCTGGGCCTGCCGTCGGCCGGCAGCTTCTTCCGCAACCCCAGCGAGGGTCCGTCGGCCGGGGCGCTCATCGACGGCCTGGGCCTCAAGGGCCGACGCGTCGGCGGGGCGGTCGTCAGCGAGAAGCACGCCAATTTCATCGTCAACGACCGGGGCGGCACGGCCACCGACGTGCGGCGCCTGGGCGATCTGGTGCGGAGCGCCGTGTTCGAGGCGACCGGCACGGACCTCCAGCCGGAAGTCGTCTTCGTGGGCGACTGGAGCGCCGCGTGAGCCGCTCCGTGGCCGTCCTCATGGGCGGGCCGTCGGCCGAGCACGACGTGTCGCTCGTTTCGGGCCGGGCCATCGCCGCCGCACTGGCCGGGCGGGGCCACGCCGTCGCCACCTGGCTCATCACGCTGGACGGCGCCTGGTGGCGCGTGCCGCCGGAGCGCGAGGGCGCGATGCTCCCGCCTGCGGCCTACGACGACCCCGCGGCGCTAGGTGCGGAGGGCCCGTTCGGCGCCACCGCCGCCCTGGCGCGGATGGCCGGCCAGGCGTCGCAGCCGGTGGTGTGGATCGCCCTGCACGGCCCGTTCGGCGAGGACGGCACGGTCCAGGCCCTGTGCGAGGCGGCCGGCCTGGTCTACACGGGGTCGGGCGTGGCCGCCTCCGCGCTGGGCATGGACAAGCACCGCTTCAAGCAGCTGGCGCGCGGGCTGGAGCTGCCGGTCGTGGCGTGGCGCTCGCTCGAGGCCGCGGCCTACCGGGCCGACCCCGCCGGCTCGCTGGCGCGCCTCGAGGCCTTCGCCGCGACGCTGACCGATCCGCGCCTCATCATCAAGCCCGACCGCCTGGGCTCGAGCGTGGGCATGACCATCGTGCGCCACCCCGACGAGCCGCCCGAGCTGGAAGCGGCCCTTGATGAGGCCTTCCGCTACGACGACCTGGTGCTCGCGGAGGCCTACCTCGCCGGGGCCCGTGAGCTCGAGGTGGGCCTCGTCGGCAACGGCCTGGCCGACCTGGCCGTGTTCGGGCCGGGCGAGGTCTTCCCTGGCCACGAGTTCTACGACTACCACGCCAAGTACGACCCGGGTGTCTCGCGCACGACCGCCACCCCGGAGCTCGACGAGCGGGTCCGCACGACGATCCGCGAGCAGGCCGCGGCGGCCTACCTGGCGGTCGGGGCGAGCGGCTTCGCGCGCGTGGACTTCCTGTTCCACGGCGGGCGGATCTACCTGTCGGAGATCAATACCATCCCCGGCTTCACGCCGATCAGCCTCTTCCCCCTGGTGTGGGCCAGCGGCGGCGGCGACTTCGCCGACCTGGCCGAGCGCATCGTGGAGCTGGCGCTCGCCCGGGCGGCGGGTCGGCCACGGGCCCGCCTGGTGCGGGCCGACCTCCCGTGAGCCGAGGCCCGGCGGCGTCGTGAGCGGCCTGCCGGTCCGCGGCGGCGGCACGCGCGTGGCCCGCCAGCGGCCGCCCGCACGGGCCTCGGCGGCCCATCGCGCCGCCGAGCGCGTCGGCGCCACGGTCGTGCTGGTGGCCGCGCTGGTGGCGCTCGCCGGCCTCACCACGAGTGGCGCCTTTAGCCTGGCGCCCGATGGGCTGGAGCTCGACGGGGCCCACTACACCGACACGGCCGCCGTGCGCCACGCGCTCGGCCTCGACGGCAGCGGCCGCCTCAACCTGCTGACCCTGCCCACCGCCTCGATGGAGGCCGCGCTACGAGCGCTGCCGGCGGTGGACCCGGCGCGCGCCGACGGCACGACGATCGCCGTGGCCTTGCCGGACCGCCTCGTGGTCACGCTCCAGGAGCGCCAGCCCATCGTGACCTGGCAGGTCGACGGCGCGCGCTTCCTCGTCGACGTCAGCGGCACCGTCTTCGCCCGCCTGGCCGCGGACGCGCCCGACCCGGGGCTGCCCGTCGTGGACGACCAGCGCAGCGCGTCGGGCGGGCTCGTCGTCGGCACCACGCTGGATCCCAGCGACCTGGCCGCCGCCCGCCAGCTGGCGGCCATCACGCCGGCCTTCCTCGGCAGCACTGCCCGCAGCCTCGCCATCGCCGTGACCGACGAGGAAGGGTTCACCCTGGACGCTGTGCCCGGCCTGTGGCACGCCGTGTTCGGCGTCTACACCATCACCCTCCGCCCGCCGACGATCATCCCCCTGCAGGCCCAGTGCCTGGCGAGCCTCCTGGAGGCCGATCTGCGCACGGTCCACGAGCAGAGCATCGACGTCATCCGCCTCGCCCCGACCGCCGCGAGGTGCGGCACGTACACCGTGCGGGCGGCCCATCCGGCCCCCACGCCGACGCCGTCGGGGAAGCCCTGAGATGGCCGTCGAGCGGCCGGAGCCCGCCGCGCCGAACGCGCGTGGTAGCCTTCGGGGGCAGGCAGACGGAGGAGGTGGCGCGGCCGTGTGGATCCCCCTGGCGGGACTGCTCCTGGGCGTCCTGCTGGGTCTCGTCCTCCAGGTCAGCGTCAGTTTCGAACTCGCCCGCTACTCGGCCGTGGCCATCCTGGCCTCCTTCGACTCGGTCCTGGGGGCCATCCGGGCCGAACTCGACGGCACCTTCAACGACCGCATCTTCCTGTCCGGTTTCATCGTCAACGCGCTGGTGGCGGTGCTGCTCACCTTCCTCGGCGACCAGCTGGGCCTGGACCTGTACCTCGTGGCCCTGATCGCCTTCGGACTGCGCATCTTCAATAACGTGGCGCTCATCCGGCGCCACTTCCTGTAGACCGCGCCGCGCGCGTTAGAAGAGGACTGCCCCACGGTGGAGAGAGAAGCGGTGCTGGTCGCCATCGACGTCGGCACGAGCAAGGTCGTCGTGCTCATCGGTGAGCGCACGGCCGACGGCGGCCTGAACATCCTGGGCAAGGGCGCGCCGGCCTCGTCGGGCCTGAAGAAGGGCGTCGTCATCAACATCGAGCAGACCGTCGGCTCGATCACGGCGGCCATCGAGCAGGCCGAGCGCACCTCCGGCTACAAGCTGGAGGAGGCCTGGGTGAGCGTCGGGGGACGCGAGGTCTACTCGGAGAACACGCACGGTGCGGTGGCCGTCAGCGGGCCTCGCAAGGAGGTCGGCCACGACGACATCGTGCGGGCCATGGAGGTCGCCCGAGCGGTCAACATCCCGTCCAACCGGGAGATCCTGCACGTCCTGCCGCGCACCTTCATCGTCGACGGGCAGGAGGGCGTGCACGACCCGGTCGGCATGAGCGCGGTGCGCCTGGAGATCGAGACCCACATCGTCCACGCGCCGGCGACCGCGGTGCAGAACCTGACCAAGTGCGTCCACCAGGCCGGCGTGCGCATCCACGACTTCGTGGCGGCGCCCCTCGCCTCGGCCGAGGCCGTCCTCTCCGACACGGAGAAGGACCTCGGCGTGGCCGTCGCCGACATGGGCGCCGGCACGACCGGCCTCGCGCTCTTCCTGGAGGGCTCGCCGTTCCACACGGCGATCCTGCCGCTGGGCGGCAACAACGTCACCAACGACGTGGCCATCGGCCTCAAGACGAGCCTGGAGATCGCCGAGGACCTCAAGATCCGCCACGGCACCTGCAACCTGGCGGCCGTGGCGCCTGAGGAGCTGGTGACCGTCGAGACGTTCGGCGACGGCGAGGCGCGGACGGTCCAGCGCGCCGAGATCGCCAGCATCATCGACGCCCGCATGCGCGAAGTCTTCGAGCAGATCGGCGAGCAGATCGAACGCGCCGGCCACGGCGGCATGCTGCCGGCCGGGCTGGTCCTGACCGGCGGCGCCTCTCAGCTGGCCGGCGTCGCCGAGCTGGGCCGCGAGGTCCTCCAGATGCCCGTCCGCGTCGCCACGCCGTCCGGCGTCGGCGGCCTGACCGACCACCTCCTGACGCCGGCCTTCAGCACATCCATCGGTCTGCTGCGCTGGGCCTCGCGCGCCATCGACGAGGATCCGGCTCATCGCTATGAATCGGCGCCCGCCTATGGTGGCCTCGGCCGTCTGCGGGAGTGGGTGCGCGGCCTCTTCCCCTAGGGCGCACCGGACGAGGTGGCGGTCGGGCTCGGTGCGACCGCGATCGTCGCTAGGACGGCTTCTGCGAGCGGATCGAAGGTCTGGAACGCCTGATCGTCGGGCGCGGTGATAAGGATCCGTAACAGTCGCGCGTCGAGATCGCCGAAGGCGATCCTGTAGCGCAGGCCAACGAGCCATGTCTCGACATCCCGCTCGCCGAACACCCCGTTGGCCCCGACGTTGCTGGGGTGGAGCCTGATGCCGGGCGGGTCCACCTGCGGGCACACGAGCTTCGGCACCACCGCGAGGTCCGCCTGCTGGGCGATAAGCGCGCCAAGGTACCGAGTGACCAGGGGCGTCACAGAGAGTGCGGGGGTCTGATGTAGCCACAGCGCGTAGTCCGCTTGGCTAGCGCTCATGGGGCGGGTCGCCGTTGCGCATGCATTCGTGGGCACATCCGTCGGCCAGGCGAAGCCCAGCGAGTCATCCGGCTGATCACTCCGGATGAGCGCCACCGAGATGTCCGAGCGGTAGACCAGCGACCAGCCAGCCCCGAGGGCGATCCTCAGGTGCGGCACTCCGTAGTCCGGTTCCACGTAGGTACCGGCGGCCAGTTCCGCACCGCCGCCGGCGTCGCGCCCGATCACGCCATGCTGCGCTCCCGATAGGCCGAACGCGTATGTCGCCGGGGTCGGCGAGACTGCGAAAGATGCACTGAGCGTTGGTGACCCGATCACGCTGACGGATCCGGCTACCGTTCCACTCGGCCGCGGGCTCGGGTTCGGCCCGAAGGCGCCGCCGAGAGCACCCCCCACGAGCACGGCCGCGAGGATGACGGCGCCGGCCGCGCCGGCGCC
>DATBOX010000019.1:0-4054 GCA_036561685.1 Candidatus Limnocylindrales bacterium | reverse complement strand
GCGTTCGATGACGCCAAGTACGGCCACTTCAGCCGCCGCCCGTACATCGACATCATCATCCCCACGCTCGTGGACCCCTCGATGGCCCCGCCCGGCAAGCACACCATGAGCTGCTTCGTGCAGTACGCCCCGTACCACCTGGCCCCCGGCGACGTGTGGGACGACGCTCGTCGGGATGCCTTCGGGGACGCCGTGGTCGACACGATCAGCCTCTTCGCGCCGAACCTGAAAGACGTCATCCTCCACCGGCAGGTCCTCTCGCCGCTTGACATCGAACGCGACTTCGGCCTCACCGAGGGCAACATCTTCCAGGGCGAGCTCTCCCTGGAGCAGCTCTTCTTCAACCGGCCCGTGCCCGGCTGGGCACGCTATCGGACGCCCGTCCGCGACCTGTGGCTGGGCGGCTCGGCGACCCATCCCGGCGGCGGCATCATGGGCGCGCCGGGCCTCCTCGCCGCGCAGGAGATCCTGCGTGCGTACCGGGCACCTGGCCGGCGAGCGGCGTGATGAGCGTCACCTCCGGGGCCTGGGATGCGATCGTCGTCGGCGGCGGCCACAACGGCCTGACGACCGCCGCGTACCTGGCCCGCGCCGGACTGCGCACGCTGCTCCTGGAGCGGCGGGACCGCCTTGGCGGGGCCGCCATCACCGACGAGCTGGTCCCCGGCGTGCGCGTGCCGACCCTCGCCCACACGGTCGGGCGGCTGCGGCCCGACGTCTACCGCGACCTCGGCCTGAAGGGCCACGGCCTGACCCTCATGCAGCCGGAAGCGCGGGTCTTCGCCCCGCAGCCGGACGGCCGCGCGCTCACCCTGTGGGGCGATGCCGCGCGAACCGCCTCGGAGCTCCAGCCTCGTGCGGCGGCCGACGCCGCGGCCTACCCGGAGTTCGACCGCCGCGTGCGGGCGCTGGCCGGCTTCCTGGGCCGCCTCGCGACGGCCACGCCACCCGACATGGGCGCGCCCTCGGCCGGCGACGCGCTGGCCGGACTGCGGCTCGGCGTGGGCTACCGCGGGCTGGGTCGTCACGACGGCCGCGACCTGTTGCGCACGCTCCCCATGGCGGTGGCCGATCTCGTCGGGGAATGCTTCGCGGACGAGGCCCTGCGGGCCACGCTGGCGACGCGCGGCGTCCTGTTCACCGCCATGGGGCCCTGGTCGGCCGGCACCACCGCCGTCCTGCTGGCCGACTCGGCCGGCCATGACGGCGGGGCCGCGGGCCAGGCCGTCATCGCCCAGGGCGGGCCGGGAGCCGTCACCGACGCGCTCGCGGCTGCCGCCCGGGCCGCCGGGGCCGAGTTGCGCGTGGCCGCGGAGGTCGTCTCGGTCACCTCGGACGGCGGTGCCGTGCGTGGCGTGGTCCTGGCCGGTGGCGAGGAGATCGCCGCCCCCATCGTGGCGGGCGGGGTGGATCCCGTGCGGCTGCTGCAGGGACTGGTCGACCCGGCGGCCATCGGGCCCCGCCTCACCTGGCGGGCGGGCCATATCCGCCAGCCGGGCATGACCGCCAAGGTCAACCTGGTCCTGGACGGGCTGCCTGCCTTCGTCGGCCTGACCGACCACGACGGCGCGGCGAATGGGGCCGGCGAGCGGCGGCTCCGCGGACGGCTCATCGTCGGCGCGCCGTCCATCGACGCCCTCGAGAGGGCCCACGACGACGGCAAGTACGGGCGCCTGGCGCGAGCGCCCTGGCTGGAGGCCACCATCCCCACGCTGCTCGACGCGACGCTGGCCCCCGCCGGCACGCACGTGATGAGCATCATCGTGCAGGGCGCCCCCGCCTGTCTCCGCGAAGGCTCATGGACCACCGAGCGCGATGTCCTTGGTGATCGGGTCCTGGCCGCCCTTGAGGCGGTCGCGCCCGGCATCGGCGAGCGGGTCGTCGTCCGGCAGGTCATCACGCCGGAGGACCTGGAGCGCGACTACGGCCTGACCGGCGGGCACCCGCTGCATGCCGAGCCCGGCCTGGACCAGTGGTTCGCCTGGCGGCCCCTGGTGGGCCTGGCCCGCTACCGGATGCCTCTGCGCGGCCTCTATCTGGTCGGTTCCGGGGCCCATCCGGGGGGCGGCATCACGGCCGGCCCCGGCGCGAACGCGGCGCGCGAGATCCTCGCGGACGCACGCCGCCGCTGACGCAGCTTGGTCTAGGGCCGGCCCATCAGGCCGCCCAGCAGCTGGCTGACCTGGGCGGGCTCGGGCAGCTGCCCCGTCGGCGTCAGGCTGTGCACGATCGAGGGCAGCACCGCCGCCACGCCTTGCGTGACCTGGTTCGCCGGCAGTCCCGTCTGCGCCGCCAGCTGGCCCACCTGGGCGGATCCCAGCGCCTGCTCGATCTGCTGCGCCGAGACGGCCTGATTCGGGCCGTTGCCGACCCACGACTGGCCTACGTGACCCAGGCCCTGCGCCTCGAGCGAACTCATGACCTGGTGCAGGCCGGACTGACCGTTGGCCCCGAGCCCGCCGAGCATCGCCAGCAGTGCCGGCAGCAGCGTGGGCAGGTTTGCAAGGGCGCTCATGAGGCCGCCGCCGGCAGCCGGCGCTCCGGGGATCGAGGCGCCGGTCGCGCCCCCCAGGAGCGAGCCGAGTTGCCCCAGGCCGCTGAGGCCGCCTGCGCCGGCCGTTCCCGCGGCCCCCGCGCCGCCGCTGAGCTCGCCGAGCAGCCCGCCCAGGCCGCTGCCGGCCTGGCCCGTTCCGCCCTGGACGCCCGCGGCCTGACCCGCACCCGACAGCAGCTGCGACAACTCATCCATGAAGGACTCCCTTACGACGGCGGCAGTTTGGCCCGTGGGCGCAGCCGGCCGGTGGCCGTCGCTTCCGTCGCCGTGGCGACGGGCTCGGGCGGCCGCGGCACGCGGACGGGATGGCCCTCGCGGGCGGCGAGGTTGCGGGCGGCCCGGGACGTCACGTCCCGTGAGCCGCTGGCGAGGTGGTTGAGGTAGTAGAAGAAGACGCTGGAGAGGACGGCCGCCACCGGCACGCTGAAGATGGCGCCCGCCACGCCCGCGATCTTGGCTCCCACGATGACCGACCCGAGCACCACGGCGGGGTGGATGCCGACGGCCTCACCCATCACCCGCGGCTGGATGATGTTCATGACCACGAACCAGCCGGCGATCATGAGGGCCAGGGTCGGCAGGAGGGCCTCGGGCTTGGTGAGGAGGGCCACCGCCACCGGCGGGGCCCACGAGATGAACGGGCCGAAGAACGGGATGGCCTGCAGGATGCCCGAACTGACCGCCGTCAACGGCGCGAAGTCGAGGCCCAGCAGCAGGCTGGTGGCCGCCGCGACCAGGCCGTACACGAAGCCGATGAGCGCCTGGCCGCGCAGGAAGCCGCCGAACGAGCGCGACACGCTGACCTCGAGCAGGGCGAACTCCTCGGCGTACCGAGGCGGCACGAGGCGGTTGATGAAGGCCATCGTCTGCTCCCCGTCGATGGCCAGGTAGAGCGACAGGAAGATGACGATGATGAGGTTGCCGAAGAGGCCCAGGCTGGCCACGGCCAGGTTGGTCAGCGGCCCCACCAGCGACGTGCCGACCGAACCGACGCTGGTCAGCACCTGCTGAGCCGCCGCCTCCAGGTCGACCCGCAGGCCGATCGAGGCCAGCCAGTCCTGCCACGGCTTGACGATCGCCGGGAGGTTCTGCTGCAGTTGCGGCACGCTGGCCAGGAACGCCTGCGTCGAGGTCGCCAGGCTGCCGGCCACGAAGAGGGCCACGCCCGTGAGCACCACCAGGAGCAACCCGTATGTCAGCACCACGGCGCCGGCCCGCGGCAGGCCCGGGATGGTGTGGACCATGAACGAGGCCAGCGGGTTGATGACGAAGGCGAGCAGCCAGGCCAGGAAGAAGATCAGCAGGATGTCGCTGAAGTAGAACAGCCAGTTGCTCACCTGGCCGATGAGCAGGATGGTGGCCAGCAGCGTGCCGATGATCAGCAGCGCATCCAGCCACCGCCGCTCGCGATCGGTCAGCTCCGTCATGGCCGCAGTCTACGACGCGCCATCGCGCCACCGACGGTCGTCACGGCCTCGCGCCGCGGCCCCGGGGCCCGCG
>DATBOX010000018.1:0-30480 GCA_036561685.1 Candidatus Limnocylindrales bacterium | reverse complement strand
CTCGTCGCGGGCAGGGGCGTGGAAGCCGGTCCGGTCATCGAGCGCCTCGGCCAGCAGCGCGGCATGCTGTACTTCTGTTTGCTCCTGGCGCGTCTCGAGTCTCGAGGTCAGATCGGACGAGCATCGGACGGGGCGGGCTAGCTGAACGACAGGTGGCCCGCCGCCGCCTCACGCTGACGTAGCGGCGCGGATCGACTCGTACGGGCCAGCGATCACTCCCCACATCTCTGCTCTGGACTCCCGAGGATACCGAGCCTCCAGGCCTCGGCCGATGGACTCCACTCTGTATCCTCGCCCCGTGAGCCAGGTCATGACGGGTGACTTCGGGATCGGCTCGTGGGTGGAGCGGCGGGCCCGGATCACCCCTGATCGCCCAGCCCTGATCTCCGGCGCCCGGGATCTCACATACGCCGAGCTGGCCGAACGGATCCGGCGCCTGGCCAACGGTCTTCGTCGCCGCGGTGTCGGGCGCGGCGACCGAGTCGCGTGGCTGGTGCCGAACCACCCCGCCTTCCTGGAATCGCTCTTCGCAGTCGGCCAGCTGGGAGCTGTGCTGGCGCCGGTGAATCACCGACTCGGACGGGAAGAGCAGGCGTCGGTCCTCGCGCTGACGGAACCGGTCGTCCTTATCCAGCACGCCGCTGTGGAGCCGGGGGCGGCGGCCCCGGTCCGGCACCGGATCGCCGTCGCCGGCGTGCTCG
Source organism: Candidatus Limnocylindrales bacterium (assembly GCA_036561685.1). Lineage (GTDB taxonomy): Bacteria > Chloroflexota > Limnocylindria > Limnocylindrales > CSP1-4 > DASPUH01. Next base: position 29,779 of record DATBOX010000018.1, on the reverse strand, counting down.
AGGGGATGCAGGACTACGAGGCGCTGGTCGCCGCGTCGCCGTACGAGCCTGTCGCCGAGCCGGTCGGTCTCGGGGACCTGCTGCTCCTGCCCCACACCTCGGGCACCACCGGGAAGCCGAAGGCTGTGATGCTCACCCACGGCAACGTGACCTGGAATGCCGTCAACCTCCTCACCGCCGCCGACTTCCGACGCGACGACGTGACGATCGCCATCGCGCCTTTCTTCCGGGTCGGAGGGATGGGCGTGAACGTCCTGCCGGTCCTCTGCGCCGGCGGAACGGTGGTGGTCCCGGACGACACGCGGCCCGATGCGCTCCTTGGGCTGATGGAGCGGCATCGCGTGACGGTGGGGTTCGGCAATCCCGATCTCCTCGACGCCATCGCGCACGCCGACCGGTGGCCGTCGGCGGATCTCTCGAGCGTCCGGTTCATGGTCACCGGCGGGGCACCCGTCCCGGAACGGCTCATCCGCGCGTACCTCGAACGATCCGTGACCCTGCTCCAGGGCTACGGGCTGTCCGAGGCCGCACCTGTGGTGCTCCTGCTGGGCGCCGAGCGTGCCCTCGAGAAGGTAGGCTCCGCCGGACGGCCGCCCCTGTTCGTCGAGATCCGCGTCGTCGACGATGCCGGTGGTGACGTCGCCCTTGGCGACACCGGCGAGCTGCTGGTCCGCGGTCCCAACGTCATGGCCGGCTACTGGAGGGAGCCCGCGGAGACGCGCGAGGTGCTCATCGAGGAGGATGGCTGCGCACGGGCGATGCGGCCCGCATGGACGGCGACGGCGACGTCTGGATCGTGGACCGCCTGGCGGCCCGATTCGCTTCGGCGGGTGGGGTCGTCTACCCGGGCGACGTCGAGCGGATCCTCCAGATGCACCCTGCGGTGGCCGAGGCCGCGGTGGTCGGCGTCGCCGGGCCGCGGGATGGCATGGTCGGGGCCGCATTCGTGGACCTTTGGCCCGAGGCGGCGGCGACCGAAGACGAGCTCCTCGCGTTCTGCCACGGCCGGCTCACCGCCCACCAGGTCCCGACCTCGATCTCATTCGTCGACGCGCTCCCCCGCAACGCGGTGGGCAAGCTGCGCCGGGACGAGCTGGCCACGCTGGCTTCCCGGGGGTCGCGCGGGGACTGACTCGCCTGACGCCTTCCTCCTCGAGGATCCGGTGCCGGCCGGTGGAGCTGGGCATCCGCCAACGTCAGGGCCATACTCGTCGTCGTGCCGATCCCTCTTCCGCCTCCGATCCCGGGCGTCCCATTCGACGTCGAAACCACTGCCGGCCGTGTCGCGGGGTACATGCTGGGCGAGGGGCGGACGGTCCTCCTCCTGCACAGCTTCAATGCGGCAGGCGTGGGCATCGAGCTCGCGCCCCTGGCTTTACGGCTGGCCGAGCAACGCCGGGTGGTGCTGGTCGACTGGCTTGGCTTCGGCACCTCGGATCGGCCGGACGCGCCCTACGGCTGGGCGCTCTACGCGGAGCAGCTTGAACTCATCCGGGCGGCCGTCCTGCAGCCAGGCGAGACCGCTGTCGACATCGTCGCGCTCTCGCTCCCAGGCCAGTATGTCGTCGTCGCGGCCGCGGACCACCCAGAGCGCTTCGGCCGTATCGTCCTCATCAGCCCCACGGGCTTCGGCCGCTTCAAGGGCAGCGCCGGGCGGACGTCCCGGATCCTCTACCGGTCCCTGCGCCTGACGGGGATCGGCCGGCTGTTGTTCGCGGTCCTCGCGCGGCGCCAGGTGATCCGCTGGTTCTTGCGCCAGATCTTCGCGGATCCGGAGCGGATCTCGCGGGAGTACGAGCAGTACTGCTGGCGGACCTGCCAGCAGTCGGGCGCCTTCCGAGCACCGCTGGCGTTCGTCTCCGGGCAGCTCAACGATCCCCGGGCGGAGGCGGCCTACGAGCGTCTCGCGAACCCGACGCTCCTGGTCTTCGGGGATCATCCGCGCTTCACCGATCCGGCGGCTGCCGAGGCGCTCGTCGCGGCGAACGGTCGACTTGAGCCCGTCACGATCGAGCGCGCGGGCGATCTTCCGCAACTTGAGCAGCCCGATCAGACAGCGGCCGTCGTCGAGGAGTTCCTGCGCAAGTGACGTGACGACCGCGGGCGTCCTGCGAGAGGTTATACTTGCGGTATGAAGACAGCTGTTTCCGTACCCGATGACCTGTTCGCGCAGGTCGACCGTCTTGCCAAACGCGCGCGACGGTCTCGCAGCGAGGTCTACAGCGCTGCCCTACGGGAATACGTCGCGCGGCACGCGCCCGACGAGGTCACGACGGGGCTCGACCACGTCCTCGCGGAGGTCGGCCAGCCAGACGGTCACCATTTCAGCGTCGCCGCTGCCCGTGCCACGCTCAGCTCGGCAGAGTGGTGATCGCCCAAGGCGAGGTCTGGTGGGCCGACCTGGGAGAGCCGACGGGATCTGAGCCCGGCTTCCGCCGGCCGGTCGTGGTCGTCCAGGGTGACGCCTTCAACCGCAGCTCGCTTCGCACGGTCGTCTGCGTCAGCCTGACGAGCAACCTCCGCTGGGCGGAGGCCCCCGGCAATGTGCTCCTGCCCGCCAAGGCAACAGGGCTGCCGCGGGACTCGGTGGCCAATGTGTCGCAGGTTGTGACGGTGGATCGGGACGCCCTCACCGACCGCACGGGCGTCCTGTCGGCATCGAGCATGGAGCTCGTGCTGGCCGGGATCGACGTGGTGCTCGGGCGTGCCTGATCAGCCGGAGGAGCCGTCCGGGTCGTCGTGCCAGAACGGGCTGAGCGCGTCGGCGACGGCGCGCTGCTGATCCACGGTCAACCGGCTCGCGAACTCGCGCTCGATGATCGGCAGGTGCGCCCGGAACGCCTCGTCGTGACGCCGTCGACCCTCCGGCGTGAGGACGACGCGGACGCCGCGGCGATCACCGACCACCCGCTCCCGCCGCACCAGCCCGGCCGCCTCGATGCGGTCCACGAGCCTGGTGATGCCGCTGGGGGTGAACAGGGATCCCGCCTGCAATTCCTGGATCCGCAGGCCGTTGATCGGGGCGTCGTGGAGCTGGGCAAGCACGTCGAGCCAGGAGAGGGGAAAACCGAAGCGGGCCACCAGGTCAGCCTCGGCGACCCGCAGGACCTTCGCGTTGGCGTAGAGGACGCCACGCCAGGCGTCGAACCATCGCGTGGCGGGACGGTTGGAGTCGTGCGGACGTGCCATCACCTCGACCGTACGCCGTTTCGACTGTTATTGCAAATACCGATGCGACAGTAGTTGACAAGACAGAGACTGTCGATACAGTAGAAGGCGAGTGACGATCGGACGGCATCAGCCGCCGGCGCTCCCCTCGGAGGCTCACACGACCATGACGACGCTCTTTGTCCGGCATCAGGTCAACGACTACGCCACGTGGCGCGCCGCCTACGACGAGTTTGCCCCGACCCGGGCACGACTCGGGGTCCAGGCGGCCAGCGTCTACCAGGCCGCCGACGATCCTCGCGATCTCACCGTGACCCACGACTTCGCCACGCTCGGCGCGGCCCAGGCGTTCAGCGGCAGCCCCGAACTCCGCGAGGCGATGCACGCCGCCGGGGTGCAGGGTGCGCCGACGCTGTGGTTCACCACTCGCCAGTAGAGGAGGGGCCCTGGTCATGGCCAAGGGTCGCGTTGAGGCGTTCAGCGATGGCGTCCTGGCCATCCTTATCACGATCATGGTCCTGGGCCTGAAGGTGCCGAGCGGGAGTCAGGTCGCCGACCTGGCTCCCCTGGCCCCGACGGTCCTGTCGTACGTCCTGAGCTTCGCCCTTCTTGGGACCTACTGGAACAACCACCATCACCTGCTGCAGGCCTCGACGGTCGTGGATGGGCGCGTCCTCTGGGCGAACCTGCACCTGCTGTTCTGGCTTTCGCTCATCCCCTTCGCGACCACCTGGATGGGCGCCACCACGTTCGCCCCGGTGCCGACGGCCGTCTACGGCATCGTGTCCCTCGCATCGGCGATCGCGTTCTACGGGCTCGTCCACAGCCTCGTCCGGTGCCGCGCTCAGGCGCCGGCGCTGGCGGCGGCCATCGGCAGCGACCGCACGGGCCTGATCTCGCCGCTGCTGTATGCGATCGCCATCCCCGTCGCCCTGGTCGTCCCCGTGCTCGCCGTCTTCGTCTTCGCCACCGTCGTGTCGATCTGGGTCGTGCCCGATCTCCGCATCGAGCGCGTGCTCGAGCCTCCGACGGACCACCCGCATCGGGCGTCCGCGCCGGCGCGCCCGAACCCGGGCGCCCCGGGGCGCCCGCGGGGTGTTGACTCGACCGCATTCTCTGACTAATGTCAGAGAATGGATGCCGTCCAGATCCAGGGCGTGCGCAGGTTCAACCGGGAGGTTGCTGAGCGCATCGGCGCCCTGACCGACCACTTCCTGGATCGGGACCGGCCCATGGGTGAGTCGCGCGTTCTCTGGGAGATCGGCCCGGACGGCATCGAGGTGCGGGCGCTGCGGGCGCGACTCGGCCTGGACTCGGGCTACACGAGCCGGGTGTTGCGGTCCCTTGAGCGCCGATCGCTCGTGACCGTGGGTCCGAGTCCGGACGATCAACGCGTCCGCCGTGTCCGGCTCACTGTGGCAGGGCACGCGGAGCGCAACGAACTCGACAGGCGTTCAGATGACGTCGCGGCCAGGATCCTCGAACCCCTGAGCGCCGGACAACGGACACGACTGGTCGATGCGATGGGGCAGGTCGAGCGCCTGCTTCGCGCATCCGCTGTGCGTTTCGCCCTCGAGGAGCCGACGTCCGCTGATGCCCGATGGTGCCTCGAGCGGTACTTCGCCGAACTCGACGCCAGGTTCGAGGCGGGCTTCGACGTCTCACGCAGCATCTCCGCCGACGCCCACGAGCTGACGCCTCCGGCGGGTCTGCTGTTGCTCGCGCGCGTGCAGGGGCGACCCGTCGGATGCGGCGCTCTCAAGTTCCATCCCGCCGCACCGGCCGAACTGAAGCGGATGTGGGTCGCGCCGGAAAGTCGCCGCATCGGGCTCGGGCGGCGGATCCTGGCGGAGCTGGAGCGGCGGGCGCGGGACCATGGGGTCAAGATCGTCCGCCTCGAGACGAACCGTGCCCTGGACGAGGCGATCGAGCTCTATCGGGGCAGCGGCTACCGTGAGGTGGCGGCCTTCAACGAGGAGCCGTACGCGCACCACTGGTTCGAGAAGCGCCTTTCCTAGGCTCGGCGAGGCCGTACCATCCCCGGGGTGGTTCTGCGCCTCGAGCCGGGCACCCGAGACGGCCTCGGGTGGTGACGATCAGGACGATCGAGTGGCGACCGGACAGGCCTAGCGGCTCCTTCGTCCGTCGCTGTGGATGAGGATCCCGCCCGGCCGTAGCAGGCGGCGCTCCTGGCGGTGGATCTCGCTGCGGACTCGCTCCGTGGCGGGCCCGTAGGCCGCGCGGAACTCGGGCGAGCCAAAGAGGCGGCTCTCGTGGATGGCGTCGAACGATGCGGTCGGCAGGAAGTCCTGGGCACCGGTGATGCCCAGGTCGACCTGGTGATGCTCGAAGGTCTCGCCGGCCAGGTCGCCGATGTCGAGCCCGACCGGATGTGCTCCGAGCGCGAGGAGCAGGCGGCACATCCACGGCTCGAATTCGGCGGTCCGCAGGCTGGTGACCGGCGACCGGCTCGAGTTCGAACCGCAGGCCAGGTCCAGGACCCTCTTCCCGGCGACCGCCGACAGGGAGCCGTAGGCGACCATCAGGCGGATCACGAATTCCCGCATGATCGCCTCGACATGCGGCTCGGCCGCGATCTTGGCGGCCAGGCCGTCGCGCTCGTCGAGCTCAGTCAGCGCGCCGGCCAGGAGCCCCCGGTCGGAAGGCGTCCGGCCGAGCGCGGTCAGGCGCCGGATGGCATCCGCCGCCACCTACGCTCCGAGGCCCTCCGCTTCGCCGTACGACCAGAGGTCCAGGGCGTCGAGGTCGATCGCGTCGATGCCGTTCGTGGCCAGCGCCGCCGCGATCTGGGCCCGGTGCTCAGTGGCATGGTGGATGGCCTGCGCGGTGACGGTCGAGCGCGCCCGTTCGCCGGTGCTGTGGTCCGCGTAGTCGCACGGCCCGTCGGGCCTGGCGGCCTGCGCCCGGATTCGGGCGTCGTAGGCGGCACAGTCAAGGGCCAGCTCGGCCAGCCCCGCCGCCGTCGCCGGGGACGTTGCCCGGTCAGGCCGCGGCGCGCCTTCGAGCCGGGCGGCATAGCGGCCGGCCGCCGACACGAGGTGGTCCAGGATCATCGCCACGGTCCACTCGTTGCGCGGCGAGGCGAGCGCGAGATCGTCCACGGGCAACTCGGCCAGCCGGGCGAGCAGTGCGGCGTTCGCCCACGCCATGTGGCGCAGCAGACGGTCCAGGGTGGGATCGGCGTTCGTCATGTCGTGTGGGTCTCCAGCACAGCCTGCTCCTTGACTCGTCGGCCCGGCCCGGCCGACGCGGCGTTCGCGGCCGCGCCGCTCGACATCGCCGCGTCCAGGAAGGCCAGGTAGGGTCGTGCGCCGACCCGCTCGAAGACGACCCGCGCCTCGGCAGCCGCCTGGCGGGCGACCGGCACCTCTGCGCCCACCATCGTGATCATGTCCAGCCCCGTCAGGGCGGCACTGAAGGCGTCGCCGTTGTCGATCATCCTGGCCCGCGCCTCCCGGTACAGCTCGACGGCCTCCTCGGCCCGCCCCTCGAGTGCCGCGAGGCCCGCCCGGGCCGCCAGGCGGTGCGCCGTCGCCGAAGGGCCGCGGTACGGATCGGCCTCAAGGCGGGCGCCGACCGCCCGGGCCCGCTCCAGGTCGCGCATCCAGAGCGCTGGTCGCATCGCCAGGACCGAATAGATGAACCCGATCTGGTCGTCCGTGTCCGAGGCCTGCAGCGCGAGACTCACGGCGGTCGTGAAGTCGCCGGCGACGAGGGCCCGTTCCGAACGCAGATAGAGGACCGCCGACGCGGCGAAGGCGTCGGACACGGCTCCCGACAGCTCTTCCATCCGGTGCAGGACGTCGTCGGTCGGGTCGCCCCGGGCGACGAGGAAGTAGGCCCGGGTCGCCAGGTCGCGGATCTCGTCGAGCGCGCTGGCCGGATCATCCGTGGCGAACGGATCGGCCCAGGCTCGGAGTGCCTCGTCCCAGTCCTCGGCCAGGAAGTACGCCTGGAAGCGCAGGGCGACGGAGGACCAGCGGCCCAGGGCGCGATTGCCGACGCGGGCGGCAAGCTCGGTCGCCCGGCGGTACGTCTCGCTGGCCTCGCCCGCGCGCTCGAGGTTGGTAGCCAGGTTGGACAGGGCCCGGATCTCGGCCGCGACGTGGCCGCCGCCGCGGGCGATCTCCACGGCCGCGCGCAGGAGCGCGGTGCCCTCCCTGGGCCGCCCCATGTGCCCCATCGCCGAGCCCTTGTTGTTGAGCGTCTCGGCGAGGATGCGGTCGAGGTCGAACTCCTCCGCCAGCGCCAGCGCCCGTTCGGCGACGGCGACGGCCTCGGCGTTCCGCCCCGTTCGCATGTACGCGCGTGACAGGTTGCTCAGCACCTCCGCCCGCGCCGGGCCGGTCCCCTCCACGGGCAGGGCGGCGTCCGCCGATTCCAGCGCTTGGACCGCCTCGGCCGGGTTGCCGGCATCGATGAGGACCTCCCCCAGTAGCGCGCTTGCTCGCCCCATGGCCGCTTCGTCGCCGCTCGCGGCAGCGAGATCCGCCGCCTCCTTGGCCAGGGTCTGGGCCTGGTCCTGGTGGGCCGCCGCGTTGGCCGATCGGCCGGCCCGCAGGAGCAGCTCGATCCGTTCGGCGGGAGTGGTGGTCAGGGCGATGGCCGAGCGCAGATACCCGACGGCCTGGTCGTGGCCGCCGAGCGCGATCGCCCGGTCCGCCGCCCCGGACAGGGCGAGGCGGGCCTGGATGGATACCGCATCCCGTTCCGCCCCCTCGCCGGACGCCTCGTACGCGGCGAGGTAGTGGGTGGCCAGGACGCCGGCCAGCTCGTCATCGCCAAGCGCCTCGTAGTGCCGCGCGGCGGCCAGGTGGCGGGCGCGCCGCTCACGTTTGGCGATCGTGCCGTAGGCGACCTCCTGGATGAGTGACTGCACGAAGGTGTACTGGCCGCGCTCCGGCGATCGCGGGTCGACCTGGATCGCCAGGATCTCGCGGCGCACGAGACCCTTGAGGCGCGCCTCCAGGGGCGGGCCTTCGAGTCCGCAGAGCGCGCTGAGCGCGCCGATCACGAAGGCCTGCCCGAGCACGCTCGCATCGGCTACGAGGGCCCGGTCGGCCGGCTCCAGGGCATCGAGTCGCGAGGCGATCAGGCTGCGCAGCGTCTCCGGGATGGCCAGCGTGCCGAGGTCCCTGGCCGGCCGGTATGCGCCGTCCGCGGCGACGAGCCGACCGTCCGCGACGAGCGCGCGGACCGTCTCCACGGCGTACAAGGGGATCCCGTCGGCGCGCTGCAGGATCGCCGCCACAGCCGCGTCAGGCAGCCCGGGCACGAAACCCGCCAGGAGCTGGCGCATCGCTGCGTCGCTCAGCGGCTCCAGGGCGAGCCTGGTCAGGTTGCGCACATCGGCGCCCCAGTCGGGGCGGCGGTCGAGCAGCTCCGGCCTGGCCAACGTCACCACGACGAGCGGCACATTGCGGGCCCACTCCAGGAGGTGCTCGATGAAGTCGAGCAGGCCCGGATCCGCCCACTGCAGGTCCTCGAAGAGCAGGACGGTCGTGCCCCGCTCGGCGATCCGTTCAAAGAAGATCCGCCAGGCGGCGAAGAGGGTGTCCCGCCCGCCCGCCGGCGCGGGCTCGACGCCGAGGAGCGTCAGCAGCGACGGCTCGACCCACCGCCGATCCTCCTCGCCGGGCACGAATTCGGCAACCGTGGCCCGGATGCGGTCGCGGGTCGTCGTTTCGTCGTCGCCCTCAGCCAGGCCGCATCGTCGGCGGACCATCTCGCCGAGCGCCCAGAAGGCGACCCCCTCGCCGTACGACGGCGACCGGCCGCGGTGCCAGTAGACGGTCTCGCTGATGCCGTCGATGTACTTCTCCAGCTCCCAGGCAAGGCGGCTCTTGCCGATCCCGCCCGGCCCGGAGATCGCGACGAGGCGGGTGCGGCGATCGCGGCCGGTCGTGGCGAGGAGGTCCTTGAGCAGGCGCATCTCCTCCTCGCGCCCGACGAATGGCGGCTCGGGCAGGTCCGACCGCCCCTGGCCGCCCCGTTGAGCGACGACCCGCAGGGCCCGCCAGGCCGGGACCGGGCTGGTCTTGCCCTTGAGGATCTGCGGTCCGGCCTCCTCGAAGGCGATCGCTTGCTCGGCCGCGCGGCGTGTCGCGTCGCCGACCAGGACCGCGCCGGGCGGGGCCGCGGCCTGGAGACGGGCGGCCGTGTTGACGAGGTCGCCCGCGACGATGCCCTGATTGGTCGCGGCGAGCGTCACCGCCGCTTCGCCGGTCAGGACCCCGACACGGGCCTGGATCGCCGCACCCAGCACCGTCACCTGATCGGCCAGGTCCAGCGCCGCACGGACGGCCCGTTCGGCATCGTCCTCACGGGCGGTGGGGGCGCCCCAGACAGCCATGACGGCGTCGCCGATGAACTTCTCCACCCGTCCGCCGTAGCGGTTGATGACCTCCGACGCGAGGTCGAAATAGCGCGTCAGGGTGTCCCGGACGTCCTCCGCGTCACGCTCCTCGGCGAACGGGGTGAAGCCGACGAGGTCGGCGAAGAGGACGGTCACCAGGCGCCGCTCGGCGACCGGGGCGGTTGCCGGGGGAGCCTGCCGAGCGATGGCCGGGGCGCTGGCCGCGAGCGGCGAGCCGCACTCGCCGCAGAACACATCGTGCGGGTCGACGGCCAGGCCGCAGTTCGGGCACGCCGCGGCCAGAGGCGTCCCGCACGCGACACAGAACTTGCGCCCGGCCTTGTTCTCCGTCCCGCAGTTCGAACAGATCACGAGCCGTTTCGCTCCATCCGCCGGTCTACCTGACAGGGCGCATAGCGTAGCGGACCCTAGACCGATGTCAGGCGCGGCTACGATACGGCGCATGGTGCGCTATGAGATCGCCGACGCGGCCGTACGCGCCGGGGTCAGCGTCGAGGAGCTGCGCCGACTGGTCGAAGCGGGCATCCTCAGGCCGGACGACGAGGCCCGACTGACCGCAGGCGACGTGCGGCGCGTGGGCATGGTGAGCAGCCTGACGGCGGCGGGGATCCCCCTGGACGGCCTGGGCGCCGCCATCCGGAGCGGCCAGGTCTCGCTGGACTTCCTGGATGAACCGGCCTACGAACGGTTCTCGGCGCTCAGCGGTGTGACGTTCGCTGAGCTCGCCGAGCGGACGGGCGTGCCGGTGCAGATGCTGATGCTGATCCGCGAGGCCGCCGGTTCGGCCCCCCCGCTTCCGGACGACCAGGTACGCGACGAGGAGCTCCCGTACGCCGAATTCCTCGAGTTCCAGGTGAAGGTCGGCTTCGACCCGGCTGCCAGCCAGGGATTGCTCCGGGTCGGGGGCGACAGCCTGCGCCGGATGGCGGAGACGGAGACGGACTGGTGGCGGTCCCAGGTCATCCTGCCGGCCGTGGCGGCCGGCAAGCGGCCGGACGAGATCCTGGGGGCCGACTTCGCCAATCGGATGAGCATGCTGGCCGAGCGGGCGATCCTGGGCATGTACCACCTCCAGGAGGCAAAGGCCTGGAGCGGCACGATCATCGAAGGCCTGGAGATGCAGCTGGCCGCGGCCGGCCTGCACAGCCGCCTCGAGCATCCGCCGGCCATGTGCTTCCTGGATATCACGGGCTATACGCGGCTGACGCAGGAGCGCGGCGACACCGCCGCGGCCGGACTGGCGGACCAGCTCGGGCGGCTGGTGCAGCGCGCTTCGATCAAGCACCGCGGCCGCCCCGTGAAATGGTTGGGCGACGGCGTGATGTTCTTCTTCCCCGATCCCGGGCCGGCCGTGGTGGCGGCGCTCGAGATGGTGATGGGCGTGGACGAGGCAGGCCTGCCGGCGGCCCACGTCGGCCTGCACGCGGGGCCGGTGATCTTCCAGGACGGCGACTATTACGGCCAGACGGTCAACCTGGCGTCCCGGATCGCCGATTACGCCCGACCCGGCGAAGTGCTCGTCAGCCAGGAGGTGGTCGACGCGTCGAGGGGGGCGGAGATCGCCTTTCGCGAGATCGGCCCGGTCGAGCTCAAGGGCATCGCCGGCACCGTCCGCCTTCACGCCGCCACGACGCCCGGCTGATGGCGGGCCGCATGTCTTGGTGGCACGATCTGCCCATACGTGACTCGGGGGCACGTTAGGTCAGTTCGTCGCGTCATCCGTGGCGCCAGGGCCGGGGGACCGCGACCCGGCTGAGCGCGGGACCGGCCCTCTCCGGGTCGGCAGATCCATCCGGCCAGGCGATCCGGCCCCCACGCGTGCCCTAACGTGCCCGGGAGTCAGATCTGACCAGGTTGCCGAGGGTGGCGCGGAGACCGACGGTCAGTCGATCATCACCAGCGGCTCGAGCGCGGCCAGCGGGCCGCTCGGCCGGGGCGCGGCGAGTTCCGGCTCGGGGCCGCGGCCGGTCTCGCGGGCCGCGTATGCCTCGTCCAGCTGGGCAACGAGGGCGGGGATGCCCGACTCGAGCGCGGCCCCGTAAGCCGGGCCGATGTGGGCCATCTGGGCCATCTCCCGTTTCGTCTTCGGCGCCGCGAAGCGGAGATGGATGATCGTGCCGCTGGGGACCGGCTCGAGCTCGATGGTATGGAGCACCTTCACCGCGCCGTCGGGGGTGTCCAGGATCGTCCGGTCGGTGACGTAGTCGTACGGACGCCAGTCCAGGATCTCCTCGATGACCGCGTCCTTGCCGTGCCGGCAGTGGTTGGCGGAGCCCAGGCCGCGCCGCCCGCCCGTGGCGCCCTCGACCCTGACCTCGGTGACCCACGGCTGCCATGACATCCGCTGCCCCGGCTTGGTGAGGAACTCCCAGGCCACCTGGGGCGGGACGCCGGTCGGCACGGCCAGGTCCAGGATGGCCTCCTCGGGCGTGACACGCACACGGCCGCGCGTCTCCTCCTCCTGCCAGCGCCGCTCAAGGTCATGCGCCCAGAGCCGCACCTCGCCGATCCGCTCGTACGTCTCCGTGTGCTCCCGCATGCCGAGGGCCACCGGATCGATGGCCGCGGCGTCGATGGTCGCCTGGCTGAGAAGCGCGTAGGCCTTCATCCCCAGCCCCTCGACGACGTCGTTCTTCAGCAGCCGGTGCACGACGATCACGTCCGAGCCGAGCAACTCCTGGCGGCCGGCCACCTTCTGGATGATCGTCTCGCCGTGATGGACCACGAACTTGAGGTCCAGGTCGGGGATGCGGACGCACGCATTGCATGGGCAGGATGTCGCCTGGCGCACGTCCCGGCGCCGCCGACGGAAGCCGAAGTAGCAGCGCTCGATGGTGTCAAGGAGCATCGATCCGTCGATCGTCTCGCCGGGCATGTAGGTGAAGGCGGCGTCGCCCTCGAGCTTGGCCAGGCGGAAGTTCGGCCGGAGGGCGGTCACCACGGCGCCGATCAGGTCGGCCAGGATGTCCTGCGCATGGTCCAGCTCGACGTCGGCCAGGTAGCCGGTGTAGCCGGAGATGTCGGCGATGAGGAAGCAGGCCGGTTGCGGGCTCGACGGCATCACGACGGGGTCGGCGGCGCCTGCATCCGGCTAGCGTACCGTCGCCGCCCTGGGGCCGCGGGCAGGACGTGCCGAGTCCGCCGAACGTGATCAGCCACCTCCTCTCGCAGGTCTCGTACGAGGACCTTACGCCTGAGCCGATCGACCTCCCGCCGCGCCAGGTCCAGACCGGCTACGTGCGCTCCCCGATGACCGACCAGACGTTCATCCCCGAGGTCTACTGACCGACCGCGGGCGCCTCAGGCGGTCCAGGCCACCGACAGGTAGCCGACGGTCCGATCCGCCGGGCCGCCCGCATCGGCCGAGGTGGCCGCCGCGAGCGCGGTCCCTCGCCCAGCCCTCATCACCCGCAGCGCCGACACGCCGAGGATGGCCGGCTCGATGCCGCACATCCCGCAGAGCAGCCCCGGCGTGCCCCGTGCCACGAGGGCCGCTTCAGTGGCGGCAAGCGCGGTGGGGTCCAGGTCCAGGATCGGCGGCAGCTGGTCGACGGTGGCCTGGGCACAGGCCGCAGCGGCGGGGTAGTGCGCCATGTCCGAGCTGATGCCGAGGACGACCGGGTAGCCGGCGGCGCGTCGGCGGGCGAGCAGGTCGCCCAGGCGCGCCCCAGCCGCGACGGCGTCCGCGCCCGTCCCGGTCGAGACTGCCAGCGGCACGATGCGGGCCTGCGGCGCGACCGTCTGCAGGATCGGCAGCTGGACCTCGAGGGAGTGCTCGCCGAGGTGCGCCTCGGGATCCACCGTGAACGGCGGCCCGAGCGCCAGGATGGCCTCGGTGAGGTCGGCGTCGATCGCGACGTCGCCCAGCGGTGTCCGCCACGCCCCGGGCCCCCAGGCGGCGACGCCGTCGAGCCAGCCTGCGCCGTGGTTGGTGCCGAGCAGGACGACCGTCACCGGGGCGTCAGGCCAGGACATCCCCACCCCATGCCATCCGGCCGCCGCGACGACGCCGGAGTAGACCAGGCCGGCGTGCGGCACGAGCAGCCCGACCAGCGCGCGGTCGAGCGCGGGGCGGTTCGCGGCCGCCAGTACCCGGGCGACCAGCGCGGTGAGCCGGCCCGGCTCGGCTGGGTAGAAGGCGCCCGCCACGGCCGGCTCGCGAATCACGGCACCGGTCTCCTCAGCCGCAGGGGATCGGGGACGCCGATGCTGACGCCCCGCCAACGGCGACACCGGCGAGCGCCCGGCCGCAGCCGACGCAGGTGCCCAGGGCCGTCAGGCGGTTCCGTGTCGCGTAGCCGTGCCGCTCGATGACGACCCGCCCGCAGCCGGCGCAGCGGGTGTCCTCCAGGCCGAGCTCGGGCGCGTTGCCGACGTAGACGTGGGCGAGGCCCGCCTCCCGGCCCAGGTCGGCCACGCGGCGCAACGTCGTCAGGGGCGTCGGGGCCACGTCCAGCAGGCGATACGCCGGGTGGAAGCGGCTGACGTGCCACGGTGTCTCCGGCCCGAGCGTCTCGACGATCCAGCGCGCCAGCGCGCAGAGCTGCCGGTCGTCGTCGTTGTGGCCGGGGATGACGAGGGTCGTGAGTTCGAGCCAGATGCCCGCGCGCCGCATGGCCACGATCGACTCCAGGACGGGGGCCAGGCGCGCCCCGCAGAGCTTGCGGTAGAACGCGTCGTCGAACGCTTTCAGATCCACGTTGGCGGCGTCGAGCACCGACGCGAGGAGCGCGACCGCCTCCGGCGTCGCGTAGCCATCGGTGATGAAGAGGTTGCGCAGCCCGGCCTCGTGGGCCAGCCGCCCCACGTCGAGGGCGTACTCGAGGAAGACCGTCGGCTCCACGTAGGTGTAGGCGACCGACCCCGCCCCCAGGGCCGTCGCTTCGTCCACGACCTGGGCCGGCGGCATGTCGTGACTGGGCAGGTCCAGGCCCAGGCGGGGCCCCTGGGCGATCTCCCAGTTCTGGCAGAAGGTGCAGTGGAAGGGGCAGCCCGCGGTGGCGATCGAATAGGCCGTCGAGCCGGGAGCGACATGGAAGAGGGGCTTCTTTTCGATGGGGTCGAGGCCCCTCGCGACCACGGCGCCGTACGCCAGGCTGAGGAGGCGACCGTCGCGGTTCTCGCGCACGCCGCAGATCCCCATCCGGCCGGGACGAACCAGGCAGCGATGGGCGCACACGCCGCAGCGGACCGCGCCATCCGGCTGGGATTCCGCCAGGACGGTCGGCACCGGAGCGGATCGGGCGGGCGTGAGGGCGGGCGTGAGGGCGCGCATCTTTGGCTCCTGGCCGCAGTCTGACGCCACCCCGGCCCGTGCGGCCAGTGCCGGCCGGCCCGCCACAAGGGGCGGTTGCGCACTGGTGGGCCTGAGGCCGCGCGGCCATGGTGGACATCGTGGTGGTCTGTTTCATGCCGAGGTCACGGACATGATGCGAAACGCCCTGGCGCCGGATGCCCCGCGTCCCGAGGGCGGCCCGAGGCCGCCGGACATCCCCCTGGAGGTGCAGCTCAGCGCCCTGGAGCTCGCCCGGGCGACGCTGGCAGTGGCCGTGGAGCACGCCGATCCGGCGCTGCTCGAGCGAGCCGTCGCCTGCCCTGACGGTGACGACCTGCATGCGGCGGTCTTCGTGACCCTGACCGAGGGCGAGGACCTACGGGGCTGCATCGGCACGCTCGATCCGTCGCGTTCGCTCCGCGAGGCCCTCGTGAGCGCCACCCTCGGCGCGGCCATCGGCGATCCGCGCTTCCTGCCGGTCACCGCCGCCGAGTTGCCGGCCATCGAGGTGGGCATCTCCGTGCTCGGCCGGCCGGTCCCCCTGGTCGATATCCAGGCCTTCATGCCGGGCGTGGACGGGGTCATGGTCGAGCGGGGTGGGCGGCGGGCGCTGCTCCTGCCCGAGGTCGCCACGGAGTTCGCGTGGGGCACGGCCCAGATGCTGGAGAACGCCTGCCGCAAGGCCGGCCTGCCTGCCGACGCATGGCACGATCCGCGGACGCATCTCAGCGCGTTCCGCACCGTCAGGTTCGGCGGACCGGCCGTCCCGACGGAAGAGTTCCAGGCCACGGGAGCCGCTCGGTTGAGGTGAGGACCAGCCGTCCGCCTGGTTCGTGACGGCGGTGCGAGGGTGGCCCTACCCGCTACTGGGCCAGGCGCGGATAGAGGCGAGAGGCGATCACGATGAGGATCGTCAGCCCCGCGACCAGCACGGCCGCGTCGAGCGGCAGCCCGTACTCGCTCGTGCCGCCCACGACCATCAGGCCGCGGATGCCGTCGACCATGTAAGTCAAGGGATTGACGCGGGCCACGACCTGCAGCCAGGCGGGCATGGAGGAGACCGGATAGATGGCGCTGCTGGCGAAGAAGAAGGGCATGGTCAGGACCTGGCCGATGCCCATGAACCGTTCCCGCGTGCGCACGATGCAGGCGATGATCAGGGAGAACGAGGCGAACAGGGCCGACCCCAGGACGACCAGGACGCCCACGCTGATGATGGCCGCCGCATCGGCCCGGATGTGGACGCCGATCACGAACGCGACGACGTAGACGATGATGGCCTGCACGAGGCCCTTCATGCCGCCGGCGATGGCCTTGCCAAGGACCAGCGAGACGCGGGGAGCGGGGCTGACCAGCATCTTCTGCACGACGCCGAGGTCGCGTTCCCAGATCACGGCGATGCCGTAGAAGATGGCGATGAAGAGCGCACTCTGGGCCAGCACGCCGGGGGTCAGGAAGTCCAGGTAGGGCAGGTTCCCCGTGCTCAGGACGCGGGACTGGGCCAGCACCTCACCGAAGATCACCAGCCACAGGATGGGCTGCAGGGCCCGCGTTGCCAGCTCATACGGATCGTGGACGACCTTGCGGATCTCGCTATCGGCGATCGTCAGCGTGTCGCTGATGAAGCGCAGCGGCAGCCTCGGCTCAGCCCAGCCGGCCGGCGGTGCGGCGTGTTCGATTGACCTCACGGTAGCTGCCTCCAGCGTCGATATCGGAGCCGGTGTAATGGGTGAAGACGTCGTCGAGCGTGGCGTGCGGACCGACCGACGCCTTCAGCTCGGTGGGCGTCCCGCTCGCCGCCACGACGCCCCGGTGCATGACGGCGATCTGGTCGCACAGCACGTCGGCCTCTTCCATGTAGTGGGTCGTCAGCATGATCGTCGTGCCGTCGCGATCGCGGAGCTTGCCCACGTGCTCCCAGACGGAGGCGCGGGCGGTGGGATCCAGGCCCACCGTAGGCTCGTCCAGGAAGAGCACGGGCGGCCGGTGGAGCATCGCCTGGGCCAGCTCAAGGCGGCGGATCATGCCCCCCGAGTACGTCCGCACCATGCGGTCGCGGGCGTCGGTGAGGCCCATGAACGCGAGCGATTCGGCGATGCGCTCATCGCGCTCGGACCGTGGCAGGTGGTAGAGGCGAGCCGAGAGTCTCAGGTTCTCGAGGCCGGTCAGCGCGCCGTCCGAGGACACCAGCTGGGGCACGTACCCGATGTTGCGGCGCACGCCCGACGGGTCGCCGGTGATCTCGTGGCCGGCCACCCAGGCTCGGCCCGCGGTCGGCGGGAGCAGGGTGATCAGCATCTTGATCGTCGTGGTCTTGCCCGCCCCGTTGGGCCCCAGCAGGCCGAAGGCCTGGTCCGATGGGATCGCCAGGTCGAGCGACTCGACCGCGGTGACCTCCTTGAAGGTGCGCCGCAGGGCGTGGGTCTCGATGGCCAGGTCCGTCATGCCGGATCCCCCTCCGCGGTCACGCGCTCGAGCAGGTCGAGCGTGCCCGCGACAGCGTCGAGGTCGGCCGGGGTGAGGGCGGCCAGACCGTCGATCAGCCACGCCCGCGCGCGCATGCTGGCCTGCCCGACCCGTTCCATGCCCTCGGCCGTGAGCCGCAGCTGGACCCGCCGCCGTTCCTGGGGATCGACGGTGCGTTCGAGCCAGCCCGCACGGACCAGCCGCTCGGCCAGGCCCGAGCAGGCCGGCGGGGTCATGCCCAGGTGCTCGGCCATCGCCGACAGGCTGCAGCCGGGGTGCCGGCGCACGTAGACGAGCGCGCGCAACTGCGGCACGGTGGTGCCCGGCTGGCCGGCCACGTCGGCCCGCATGGCGCGGCGGATGCGCCGCATCACGCGCGGCACGGACTCCAGCACGCGGTCGGCCACGAGCGAGACGTCCGGCGTGTCGCGGAGCGCGGTCCTGGCCCCAGCCGCGGGGCCGCCGGGCGGGCGAATCGTTCGGCGAGTGACACTGTTCACATCATTCACAGTATCACATCGCAACTGATACGGGGACGGTGACAGCAGATACAATCGTATCCCGGCGAATGCCGCCCCCATCTGACGCGACCACGGTGAGGACATGGCTGAGACCACGACGGATTGCGAGGCTCTGCAGGCCGAGATCAACAAGCTCCAGGCCGAGTTCGAAGGCCTCTGGGTGGAGGTCAGCAAGGGCGGCCCGGGTGGCGCGCGGTACCGCGAGCTCCGCCACATCCTCGATGGCCTGCGGGCCCAGTACTCGCGCGATTGCGGCGTGTCCAAGGAGACGTCGTCGCTGCCCCGGTCGATGCAGTCGGACTGGCGCGCCGGCTGACCGTCCGCATGAGCGCCGTCGACCTCAACGGGATCCGGCTCCGCAACCGCATCCTGACCTCGGCCAGCCTCCTCGGCTACGGCGCCTCCAAGGGCCGCCTCATCCTCTATGGGCTCAGCCCCATCGCCCAGTGGGTGCCGCTCGAGCGGTTCGGAGCGGTCACCACGCGCACGCTGTCGGTGGCACCTCGCGACGGCCACTTCACGCTCCGCGAGGACTGGCGCCTGACCGAGTTCCCGGAGATGCTCCGCCTGTACGGCAAAGCCCTGCGGCCGACCGACGCCGGCTGGCTCAATGCGTTCGGCTGGTGCAACATCGGGCTCGAGGCCTACTTCGAGGAGTACTTCCCGCGCACGCGGCACCTCAACCGGATCGTCTCGGTCGGCGGCTTCTCGGGCGACGAGCTGGTCCAGCTGGTGGAGACGGTCAACCGCCACGCGGCACCCGGCGAGATCGCCGCCATCGAGTTCAACGTCTCCTGCGCCAACGTCAATTTCGACTTCGAGACCATCCTGGAGGAGGCCCTGCGGCGCGCCGTGCCGCTCAGCCGTCACCCGGTGATCCTCAAGCTGGCGGCCGACGAGGACTACGTCGCGCAGGCCCGCCTGGCGGTCCAATACGGCGTCTCGGCACTGACGGCGATCAACGCCATCAAGGCCCTTCGCCTGGACCCGGACACGGGCGAGCCGTGGATGAAGAACCGCTTCGGCAGCCTCTCGGGCCGGGCCATCAAGCCCATCGGGTTGCGTGTCGTGGCCGAGTTGCGGGATGCGGGCATCCGGCTGCCGATCATCGCCACGGCCGGTATCCGCACCTTCGACGACTGCCGGGAGTTCTTCTGGGCCGGCGCGGATGCCGTCAGCCTGGGCAGCGCGGTCTGGCTGGCGCGCATGCCCGGCTACGTCCTGGGGCCGCTGCGCGGCCTCCGGATCCGCCGGCTGATCGGTCAGGTCGAGCGCTACGTCCCGCCGTCGGCGGTCGCGGAGGCTTGGGCGAGCCACGGCGGGTCATCTGTGCCGGTGGCCGTGGGGCCCGGCGCGGATGAGAGCGTCCCTGGACAGGCCGTTGATGTGCCGGAGCCGGTCCAGCTCGTTCGCCCGTAGTCTCGGTCGCGGGTCGCGACGCTCGCTGCGCGGATGACCACGCGGCTGCCGACCGAGATCGGCGGGCCGCCGGCCCGGCGGGCTAGGCGGGCGGTTCGGGCGCGCCCTCGGCGCCGCCATCGCCCGGTCCGTACTCGAGGTGCTCCCTGACCAGCTCGACCAGGGCGTCGGAGAGGGGTTCGTCCATCTCCTCCTGGATATGGCCGAGCGAGCCGAGGGTGCGCCCGATGAGGGCGAAGGCCCGGGTGATCTGCCAGCGGAAGCCGAGGTCGCTGGCGATGGCGGCGATGGCCCCCGTGACGTTGACCGGGAGCGGCCGGGGACCGTTGGCGGACGCCTTCGCGGAGACGGCCTCCAGCAGCGCACAGTGCGGGCCATATGTGCCGGTCTCACGGGCGATCTGGAAGAGGCGCACGGCGCGCGGGTCGCCGTCCGGATGGGTGTGATGGCCGATGCCCGCGATGCGCGCGTGGCGGGCCGCGTGATCGCTCACGACCGTGGCGGCGGCGGTCGCGATCCCTTCGTCGGAGGGTGTTACGGGGAGCGCCTCCTGGAGCCACCGGGCGCACCACTCCGACGAGCCCAGGTGCTTGCTGCCGGCGCCGAGGAGCGAGGCCGCCACGGCCGCCTGCATCGCCTCGGGCGCATGGCTGTAGACGAAGCGGGCCGTGATGGCCGACTTGACCAGGCCGTGCTCGACCAGCACGACCAGCAGGGCGTCGATCATGCGCGTCTCGTCGGCCGTCGGGCGGCGGGCGAGGAGGACGAGGCCGAGCATCTCGCCGAAGGTCGTCCGGCCCAGCAGGTCCCGGGTCAGATCCTGGCCGCGGACGAGGACACGGTCACGTTCGGCCCAACCCAGCGACGTACGCATCAGATGACCTCCTGGGCGCGCAGGCGAGTGACCGCCTCGGCGTCGTAGCCCAACTCTCGCAGGATCTGTTCCGTCTGCTCGCCCAGGAGCGGCGGCGGGCCGATCGTGGCATCGTCGTGGCCGCTGATCTCGACGGCACTGCCGAGGAGCCGCATCGCCCCGGCGGTGGGATGCGTGACGTCGTGGACAAGGCCAAGGTCCTGCACGCCCGGGTCGGCAAAGACCTCGTCGAAGCGGTTGATGGGCGCGGCCGGCACGTCGGCGGCCTCCAGCCGTGCCAGCCATTCGTTTCGCCCGGCGCCGGCGAACGTCTGGGCGAGGACCTCGTGGAGTTCATCGTAGTGGGCGACCCGCCGATTGCGGTCGGCGAACCGCGGGTCTTCGTAGAGCTCGGGTCGGTCGATGGCCCGGGTCAGGCTGGCCCAGAACTTCTGGGGCGAGGACAGGTGCACCACGAAGGGCAGACCGTCACCGGCGACGAAGGCGTAGGCCTGTGCGGTGTGGGCACGCGTCGATCGTGTCGGGACCTCGCCGTCGTCCAGGAAGCGGGCCGCATTCTCGGCCACGAAGGCGGTCGTGGCGCGCAGCAGCGACGTCTCCACGTGCCGCCCCTGCCCGTCGGCGGCGCGGCCGACCAGCGCTGCCAGGATGCCGTAGCAGGCGAAGACGCCCGTCACGTGGTCGGACAGCGAGACGCCCATCGGCCGCGGGTCCTCGAAGTCGGTCAGCAGGCCGAGCAGGCCGCTCATGGCCTGTCCGACCGTGTCGTAGCCTGGTCGATCGCGGTACGGACCGTGGGCGCCGAAGCCGGAGACCGAGCAGTAGACGAGGCGGGGGTTCCGCGCGCTGACGGTCTCGTAGCCACAGCCGAGGCGTTCCGCCACGCCCGGGCGGGCGTTCTCGACGAAGACATCGGCCCGGTCGATGAGGGCCAGCAGGACCTCGCGTCCGGCCGGCGTGCGGACATCCACGCCGATGCTGCGCTTGCCCCGGTTCACCGAGCGGAAGACGGCCGAGTAGCCACCCTTGGCCCAGTTGCGCAGGGCGTCGCCCTCCGTGCGTTCCTCCACCTTGACCACGTCGGCGCCCATGTCGGCCAGCAGCGCCGCGGCGTACGGGCCGGTCACGTAGCTGGCGAGTTCCACCACCCGCACGCCGGCCAGTGGTGGCCCGGACGGGTTGCTCATCGGTTCAGCCGACCCTCAATTCGACATCCCACAGGTCGGCATCGCCGCCCAGGTCCGCGCACCATAC
This sequence comes from Candidatus Limnocylindrales bacterium, assembly GCA_036561685.1. Classification (GTDB taxonomy): domain Bacteria; phylum Chloroflexota; class Limnocylindria; order Limnocylindrales; family CSP1-4; genus DASPUH01. Next base: position 8,405 of record DATBOX010000018.1, on the reverse strand, counting down.
GTCGACCTCGAGCAGCGTCGCGCAACCTGGACAGGCGTACTCGCGAAACACGGCCCGATAGCGGCTGCCATCGGGCATGGGGCGGCCAGCCACCTCGTCCAGCGGTCGATCGCGACGCAGCGCGCGGAGCTTGAAGTTCTCGACGGGCGGGCCGAACCCTTCTCCGCAGCGGCGGCACTCCACCATCGCCTCAGGGCCCCGGCCCACGACCTCGAGCACCTCGTGGAAGCGGAGGCGAGGGAGGTCCTTCTCAGCGTGGTCGACCCGCCCGATGCGGCGTTTGCCGGGCGCCGGAGTCCCCGTCAGCCGTTCGCGGCGGACCGCCGCGCGACGGGATTCGGTCGCCTGCCCATCGACACGGCCGTCCGCACCGAGGACGACGCCGAACAGGAGGGCGGCACTGCGTGCCGTCACCAGGTGGTGGCGCACGTCCGCCGCCACGGTCTCGGGTTCGCGATCGAGCGGGTCGCCATACCCTCCGCCGCCGTGCACGAAGTCGCTGATCACGCCGCCTTCATGGATGAGCACTCGTACGGGTCCTCCGGCGGGCAGGGCCATGGACATCTGTCCGGCCTCGACCGCGGCTGCTCCGTCTGTGGGGTGCACCCCCGAGGCCAGGGCTTCGACGAAGCCATCCTGCGGCTCGAGGATCGCGCGCAACCCGCCACTGCCGGCCGGGTAGCCCCCGAACAGACCGAAGGCGCCCTGGGGCAGCCCCGCGTACGGGACGTAATCGACGGTCAGGTCCCTGGAGCCGTGCACCATCAGCAGCCGAGCGCTGCCCGTGCCGCCCGTGTAGCGTCCTGCGCCGCCGCCGTCCGGGTTGTGGTTGCGGCTGAAGTAGAGGAACGGGTACTGCAGCTCGATGCGCTCGACGTCGCTGATGCCGCCGGACGGGATGTTCATGGCTCCGCCGGTGGGCACGCCGTCACGGACCGGGGCCGCCCCGAGGCCACCCCCATGGTTGTCATAGAGGCCCTGCGGGTTGGGGATCCCACGCGCATTGTGGCCGCCATAGAAGAACCCGGGTCCGCCGGTGTACCAGTACGACCCCCAGGAGGCATTGATGTCGTCCCGATGGCCGGCGGCGTAGAGCATCTTGGCGAGGCATTCGTGGACGGTCGCGACGACGTACTGGCCGATCCGCGGGGACCGGCCGCATGCTGCCGGGAAACGGCAGTGCAGGGCCGAGCCCTCGGGCACGCGGATCGTCACCGGCGCGAGACGGCCGTCGCTCCAGGGCACGTCCCAGAAGAGCTGGTTGGTAAGGGCGATGGCGACATGCGCCGACGTGCTCGGGAGGGTCGAGTTCTGGTCGCCCTTCAGCTCGGGGCTGGTGCCCGCGAAATCAAGGGTCAACGTGTCAGCCTGCTTCGTGGCCGTGCACAGCACCTGGTAGATGTCCGCTTGATGCGAGTCCGGATTGCGCACGGTGCCATAGACCCGGCTGCGCCAGACACCGTCCGGGATGGAGCGGAGCTTCTCGCGCGCCATGGCCTCCGCGTCGGCGATCAGCTGCTGCCCGGCCGCCTGGACGAACGCGATGCCGAACTGGTCGATCAGGGCCTGGTAGCCGCGGGCGCAGACCGTGTTGGCCGCCGTGCGCGACTTGATGTCCATGCCCACGTAGTGCGGGTCTCGGCATTGCTCGGTGATGGTCTTGAACACGTCCTGGCGGAATACCCCGCCCTCCACGATCTTGAGGCCGAGGATGCGGATGCCCTCATGGAAGATCTCCGTCGCGCCGCCTCGCAGGACGCCCCCGGTATCGGCAGTGTGCGAGCTCGAGGCCACCCACCCGACGCGCTCGCCTTCGTGGAAGATGGGGGCGATCTGCATCATGTCGTAGGTGTGCGAGCCGGCCACGTACGGGTCGTTGAAGAAGAACTCGTCGCCGTCGTGGATCCCAGGGTCGGCCTCGAACCACTCGATCATCCGGCGGATGGCATCGCTGGTCGCGGCCGCGAAGCGCAGGTGACCGGAGCAGGCGAGGATCATCGTGCCGGCCCGGTCGTAGAACGAGCACATGCATTCGCCGCCCTGGGCCACGATCGGGGACGCGGTCACGCGCTGGAGCGTGATCCGGCCCTCCTCGCCGATGGCCCACAGGCGATGGGCGAAGATCTCGTAGAGGACCGGATCGAGGCGGGCTGGCGCGGCGTTGGTCATGGCTTGATCACCAGGTTGCGGTAGGCGTCGACGATAAGGGTCGACCCGGGCGGCAAGACGACGGTGGTGAAGGAGTCCTCGATGATGGCGGGCCCGGTGAGCGTGGTGCCCGGTCGCAGGGCCGGTCCATCGTGCACCGGGGTGGCGATGAAACCGCCCTCGAACCAGGCCTCGCGGCGGCCCTTGACCGTGCTCGAGGCGGGGCCCTCGTCGGCCGCCGCCGGCTGCAGCTGGGGCTTCTCCACGCGGCCCACCGCATCGACCCGCAGGCCGGCGATATCGAGTCCCGCCTCGGCGTAGGCGACCCCCTCGCCGTACAGCCGCCCGTACTGGTCGAGGAACAGGTCTCGCAGCTCGGTCATGCGCGGCTCGTCCAGGCGGGCCCACGGCAGCGCCACCTCCAGGCCGGTGGTCTGGCGCCGGAACTGCAGCGTCGCGTAACGGCGGAAGTCAGGGGCCGCGGCCAGGCCCTCCTGGCCCAGCTCGGCACGCAGTTCGTCCTCGAGCCGTGCCAGGTCCTCATTGAGCACCGCGGCCGGGATGGGCAGGGGGTAGTTGCGCGTGGCCACACGCGTGTGCACGAGGTCTGCCGCGGCGATGCCGAAGGCCGAGAAGACGGGCGAGGTGGGGAACACGACGATCTCACGCACGCCGAGGTCGCGCGCGTAGCCGACGGCGTGGACAGGGCTGGCGCCGCCGAACGCGTACAGCACGAAGGACTCGGGCAGGCGACCGCTGCGGATGACCTCGCGGCGGATGAGGTCGGCCATGCGGCTGTTGACGATGCGGACGACGCCCGCCGCAGCCTCGACGGTCGAAAGGCCCAGCGGGCGGGCGAGCCGCTCGTCGATGGCTGCCCTCGCAGCATCGAGGTCAAGGCGACGTCGACCGCCCAGGAAGTACGTCGGATCGATGTATCCCAGCACCAGGTCGGCATCGGTCACCGTCGGCTCGGTGCCACCCGTGCCATAGCAGACCGGGCCCGGCCGCGCGCCGGCGCTCTCCGGGCCCACCAGGAGTCGGCCCGTCGTGGCGTCGACCCGAGCCATCGTGCCCCCGCCGGCTCCGATCGAGGTGATATCGATGATGGGCTGGAGGATGCGGAACCGGTCGAAGACGGGCTCGTCGGCGTACCGCCAGTAACCGCCCGTCGTGACGGCGACGTCGAAGCTCGTGCCGCCCATATCGGCCGTGATGACCGCCGGGTGGTCCAGGAGCGCGCTCATCTGGACGGCGGCAAGCATGCCCCCGGCGGGTCCGGATTGGAGCGTCGAGATGGGGGTCGCGGCGTCGTGGCTCGCCAGCCCGCCGTTGCCCTGCATGACGAGGACGCGCCCGCCGAAGCCATCGCGTCGGAGTTGCGCCTCCAGGTTGGTGAGGTACCGCCGGACGGTCGGCCCGACGAAGGCGTCAGCGACGGCCGTATTCGTGCGCGCGTACTCGCCGGCGACCTGGCTGAGGCGGCTCCCGACGCTGCAGAAGACTCGCCCGTCGGGATAGAGCTCACTGACGAGGTCGCGCACGGCGCGCTCGTGGACGGGGTTGCGCCAGCCGTGCATGAGGCTGATGGCCAGGGCATCGACGGCTTCGCCCTCGACGAGCTCCGTGATGGCGGTGCGGGCTGCCTCGGTATCGAGCGGGATGATCACCGTGCCGTCTGCGTCGATGCGTTCGGGCACGCCGCGGATGCGCTCCGGCGCGACGAGAGGCTCCGGCTTCGTGATGGACGTCACCCGCCGCACTTCTTCCTCGGGCAGGCCATCGACGCGCCCCACGGCGCGCATGATGAGCGGCGTGTCCTCGAAGCCGCGCGTCGTGATCAGGCCGACCGTCACGCCTTTGCGTGTGATGAGCGCATTGGTGGCTACCGTGCTGCCGTGCTTCACCAGCCCCGTGGCGCGGAGCAACTCGGCCATGGTCAGGCCCAGCCCTCGCGCAGCCTCGCCGACGGCGTCGATCACACCGATCGAGAAGTCTTCCGGGGTGGTTGCCGCCTTGCTGGTGAAGACTTCGCCGGCCGCCGACAGCACGACGACATCCGTGAAGGTGCCGCCGATGTCGACGCCGATGGTGTACTGGCCGGCCATCACACTCCTGCTGCAGGCGGCGCGACGGAGTCGAGTGGATGGGCGATGCTAGGAAGCCGCGGCCGGACGGGTCAATCCCGTTCCGCGGTGCGGAAAGTCACCCTGAGGCCATGACCCTGTCCGCGATCACGCCCGCGCCCGGGACTCTGCGCTCCGTGCGCCATGCCCTGGCCGTGCTGGCGATCCTCGCCGAGGCCGACGAGCCGGTGCGGGTCACCGAGGTGGCCGAGCGCCTGGGGGTCGCTCCCAGCACCGCCCACCGGCTCCTCGCGACGCTGGTCGCGGCCGGCTATGCGATGCGGTCGGCGACGTCACATCGGTACCGCCGCGGGCCCGCGCTGGTCCGCCTTGGATCACGCCCGATCGGGTCGCCGATGCGGCTCCAGCAGCTCGCTCATCCGATCCTGGCCCGCCTCGCGGTGACCTCCGACCGCTCGGCCCACCTGGCGGTCCTCGACGGCCTGGACGTGGTGGCCGTCGATCACGTCGATGCCCCGCGGCCGCTCCACGACCATGCCGACGGGGTGCGGCTCCCCGCGCATGCCACGGCCCTCGGCCAGGCCATCCTGGCGTTCGCGCCCGAAGCGGTCGAAGCCCTGGAGGCGAACGGTCTCACGCGCCTCACGGCGCACACGGTCGCCGATCCAGCGGCCTTTCGGCGGATCCTGCGCGACGTGCGGCGGCGCGGCTACGCCGTGAACATCGGGGGCTGGAAGCCGGGGACGGCCGGGGTGGCCGCGGCCATCCGCGACGCGCGCGGCGAGGCGGTCGCCGCGATCGGCCTGACCGGTCCCTCCAGCGGCTTCACCGGTCGGCCCGCCCTGCAGCGGCTGGGGGCGATCACGCTGGAGGCGGCCGTCGAGCTCACCGTCCAGCTCGAGGGGCAGCGGCCACCCCGCCACGGCTGACCTCACCGTACCGGCCGGCCAGGATGGCCAGGCGTCGCTCCAGGCCGCGCCGGTCGATGGTGCCGTTCTGCATCAGCTGGGAGAACTCGTTCATGATGGGGTCCTGGCGCTCCTCCGGCTTGTGCAGCTCGGCCAGGCGGCGCTGGTGGAAGGCTTCCAGGAATGCGCGCACCGCCCCAGGTGACCGGTCGCGGGGCTCGACCGTGGCGCGCAGGTGCCGTACGAACAGGGCGTAGATGGTGGCGTAGGACTCGCTCGCCAGGAGCGGGTCGGCGGGCCGGAAGACCTCGCTCATGAAGGCCAGGAGGTCGTCCAGACGGGCCCGCAGGTCGGCCCGCGCGACAGGGTCGAGTCGTCGGTTGCGGCGCACGAAGTCGTCGAGTGAGCGGGCCCGCAGGTCCGGCAGCGCGGCGCCGCTCACCGGCCCCTGTTCGACCATGAGCAGGCGCGCGGCCAGGTCCAGGTGCTGCAGCCGGCGGTTGCCGAACCGCAGGTACCCCGTGAAGAACGGACCGGTGCCGATCTCACGGACGAGTTCGGCCATGGCGCCGCCCATCGCGTTGCGCTTCTCGGCGGCGTTGAGCGGCTCGCCGTTGTTGAGCCGCGAGAAGAGGTCCTCGATGTCGGTCGGCGTGGCGTTCTGGATCAGGACGACGGCGAGATAGGTCTGGCGCAGGACTCGCTGCCAGGCCGGGTGGAGCGCGGAGAAGACGTCGCCGGGGCCCGGATGGGTCGTGCCGTCGGGCACGTCGGGCAGGTTGGCCGTTTCGGTGCGGTAGTCCCGTGCGAGGGGCAGCTCGTCGCGCAGGAAGCGCCAGATGGTGGTCAGGCGCTGCTTGCCATCCACGATGGCGTAGACCTTGCGGGGGTCCTTGCCCCGCAGGTCATGGAGGTAGATCTTGGGCACGTCGTAGCCGTTGAGCAGCGAGTCGATGAAGAGCTGCTGCTTGTCCAGCGACCAGATCGAGCCCTCCCGCTGGTAGGGCGGGTTCTCCTCGATCGCGCTCCGCCAGGCGACGGCCTTGGCGACCGTGAAGTCGCGAGCGGGGACGCAGCGCACGTGTCGATGCCCCTGGCGCGCGGTCAGGGACGGGCGATGGCGGTCTCGCGATGCTCGACCTTGTCGAAGCCGTGCCAGAGCGGCTCGTAGTAGTAGCGGATGCCGTACTCGATGCGCAGCGTGCGGGTGCGCTGGTCGGACGGGTTGAAGTGTTCGTGGCGGGTCATCTTGGGCGGTACGTGGACGGCGTCGCCGGCCTCCCAGTCGTAGTGCTCGTAGTCGACCTCCGAGAAGCCGATGCCCTCCAGGACGTACAACACCGCCTCGGTGTGCGAGTGGAGGTGGCTGGAGGTGTGCGGCACCTCTTCGAAGATGTTGGTCATGGCCACCGAGACGGCCTCGAAGCCGTTCCGCTCCTCGCTGGGGCTCTCGCCGCCGCCCATCAGGATGAGGATCTGGCCGTGGCGGTGGGGGTTCTGCTTCTTGCCGGCGTGCCGGCGACCCCCATGGCCGTGCTCGTCGCCGTGGCCATGGCCATGGGCCTCGCCGCCGTTGCCGGCGGCCGCGGCCGCGCGGCGGATCTCGTCACGTCGCTTCTGCTCGTCCGGCGCGTCCTCGAGGTGCAGGGCGATGCGGCGCCCGAGCGCGTCGAACTGGGTGTCCTCGCTCGGCAGGCGGCTCTCGAAGCCAGCCGCGTTGACGCCCTTGTCCTCCAGCTGGTCCAGCCGCCCCAGGCGCACGAAGAGGTCGAGGTCCATGGCCGAGGCGGTCACGTACTCGACCTCCTCCGACCCGCTGCTGAAGAGCTGATGGGTCGCGTTGAAGGGCACGTGGATGGTCGTGCCGGTATGGAAGTCGTAGCGGCGGTCGTCGACGACGATGAAGCCGGTGCCGGCCAGGATGTGGATGGCCTCCTCGCCGTGGACGTGGCGGCCCGTATGGTGGCCGGCCGGGATGGCTGCGCGGCTGAGGTGCGTGCCGGACGACGGGAAACCGACCTGCGGGCCGATCAGCATGCCGATGCGGTGGTCCTGGCGCGTCTCGATGTACTGGACGTCGCGGCCCCGCGCGACGACCGGCGAGCGCTGCAACTCGAGCTGGTTGCGCTCGCTCGTGGCCAGCCAGTCAGCGTAGAAGTCGGCCGGCTCGAGCCTGCTGACGGAGCGCCACTTCTCGGTCATGGGACCTCCAGGAGACGATCGCGGAGCCGCGCGGCGGCGAGGCGGAGGGGGACTGCGTACCGCAGTATGGGACGGTCCACAGCGACTCTGCAACTCCGCGCCCCGAGGCCCATGATGGCCTGGCCGGAAGGAGGGTCATGAGCATTTCAGGGTCGGGCGATACCCGCCAGGAACAGGCCATCGCCACACTGCAGGAGCTCTACTTCGCAGGGCAGATCGACGGGGTCGCGCTGGTGGCCGCCGACGCGACCGCCTGCGCAGCCTGTCTTGCCGTGGCCGATCGGGTGTACGTGCCTGATCACCTGCCCCGCCTGCCGATCCCCGGCTGCGGGCGGGCCGGCGGCTGCCGCTGTCGGCACGAGCCGAGCTTCACCGTCTACGAGTGAGCCGTCGCTGCCTGGACCGGAGGCAGTCCGTCCAGGAAGGCCAGCAACGCTTCGTTGAATCGCGCTGGTGCCTCCACGGGCACCAGGTGCGAGAGCCCGGGCCAGACCTGCACCGTCGCCCGCGGCAAGGCTTCCCGGTACCGCGCGCCGCTGGCCGCCGCGTCAGCCGGGTCGGCGGCGCCGCCGATGAAGAGGAGGGGGCAGTCGATCTCGCCAAGGCGCTCGGTCCAGCCGCGCATCGCGTTGGCGCGGCTCGCGGCGGCGAAGGCGGCTGGGTCGTTGGCCAGCACCGTGCGCCGCGTGTGCGCCACCTCGTCGGGATGGGCGGTCATGAAACGCTCCGTGAACCAGCGCGGCACGGTGGTGTCGAGGACGGCGGACATGCCTTCGCGCTCGGCCTGGTCGGCGCGGCGGTGGAACCGCTCGCGCGTGGCCGGCGAGAACTCGCTGCCGGTGGAGACGAGGACGAGCGCCCGTACGAGGCGCGGAGCGCGCAGGGCCAGGACCTGGGCCACGCCGCCGCCCATCGAGAGGCCCACCACGGTCGCGGGGGCGATCCCCAGCCGCGCGATCAACCTGGCGACACCGTCGGCCATGATCGCGGTGGTCAGTTCGCCCGGCCACGGCGGAGTCCGGCCGTGGCCGTAGTGGTCGACCGTGATGACCCGATAACG
>DATBOX010000017.1:0-35176 GCA_036561685.1 Candidatus Limnocylindrales bacterium | reverse complement strand
TCAGCCGAGGCGATAGTCCAGCTGGTAGGTGGCCCGGGGGCCACCCGGGGCCTCGAACGAGCCAGTCCCCGTGATGCCCGCAAGGCCGGCTGTCCCGCTGCCCTCGACGACCGACCACGTCCCGCGTGAGGACGTGCCGTTGAACTGCCCCTGGGCGGCGATGATGAAGGAGCCCTCGCGCCCGTCCAGCGATCCGGTGATCCGCTGCAGCCCGACGTAGTGGGCTGTCCGGTCGCTGCCATAGGCCATGAGCCAGTGGACGCTGCCCTCACCCGCGATGTCGCCACTGAACCGTTGGGCGCCCCACGCGTGCGCGAGCTTGGCGCCTCCGCCACGTTCCTCGTAGATGGTCTCGTCGCCGGAGAGGATGTCGAATGAGCCCTCGGCCTTCGTCATGGTCACCTCCTGTTGCATCGCGCGACATCGTGAGCCTCGTCGCCCGCGTCCGGGGTGGCCCGGTCACCGCTACGGGTTGCAGGATGCTTGCACCCGCCGTCAGGCGACCTCATGGAGAAGGGTGTCGCCGCCAAAAGCTTCTGCCTCGGCGATCTGGTACTGGTCGGCCATCTTGTTCCACGCCTTGAACCCGGGGTGGTGATCATGCTCGTGGTGGCCCTCGTCGGTGGCGAAGTCGACGGTGACCATGTACTGGACCGCGCCCTCGACCGATCGGGTGCTGATGTCGAGGCGGGTCAGCGAGGCGCGCAGCATGACGCCGCGCGACAGGAGGTCGCGCCACACCGGCAGCTCATGCTCCCGGAAACCCCGCTCGAACGCATCAACGGACGCCTGTCCGACGCTCAGGACGACCGACACCGTCTGCATCCCCACGCCCTCCTCGCACGCCGCGGGCCCGCGCGGGTCCGCTGGGCCGACTCTACGTGGTCGGGCTCAGCGGCAGGTCGAACCAGAAGCGCGTGCCGGCCGGCGAACTCTCCACGCCGAGGTGGCCGCCGTGCGCCTCGACCAGCTGGCGGGCGATGGCCAGGCCCAGGCCTGAGCCGCGGGAGTCGGCGCCCCTGGCGAAGCGGTCGAAGACGTGCGGCAGCAGGTCGGCCGGGACGCCCGGCCCGGTGTCCGCCACGGACAGCACCACCGTCGGGCGGCCGTCGTCGCGTCGCGCGGCGATGGTCACGGCGCTGCCCGGCGGCGCGTAGCGGAGGGCGTTGCTGACCAGGTTGGTCAGGACCTCGCGGATGCGCACCGGATCCACGTCGGCGAGCGGCATATCGTCCGCAACCGCCGTGACGATGGTCGGTGCCGCGGTATCGCCCGCCGGGCGCATGGACCGGGCGACCTCCTGGATCAGGATGTCGAGGTCGGTCGGCTCGCGGTGCAGCGCCAGGGCGCCGGCATCGGCCAGGGCCAGGGTCCGCAGGTCGTCGACGAGGCGGGCCAGCACATGGGTCTCGTCGAGGGCCGCCTCCAGGTGCTCGGCATCCGGAGGGTGGACGCCGTCGAGCATCGCCTCGAGCTCGCCCTGGAGGACGGCCAGCGGCGTTCGGAGCTCGTGTCCGATGTCGGCCAGGAGCGTGCGCCGCTGGCGCTCGTTCGCTTCGAGGCGCGAGGTCATGCCGTTGAACGACCGGACCAGCGCCCGCACGGGGGGCGGACCGGCGGGGCGCTCAGGCACCCGGGCCGTGTAGTCGCCGCCCTCGATGCGTCCCGCGGCGTCGATCAGGTCGCCGAACGGCATGGCCATGCGGCGGACCGCCCGTCCCCCCACCGCCACGCCGACCAGCACCGCCAGGGCCAGGACACCGAGGACGGCCAGCCCGCCGGCGCCCTCGGCGGAGAAGCCGATCGCTGTTGCGAGGTGCCACAGGAGGACGATGAGCCCCACCGCTCCCGTCAAGAGGATGAGGGTGGCGAGGCAACCCGCTTGCCACATGAAGCCACGGCGCAACCCGTGCCGTCGCCCGCGCGCCGGCGGCCACGGCTCGTCGGCGGGCCACCAGGGCGGCGGCGGGCCGCGTCGGCGACCGCGGCGATCGGGTGCCTCGCTCATGCAGGTTCGTCGGCCAGGCGGTACCCCACGCCGTACACCGTCAGGATGTAGCGCGGCTGGCGCGGCTCCGGCTCGACCTTGCGGCGCAGGTTCTTGATGTGCGTGTCGATGGCCCGCTCGTAGGACTCGAAGGCGACGCCGTGGACCGCGTCAAGCAGCTGGGCCCGCGTGAAGATGCGCCCGGGTTGTCGCGCCAGCGCGGTAAGGAGCTGGAATTCGGTGGCGGTCAGGTCGACCGGCCGCCCGGCGACCTCCACGCGCATCCGCGCCACGTCCATGACGAGATCACCGACCCGGATGACGTCCGTGGGGACCTGCGCGCGCTCGGCGCGTCGCAGGACGGCCCGCACGCGGGCGACCAGCTCTCGCGGGCTGAACGGCTTCGTCACATAGTCGTCGGCGCCCAGCTCAAGACCCAGCACCCGGTCGAGCTCGTCGTCGCGGGCGGTAAGCATGATGATCGGCACGTCCGACTCCCGCCGCAGGGCGCGGGCCACGTCGAGGCCATCCATGCCCGGCAGGCCGAGATCCAGGACGACGAGGTCGGGCCGGCGGGCGTGGGCCGTGGCCAGCGCCCCGTGCCCGTCGCCCGCCGTTAGGACCGCGAAGCCGGCGTGCTCCAGGTAGTCCCGCGCCAGCTGAGCGATCCGCGGTTCGTCGTCCACGACGAGGATCGTCTGCATGGCGCGGATGCTATCCCGGGCTCGCCGCCCTTCCGCGCGGTCAGCGGGGCGCGGTCGGGTCGCCGCCCGAGTTGCCGGGCTGGACGGTCGGGTCGGCTGCTCCCTGGCTGTGAGCGCGCCGGTGCCACTCCTCGAACCGCGAGCCCGGGCCGTCACCCCAGTGTTGCGACCCGTAGTGACCGCCGCGGCCACCCCAGAAGAGGACTCGCAGGACCAGGCCGACGAAGAGGATGAAGAACAGGAAGCCGAACGGGAAGAACAGGAACCAGCCCACCGCGTGCCACCCCACCAAGGCCGGCGCGACACTCGCAGTGCCGCTCGACGCCGCGCCCGCCGACACGCCGAGGCTGTAGGCCCCGAACGCCACGGCGATCGCCACCACCGCCACGACGAGGGCGGCCAGCAGGCGCCCTCCGAATGAATGTGACATCAAAGGATCTCCGATCGTTCGTTCGTCGTCGCCTCCAAACCGGGCGACGCTCTGATGGCATGGATGCTGGCGGGCGATCGTGGGGCGACTGTGGAGCCCGCACGGAGACTTCGTGGCTTCCGGGCGGCTCTCACCCGACCGCCCTCCCATGTCTCACCGCCCACGTGGTGAAATGCGCCGTGGCGGCGGCCCGGACGGCTCCACGAGCCGTAGCGCGGGAGCACCTGAGCGTGAGCGACGGTGGCACGCTCAACGCGGATCGGCCGTGAGGCGCTTACTACCAACCGGGCTGGTGCCCGAGAGGAGCGATACGCCATCGACGCACCCGGGACACGCGGCCGGACCTGCACCTCGCAGTCGTCAGCTTGGGGCTGCCTCGCTCCCGCTTGCGACGCCGTGGCCTCGCGCGCAGTGACTCCCGCGGCGGACCGCCAGGCCGATACTGGCGCATGACCTTCTCGGCCGACCAGCGGCGGATCCGCGAGCTCCGCCTGATCGCCCAGCGCATCGCCACGCCGGCCGCGGCGAGCCCGGCCGAGATGGTGCGCTGGATGCTGGCCCTCCAGGCGCAGGACTTCGCGGGCGTGAAGTGGTCGGTCGGCCTCCGTCAACACGACGGTACCCAGGCCGCGGTCGAGGCCGCTTGCGACGCAGGCGAGATCGTCCGTTCCTGGCCCATGCGGGGCACGCTCCACCTGGTGGCGGCTGAGGATCTGCAGTGGATGCTCGCGTTGACCACGCCGCGCTCGGTGGCGTCGGCCGGTGAGCGGCGCGCCTACCTGGGCATCGGCGACCTGGACGTCGAGCGAGCGCGCGATCTTGCCGTGGCCGCCCTGAACGGCGGACGGGTGCTGACGCGAGAGGCCCTTCTGGTCTGCATCGATGCCGGCGGCGTGAGCACGGAGGGGCAGCGTGGCTACCACCTGCTGTGGTACCTGGCCCAGACGGGCACGCTCGTCCTGGGGGCCGCCGACGGCCGGCAGCAGACCTTCGCCCTGCTCGACGAATGGGTGCCCCATCCCCGTCGCCTCGAACGTGACGAGGCGCTCGGCGAGCTGGCGCGGCGCTACTTCGCCAGCCATGGTCCGGCCGCGGCACATGATCTCGCCCGCTGGTCCGGCCTCACCTTGGCCCAGGTACGGACCGGGATCGCCGTCGCGGGCGCCGCCCTCACGACGCTCGAGCTGGACGGGAACCGGTACCACCTGGCACCCGAGACCCTCGACGCCGCCGCTCCCGCCGCGCGTGTCCACCTGCTGCCCGGCTTCGACGAGTACGTCCTGGGCTACCGGGATCGCACGGCGGTCCTCGCGCCCGAGCACAGCCAGGCCATCGTGCCCGGTGGCAACGGGGTCTTCAGGCCGACCATCGTCGTCGATGGGGCGGTCGTCGGGACGTGGCGCCGCACGGTCAGGGCGCGTGAGGTCGTCGTGGAGGCCGCGCCGTTCGCCCCGCTGCCCCGGCCGACCCGGGCCGGGCTACGGGACGCCGCGGAGGCCTACGGAGCGTTTCTGGGCCAGCCCGCCCGCCTCATCGCCCCCTGACCCGGGAGGTCAGCGAGTCCTGACCTGGCAGGTTCGTATCGGACGCTTTCGACATGCCCGGATCACGGATTCGCCAGGACCTGACCTGCCGGGTCACGAGACGGACACATGCGACGGCATCAGGCGCCACCGCTGATGTCCCTGACCGTTACTGACCTCCCAGGTCAGCGCTAGCCTCTCGCCTTCAGACGCCGACGGGTGCGCGTACCAGCACGACCGTCGTCCGCCCCGGCTGCCACTCGGCGTAGATGAGGAGCACCTTGGCGAGGATCGTGTCTACCCCGAGGCGCTCACGGACCTGGGCGTTCTCCCATGGGAAGACGACCTCGTGGATCCGCCGCAGGGCCGCGTCCAGGTCCGGCACCAGCTTCTGGCTGCCCACGATCAGGATCAGCCTTCCGGCCCCTGCGGCGTAGGGGCCCAACTGGCTGCCCGTCGCCGACGCCGCCACGAGCGTGCCATCTGCCGTGATGGCCGCCACGCTCCCGAGCTCCACGTCCGGTGCCGCCACCAGCTTGCGCATCTCGCGCCCCTGCGTCTTGCGGTCCATCTGGAAGAGGCGCGGCCTGAGTGCGTCGTAGCGACCCGACTCCACGATCTCGCCGTAGAGGCCCACGTCCTCGAGCGTCTTGGACTTGCCGGAGTGGACCTCCGCCCCCTCCGGGATCATGGCCAGGACAGCCGTGCGAGCATCCGCCGCGGTGTCCACCACGACGGCCTCGATGTTGTGGGAGCGCAGGATGGTCGCCACGTCCTCGAGGGCATCACGGGCGTTCGACGAGTCGGCCTGGACGGCGTTCGCCACGGTCATGCCTCCGCCCCGATCAGGACCACGAGCTTGCCGCGGATGTGGTGGGTGGCCTGCTCCGCAAGCACGGGGCCGTGCTCTCCGAACTGCTTGATCGCCAACGCGCACACGTGGTATCTCCTCGAGTCATGGCGGCGCATCGCGGCCCCGAACACTCGGGATCGTCGGATGCGGTTAGTTCTCTATTGTGTGTGACCACATCATCAGTCACAATCCGCCAAGGCACAAGGGCGCACTATCCCGTGCCTCGGTGACGCGGAGGTAACCAGCTCATGGCGCAGGCACTGGACGATCGCCGCGACGTCCGCGTCGACAACTGTCGAGCGCGGGACGTGCTCGACCGCATCGGCGACAAGTGGTCGGTCTACGTCATCGGCCTGCTTGGCGATGGGCCGCGGCGCTTCACGGACTTGCTGCGCACGATCGACGGCATCAGCCAGCGGATGCTCACGGTCACCTTGCGGGGCCTCGAGCGCGACGGTCTCGTGACCCGCCGCGTCTACCCGGTCGTGCCCCCGCGGGTGGAGTACGACCTCAGCCCGAGCGGCCACACGCTCCTGCTCACGGTGCGCCAGCTCATCGACTGGGCCGACGAGCACACCGGCGACATCGACGCGGCGCGCGCTCGCTACGACGCGCGGCCCGCGCCCGACTTCAGCTGATCGTTTCGTCGGACGCGGTGCTGCGCTACGTCGCACTGGGCGGCCGGTTGACCCGATAGTCCCGGAGGACGGCAGCCTGTCCGGTCCTGTCGCGGCGCGGCGGGCTCGATAGGCTGGTCGGGTGGACAGCATCACGGCGGTCTCGATCGGGCTGAGCGTCGCCCTCTTCTTCACGGCGTATGCCGGGGCGGTCGTCCTCTACGCCTACTCGAGGCCGCAGGGCTGGGAGGCCCGCCTGGGCCGACGCGGCCTCATGTCCGTGGGCGCCCTTGGGGCGGCCACGGGCGCCGCCTGCTTCGGCATCCTCCTCTACCAGTGGTTGTTCCCCCTCGGGACCTGACCAGGACAGCCCGGCCGGCCCGGGCGCGGCCGGGTGCCTTGCTACAATCGCGCCTGTGCCTCCCACGACGTTCCGCGGCGGCGAGATCCTCGGCATCCGCATCCCGACCGTCTTCGACGAGAACGACGGCAAGGTGTGCGACGGCTGCGGCCAGCCCATCGATGGCACCCCGTTCCGCATCTCCCTCCTCGACACGGTGTCGGCCGAGGTTCCCGACAGCTGGGCGCGCCACGCCCGCCTGAACCCCGGACCACACCAGTTCCACGCCGACCCGGCGTGCTTCCGCACCTGGGCACGTGGCCGGGAGCTCTTCTTCTGCCGCCTCTCCCAGGTGCGCGAGATCATGCGGCCGGTGGCGATCCCGGGCCCGACGGCCCGCTGGGGCGTGTGCGATGGCAACCATCGCCGGGCCCACGAATTCGTCTTCGCGTGAGCGTCACCGTCATCCTGCCCGCCGCGACCGCCCTGCTGGCGTTCGTCTTCTGCCTCGCCCTGCTGGACCAGTGGCGCGAGCGGCACCATGCCTTCCAGCTGGTGTGGGCGGGCGGCATGCTCTTCTTCGCCATCGCCGCGGCCTGTGAGGCGATCGCCGCGATCGGCGGCTGGAACGATGTCCTCTACAAGGCGTGGTACCTCACCGGCGCCGTCTACACGGCCGGCTGGCTGGGCCTTGGCACGGCCTTCCTGCTGGGCCGCACGCGCTTCGGCTATTCCTTCGCGGTCTGCCTCTTCCTGGCCGGGCTCTTCACCTTCCTGACGTGGCAGAAGTTCCCGGACATCTACGGCGGCGCCGGTGCGGCGCCGGTGCTCTACTTCCTGGCCGCGGGCGTGCTCGCGCTCGCGGTCGCCATCGCCACCTACTTCTCGGACGAGCGCTGGCCGCGCCTCGCCGCGGTCGCGGTGGTGGGGGCGAGCCTGCTCGGCCTGCTTCTCACGGTCATCGCCGTCATCCCCGCCCCGGGGTACGCCCTCGACCCGACGACCCACCTGCCGGTGGCCGACCTCTTCCCGCCGACCCTGCGCCTGCTGACGCCGTTCATGAACGTCACCGGCGCCTTCGCCCTCGTCCTGGGGGCGATCTTCTCGGTCTACGTGTTCATGCCCAAGAAGCGCGTCCTGGCCTACTCCCTGGATCCAGAACAGCCGTTCGACCACTTCCTCTTCAACATGCTGATCTCGGTGGTGGCCATCCCCGTCAACTTCGTCGCCTCCGTGCCGGGGGCGCTGCGGGCGTTCGCGTCGGGCCGGCTCCACAGCCGGGTCCCGGCGACCGTCCTGATCGCCATCGGGGCGTTCATCCCGAGCCTGGGCGACACCCTCAACCGATTCGGCGACACGGCCTGGTTCGACCTCTTCAAGTTCCTCGGCGTCGTCTTCCTGTTCCTGGGCTTCCTCGTCTCGGTGGAGGTCTTCCAGGAGGTGCGCATCCCGTTCACCCACGTTGTCCTGCGGGGCAGCCGGCGGGAGCCGACCAGCCTGCCCTGACCGCGGCCGGCCCGCGGCTATACTGGCCGCCGCCCACCACCTGAAACCCGAGGTCCGCTTGCGCGTCCGCAAAGCCGTCTTCCCGGCCGCTGGCTGGGGCACCCGGTTCCTGCCCGCCACCAAGGCGCAGCCCAAGGAGATGCTGCCCCTGGTCGACAAGCCGGTCATCCAGTACGCGGTGGAGGAGGCGGTGGCCGCCGGCATCGAGCAGGTCATCATCGTGACCAGCTCGCAGAAGCGGGCCATCGAGGACCACTTCGACTCGTCGTACGAGCTGGAGCACCTGCTCGAGGAACGCGGCGACATCGAGATGCTGCGCCGCGTGCGCCACATCAGCGACCTGGCGCAGATCAGCTACGTCCGCCAGAAGGAGCAGCTGGGCCTGGGCCATGCGGTCCTCATGGCCCGCGAGCTGGTGGGCCACGAACCGTTCGCGGTGATCCTCTCCGATGACGTGGTGGCATCCGAACGGCCCTGCATCGGCCAGCTCATCCACGCCTACGAGGAGACGCACTCGTCGGTCGTGGCCGTGATGGAGGTGCCGGCGGACGAGACGGATCGCTACGGCATCATCGATCCTGCGCCCCCCAACGGCGAGGCTGGCCGCGACCCGCGCCTGCACCGGGTGAAGGGCCTCGTGGAGAAGCCGCCCGCCGGGACCGCGCCGAGCAACCTCGCCATCATCGGCCGCTACGTGCTGACGCCCAAGATCTTCGAGAAGCTGGAGCAGACGCCCCACGGCGCCGGCGGGGAGATCCAGCTGACCGACGCACTCGAGGCGCTGATGGAGGAGCAGGACATCTACGGCTATGCGTTCGAGGGCGTACGGTACGATGCCGGCACCACCATGGGCTGGTTGAAGGCCTCGGTCGAACTGGCGTTGCAGCGGCCGGACATCGGTCCGGAGTTGCGTCGCTATCTCGCCGGGCTCGACCTGCGCTAGGCGAGGGAGGATCGGTGCCGCAGATCGGCCAGGTGCTTGGCCACCGCTACCAGCTCGAGGAAGAGATCGCCGCCGGTGGCATGGCGACCATCTGGCGCGCTCGCGACGAGCAGCTCGGCCGCGAGGTGGCCATCAAGATCCTCCACCCCGAATACGGTCGCGACGCGGCGTTCGTGGCGCGGTTCCGCCAGGAAGCGACGGCCGTCGCCGGCCTGAGCCACCCCAACATCGTCAGCGTCTTCGACCTCGGCACCGACGAGGCCGGGCCCTACATCGTCATGGAGCTGGTCGACGGGCAGGACCTGGCGACGATCCTGCACGACCGCGGCGCGATCCCCGTCACGGCCTGTGCCCGCATCGCGATGCAGGTCGCCGACGCGCTCGCCGCAGCCCACGCGCGGGGCATCGTCCACCGCGACATCAAGCCCGGCAACATCCTGCTGACGCTCTCCGGCCAGGTGAAGGTCGTCGACTTCGGGATCGCCCGCGCCCTGTCGGAGGCACAGCTGACCCTGCCCGGTACGACGCTCGGCAGCGTCCAGTACATGAGCCCCGAGCAGGCGCGCGGCAACGAGGTCACTACCGCGTCGGACATCTACTCACTGGGCCTCGTGATGTACGAGATGCTGACCGGCACGCGGCCGTTCGGGGGCGACTCGGCGGCCGCGGTCGCCATGGCCCGCCTCACGACCGACGTGCCCCTGCCGTCATCGCTGCGGGCGGACGTGCCGCCGGGCATGGATGCCATCGTGCGCAAGGCGACGGCGCGCGACCCGGCCCAGCGCTTCGGGTCGGCGGCCGCCATGTCCGATGCCATCGGGCGCTTCCTGTCCGGGGCCAGCCTGGCCAACCTGGGGAGCACCGGCGGGGCGGCCGGGGCAGCGGCCGGGGCGGCCGCGGCAGCCGCGGGAGGTGCCGCTCTCGGCGCCGCCGCGGGGCGCGGCAGCCTGCCCCCGGAAGGTCCCACGGCGGTCGTCTCCGGCTACGGCGGGACGAACGCCGGCGTGACTCGCGGCGGGCGAGGTGCGCCACCCCCTCGACCCGGGGAACAGCCTGACGATGACGAGGGCGGGGGCGGGGCCAACCTGTGGGCCTGGGCGGCCGGCATCCTGGGCCTGCTGGTGCTCATCGCCGCGGGCGTCGTGATCTTCATCCTGCTGCGCGGCAACGGCACCACGCCGGGCGCGTCGGGCAACGTCACCGTGCCCAACGTGGTGGGCCTCAGCCAGACCGCGGCGCAGCAGCAGCTGACCACGGCCGGGCTGCTCTTTGCCCTGGGGCCGGCGACCGTGAACCCCAGCGCGGCCGTCGACGTCGTCGCTTCGCAGGACCCCGCAGCCGGGACGTCGGTCCCGCCGGGCACCACGGTGACCGTGGTGGTGAACGTCCAGGCCAACAGCGTGCCGGTGCCCGACGTGCGCAACCAGGCGCAGCAGGACTGCATCGTGACGCTCGTGACGAACGATCTGAAACCGGGCGCGGCGACGCAGACCTTCGACCCGACCGTGCCCGCCGGCGACTGCATCGGCACGAATCCCCCGACCGGCGTCCTCGTCAGCCCGGGCACGACGATCGACTACACCGTCTCGCTCGGGCCGCAGCCCACGCCATCACCGACGGTCACCCCGGCCCCGACGCCGACGCCCACGCCGCCCCCCACGCCGACGCCCACGCCGCCACCGACGCCGACACCGACCCCCACCCCTTCGCCGACGCCCACCCCGTCCGTCTGAGGCCCATGGGGCGCGCACGCCCCGCGACGCGCAGCTACACTCGCGGCGTGCTGACCTGGCGGTGCCCCCATTGCGGCACGCGACAAGCGGAGGCCGCCCGCTGCTGGGTCTGCACGCGCTCGTCCACGACCTGCGCAACGTGCCTGCACTTCCGCCGCGGGGTGACCGACGTCGGCGGCACGTGCGGACTGGACCGGCGCAAGGGCCCGCTCCGCGGCGACGAGATCCAGCCCTGCTGGAAGGACCCCATGGCGGTCGGGGCCGCGCCGGTCGGGCTGTTCGAGGCGGGCTGGCCGCTGCCCGAGCTGGCCGGGGTGAAGCGCGCTACTTCGTGATCGTGAACGACCCGTTGGCGGTGACCTTGCGGCCATCGCCCAGGGTCACGGTGACGGTGACGAAGCCGGCGCCCTGGCCGGCCCCCGTGAGCGTCTTCGTCCAGCCGGCGACGCCGTGACTGAGGGCGATCGGCGAGGTGACCGTCGTGGGCTGGCCGGGTGGCGAGATGGTGAAGATGGCGGACGCCGCCACGTTGATGGGCTTGCCCGCGGCGTCGTCGACGACGACCGTCATGGCCAGCGGTGACGACCCGATCTTCTTGCTGGAGATGGTCACCCAGGAAAGCGTCAGCTTGGCCTTCAGCGCCCCCGAGCCGTGGACCACGGTGAGGGTCTTGGTGGTGCGGTTGCCGGCCGGATCGACCGACGTGATGGTCATCACGTTGGGACCCTCGGCGAGGGTGACGGTGACGGCGAACGCACCGCTCGCGACGGCGACCACCGACGTGCTGCCGCCGGTGTTGGCATCGTGGATGGTCACGGTCGCGCCGGGCTGAGTGGTGCCCTTGACCGCGACCGTCGCCGTGGCCACGGACGCCCCGTCCTTGGGGCTGCTGAAGGCGAGCGGCGGGGGGACATCGTCGAACGTGATGGTGATGGGCGCCGACGGGCCGCTCTCGCCGTCCGCCGTCACGAGCGTGGCGGTGATGACGTTGGGCCCTTCGGCGAGCTTCACCCCGGTGACCACGAAGTCGTTGGTGGTGGGGACTTGCTGCTGCCCCGCGAGCTCGCCGCCGACGTACACCTTGATCTCGTCGGTCGTGCCGGCCACGTCACCCGGCAGGTGGCCGGAGATGTCGGCGCTGGCGAGCTGGGTATAGGCCGAGACGGGCGGGTCGAGCCGCGGGGTGGGGATGCCCGGCTGGCTCGCCGATGCGCTCGCCGCACCCACCGGGATGAGGCCACCGAAGGCGCTGGAGATGGCCCCCCCGATGCCGGCCGTGACCCGCCCCAGGGTGCCGCCGCCGAGCAGGATGGCCAGCGCACCAAGCCCGAGGAGGGCGGCCAGCAGGAGCGCGCGGACCGGCCAGGGGAGCGCCACGAGGCCGGTCGCCGATGCCTTCCTTCTGTCGCGGACGGCCACGTCCGGGGGCTGGTGGGGGCGGGCCTTGCGCGGCCGGGCGAGGGGCTGGGGCCGCCGCGGCGCGATCTCGGTGGACCGGCGGCGAACGGGGCGGTTCGAGGCGGCCATGCCCGGCCATTCTCCCACGAAGTCCCGCCACGTCCGACGTGCGGTGTACCCTGTGCGCCGGATCGGCCCCTTCTGGTGCGATCGAGGGAGGATTGATGGAATCGACGGCGCGCCGGCCCAGTCCGCTCGCGCGCGGCAACTCCCCGGCTCCCGCCGGCCGTCGTCTGCCGCCACCTCCGCCGCCCGGGCCCATCGCGCGTGCCACGCCCACCGCCCTGGGCCGCCTGCCGCTGGCCCCGCCGCGCAACGGCATGCCCTTCGTGGCGCCGATGCGGATGCCCCTTGGCATGCCCAACCTGCGACGAAACGTCTGCCCCCACTTCTACATGACCGGCGGCCGCGGCGCGATCCCCATCCAGGCGCCGCACCTGCTCAAGGCGCTGATGCGGCAGGACGCCAACGTGTCGCGCTGCCAGCTGCGCGGGGGCGTCCACCTGGAGCAGGGCTACGTGGCCGATATCTGCCTCTCGTCGCGCTTCAACCAGTGCGTCTTCTACGAGGACGACCTGGCGCGGCATTGACGCCCGTGACCGCGCCCGATCCCGCCGCGGAGGCCATCGCCGAGCTCCAGGCACGGGGGCGCTTCGGCATCCAGCTGGGCCTGGGGCGCACGCGGGCCCTGCTGCGTCTGCTCGGCCATCCGGAGCGACGCCTGAGGGGCGCGCTCATCGGGGGGACCAATGGCAAGGGCAGCGTCCAGGCCATGGTCGGGGCGGTCCTGGGGGCGGCCGGCGTGCGCGTCGGCCAGACGCCCAAGCCGCACCTCGTCGACTATCGCGAGCGCCTCGTGGTCGGCGGCCAGCCCATCGAGCCGAAGGACCTGGCCGAGCTCCTTGGTGAGGTGCTCCGGGCCGCCGACCAGGTCCCCGCGTCGCTGGGTCCGCCCACCGAGTTCGAGTTGCTGACCGCCGCGGCCTTCGCCTGGTTCGCCCGACGGGCGGTCGAGGTGGCCGTCGTGGAGGTGGGTCTTGGTGGACGCCTCGATGCGACCAACACGTGGGACGGCGGCGTGGCGGTCATCACCAACGTCGAGCTTGACCACATGGACCGCCTGGGCAGCACGCGGGCGCGCATCGGCTTCGAGAAGGCGGCCATCATCAAGCGCGGCGACCGCGCCGCGACCGGCGCGAGCGGCGCCGGCCTGGCCGCCATCAGGCGACGCGCCGCGCGCTTCGAGGTACCGCTGGAGGAGGTGACGACGCTGCCGGTGACGGCCATGGACCTCGAGGGGCTGGTCGTGCAGGCGCCGGGGCTGCCGGACCTGCGCGTCGGCCTGCTCGGCCGCCACCAGGCCGCCAACGCGGCCGTGGCCCTGGCGACACTCCGCGCGCTGGACGGGGCCGGCGTCGTCTCCGTCGAAGAGGCGGCCGTCCGTCGCGGCCTGGCCGACGTCCGCTGGCCGGGCCGGCTGGAGCTGCTGCCCGGGGATCCGCAGGTCCTCCTGGATGGGGCGCACAACGAGGCCGGTGTCGCGGCCCTGGTCGCCGCGCTCGGCGAGCTGCGGCCGCTGCTCGCGCCGGGCCGCCCGACGCTCCTGTTCGGCGTGATGGCCGACAAGGCCGTGGAGCGGATGCTGGGCCGGCTGGCGACGGCGCCCGCGCTGCACGACCTGCAGGTCGTGACGACGGAGGTGAGCGGCTCGCGGGCCATGCCGGCCGACGCGCTGGCCGCCACCTGGCGGCGGCTGGCCGGGCCGGGTGGGGACGTGCGGTCGATCCCGTCGACTGGCGAGGCGCTCGACGAGGCCCGGGCACTGGCGCGCGCGGCCGGCGGGCCGTTGATCGTGGCTGGCTCGCTGTACCTGGTGGGAGCGGTGCGCGGATGGCTCACGGCACGCTGACCCTGCGGGGCACGACGTTCACCTGGGGTGCCCGTACGTATGTGATGGGCATCCTCAATCTCACGCCGGACTCCTTCAGCGGGGACGGTCTGCTGGCCGGTCGGGCCGCCGATCCGCTGCCGGCCATCGTGGCCCAGGCGCGGCGGATGGCCGAGGAGGGGGCCGACCTGCTGGACCTGGGCGGCGAATCGACGCGCCCCGGCCACGCCCTGGTCGACGAGGCACAGGAGCTGGCCCGGATCGTGCCGGCCATGCGCGCGGTCCGGGCGGCGCTGCCGGCCATGCCCCTCAGCATCGACTCGACCAAGGTCGTCGTGGCCCGGGCGGCCCTGGACGCCGGGGCCGACCTGCTGAACGACGTGGGGGCCGTGGCGCCGGGCGGGGAACCTCTCGCCCGCCTCGCCGCCGAGCGTGGCGTCCCGCTCATCGTGATGCACGGCCGCGCCGAGCCGCGCTACGCCGACGTCGTGGCGGAGGTGGTGGCCGACCTGCGCGCCGCGCTGGTGCGCGCGATGGACCTGGGCGTGCCCGCTGCGCACCTCATCGTGGATCCGGGCATCGGCTTCGGCAAGACGGCCGGTCACAACCTGCGGCTGCTGCGCGAGCTGGCGGCCCTGCAGGCGCTGGAACGGCCGATCCTGCTCGGCTCGAGCCGGAAGTCGACCATCGGCCGCGTCCTGGACTTGCCGGCCGATGAGCGCCTGGAGGGGACCCTGGCCACGACAGCCCTTGGCATCGCGGCCGGCGTGGACATCGTGCGGGTGCATGATGTGCGGGCCAACCTCCGCGCCGCCCGGATGGCCGATGCCATCGTGCGTGGAAGCGCCCTGGAGGACGAGGAGGGTACCCACCCGTGAGCGACCGCATCGTGCTGTCGGCCATGCGCTTCCAGGGCCGCCACGGCGTGACGGCGGAGGAACGGGCGACGCTCCAGCCGTTCGAGGTGGACGTGGAGCTGGTGACCGACCTCCAGCCGGCCGGCGTGGAGGACGACCTGGCGCAGACCGTCGACTACGGTGCTGCGTTCGAGATCTGTCGAGAGCTCGTCGAGGCCACCAACTTCCGCCTCCTCGAGGCCATCGCCGAGGGCCTGGCCCACGAGCTGCTGCGGGCCTTCCCGCGCCTCAGCGAGGTCGTGGTGCGGGTCCGCAAGCTGCAGGTCCCGGTCGACGGCGAGCTGGCCTACGCGGCGGTGGAGATCCGCCGGCGGTCGGTCCGGCGGCGTCGCGGCGGCTGACCGGACTACTGCAGCCCGGCCGGCCTCGTGCCCAGGGTCAGCTGCAGGTTGACGGTCTGACCCGCCCGCAACACGGTGATCGTCACGGTCGTGCCCGGCTGGTGGGTGATGAGGACGTCGTCGAGGCTGTGGGCGACGTCCACCCGCTGACCGTCCACGGCGGTGATGATGTCGCCGTCCTTGAGGCCGGCCTTCTCGGCCGGGCTGCCGGCCACGACCGCACCGGTCGCCCCACTCGCCTGGGGACCGGTGCCGGACGTCAGGCCGATCGCCGACAGCCAGGCGCCGTAGTCGATGGGCAGCTTCTGCGCCTGCTCCAGGGCCGGTGTCACCTGCTGGTAGATCACGCCAAGGTACGGCCGCGCCAGCTGCTTGCCGGCGACCGCCTGCTGCATGATCGGCTTGGCGATGTCGATGGGGATGGCGAAGCCGATGCCCTGGGCCTGGCCGGCGACGGCCGTGTTGATGCCGATGACCTCGCCGGCCGAGTCGACGAGTGCGCCGCCGGAGTTGCCGGGGTTGATGGCCGCGTCCGTCTGGATGAGGTGGTGGACGGTTAGCGGCTGGCCGTTCGAGCAGTCGTCGCTGACCTGGATGTCACGGCCGCTGCCGCTCACCACGCCGGCCGTGACGCTGTTGGTGTAGTCGCCGAGCGGGCTGCCGATGGCCACCGCCAGCTGGCCGGGCTGGAGGTTCGACGAGTCGCCGAGCGGCGCCGTGGGCAGGCCCGTGCCGTCGATCTTGACGATGGCCAGGTCGGTCAGCGTGTCGGTGCCGTAGGTCGTGCCCTGGAACGAGCGACCGTCGAGGAGGGTCACCTTCAGGTCGGTCGCGCCACAGACGACATGGCGGTTGGTGATGATCCAGCCGCCGGCGTCGTAGAGGATGCCCGACCCGACGCCGGTGACGCTCTGGCCGCTCAACACGTCGGCCGGGTTGCCCTGGCTGCTGGTGATGGTCACGACGGCTTTGTCGACGGCCGCCGCCGCCCGCGTGATGGCCGACTCCTCGGTCACGTTGACGGTCGTCTGGCTGCCGCCGGTGCCGGTCGAGGCGGCCGCCGCGGCGGGCTGCGTCGGGGCGGACGTGCCGCGCACGAGGAAGTACGTGCCACCCGAGGCGAGGAGGGCGGCCAGGAAGGCCACCAGGACGAGGGCGCCCCAGGCGGGCGCGCCGCTCCGCCGCGGGGTGGCCGGCGTGACGACCACGGGTGAGGCGGGCGCGGGTTCGAGCCAGCGGCTCGGCGTCGTGCTGGCCGGCGGGCCGATGACCTCCTGGGTCCAGGTCGGCCGGGCGGCGTTGGGCGGCGTGAAGACGCTGGGATCGGGGGCATCCGCTGCCGTGTCGGGCTGGGCGGCGCCGGGGCGCGGCTGCCCGGTGAGCTGCGGGTCGGTCATGTGATGGTGACTCCTGGCGTACGGCCCCGGGGCGGGATATGCCGGCGGGGCGAGGTCGTCGGCGAGACGGGAGAGGCTCGCCGACGTGCGACCAGTGTGGCCGCAGCGGGTTCAGCCTCGGCCATCAGCTCGGTGAAGATTGCGCCACCTCACGCGGCAGGTCCACCGTCACCGTCGTCCCTTGCCCGGGCTGGCTCTCCACCGTCACGCGGCCGCCGTGCATCTCGACGATGGAGTGCACGATGGAGAGGCCCAGGCCCGAGCCGCTGCCGCGTTCCTCGCTGACCTGCGTGCCGCGATAGAAGCGCTCGAAGACGTGCGGCAGCTCCTCCGCGGTGATGCCCACGCCGGTGTCGGCCACCGACAGGCGGGCGCCGTCCCTGGTCGCCTCCAGGCTGACCGTGGCCGTGCCGCCCGGCGGCGTGAACTTGATGGCGTTGCCGATGAGGTTGCTCAGGACCTGGCCGATGCGCTGCGGGTCGTGCCGCTGGCGCACCGGTTCGGCGGGCAGCCGTGTGACGAGCCCCACGCCCTTGCGCCGCGCCGCCGGCTCCGCCTGTTGGACGGCGGCCTCCACGGCGGCCCGCAGGTCGTCGGGCCGCAGATCCAGCGCGACGAGCCCCGAGTCGAGCTTGGAGAGCTCCAGGAGGTTGGTCGCCAGCCAGTCCAGGCGCTCGATCTGCTGGCCGCTCGCCTGCAGGAACTCGCGCCGCGCCAGGGGATCTTCGGCGGCCCCCTCCTGGAGCAGCTCGTTGAAGGTGCGCAAGGCGGCGATGGGCGTGCGCAGCTCATGGCTCACGTCGGCCAGGAAGTCGCGACTCCGGTCGCGGTCGCGGCGGATGAGGTCGATCGACTCCGTCAGGCGGTCGGCCATGCGGTTGAAGGTCGTGGCCAGCTCCCCGATCTCGGGCGATCCGCCGCCGGCTTCGACGGAGACACGCGAGGCGAGGTCGCCCTCGCCGAGGGCGCGCGAGGCGCGGGTGAGCCGGCGGATGGGGTTGGTCAGGCGGTCGGCGAGCAGGATCGACGCCAGGAGGGCCACCAGGAGAGCCACGGCCGCCGCGGTGAGCAGCACGCCGAGCACGCTGCGCAGCGTGTCGGCGCGGAAGTCGTACGGGCTCGACAGGCGCAGGGTCACGAGGCGCACCGGCACCGTGCCCGGGAACTGCGACCACCACGGGTCGGCGATGGTGAAGGCGGAAGTCTGGCTGATCGAGTCGCGCTCCTGGCCGGGCGTCGGCACATCGGGCGCGTAGGCCACCGTGACCCGGTAAAGGACCTGGTCGGGGTGGGCCGGGTCGGTCGAGATCGAGAGGTCCAGGTTGGCCTGGGCGACGAGGGTCGTGACGCTGCTGATGAGGCTCTGCGGATCGGTCGGCTCGCCCATCGCCTTGGCCACGCCGGGCGCGATGGTGGCGGGCTGGGTCGCCTGCACGATGGCCTGGGGATCGTCGGTGCTGAGGCCCAGGGACGACTCCAGCTGGAATTCCAGCAGGGCCTGGACGGCCACCGCCCGGATGTCCAGGTTCTTCTGCTCCTGCTGCAGGAAGTAGCCATCCAGGAGGTTCGGCAGGGCCACCACGACGAGGGCCAGGGCGAAGATGACGACCCCGGTGAAGGCGAAGATGAGCCGGCCGCGCAGGGTGAACGGGCCCAGGCGGCGCAGGGAGGTCATGCCTGATCGATAGCCGCCGGGCGCTCAGCGCTCGGCGAAGGCGTAGCCAGCCCCCCGCACGGTGAGGATGAAGGCCGGCGCCCCGGGATCGTCCTCGAGCTTCTCGCGCAGGTGGCTGACGTGCACATTGATGGTCTTCTCGTCCTGGTCCAGCGCGTCGTAGTCACGGATCAGTTCGAGCAGCTCGGAGCGCGAGTAGACGCGTCCGGGCCGGGAGGCCAGGTGGCGCAGGATGTCGAACTCGGTGGCCGTCAGGTTGATGCGCCGCTGGCCACGCTGGACGCGGCGCCGCTCAAGGTCGATGACCAGGTCGTGGTGGCGGATGATGCGGCCGCCCTGCGCGTCGGCGAGGTCACCGTAGGCGCGTCGCAGCAGCGCCTTGATGCGGCTCATCAGCTCGCGCAGGCCGAACGGCTTGGTCAGGTAGTCGTCGGCGCCAAGCTCGAGCCCGATGACCTTGTCGACCTCGTCGCCGCGCGCGGTCAGGAAGAGGACCGGCGCCTTGGAGCCGTGGGCCCGCAGCCGGCGCAGCATCTCGAAACCGTCGATGCCCGGCAGCCGCACGTCGAGGAGGATCAGGTCGGGGGCCAGCGACAGGGCGTGCTCGAGGCCCTCCTCGCCGCTCCGCGCCAGCGCGACCTCGTAGCCCTCCTGCTGAAGGGCGTACTGGACGCCACGCGCGACGGCGTGCTCGTCCTCCACGATCAGGATGGTGGCCGACATCGCGCCAGAGGATGGCACATCGGGGCGCTCTGGTACGATGCGCGGGTCCCGCCCGCATCTGATGCGCGCGCCAGCCGGCCGCAGCGCCCTTCCGAGAGGACCGACCACGTGAGCACCCGCCCCGAACTCACCGCGCAGCGCCGCGAGATCACCGGCAAGGCCGTCGCCGGCCTGCGGCGCGCCGGCCAGGTGCCCGCGGTCCTCTACGGCCACGGCCATCCGTCCGAATCCCTCCAGATCGACGCGCGCGCGCTCGACGACCTGCGCCGCCGGACCGGGCGCAACGCCCTGCTCGACCTCAAGGTGGACGGCGGCAGCGCCCAGCCGGTGATGATCCATGCGCTGCAGGAACACCCCGTCACGCGGCGGCCGCTGCACGTCGACTTCTACCTCGTGAAGATGACCGAGGAGATGATCATCGACGTGCCGGTCGCCTACGTCGGCGAGTCGGTGGCCGTGGAGAAGGCCGGTGGGACGCTGCTCCGCCTGCTCGACACGGTCCGCGTGCGGACGCTCCCGGCGGACGTGCCGGCCTCCATCGAGGTGGACATCTCCCCGCTCGAGACCTTCGACGTCCTGCTCCGCGTCAGCGACCTGCGTGTGCCGGAGCGTGTGACGATCCTCACCGACCCCCACGAGGCGCTCGCCCGCGTCCAGCCGCCGCGCATCGAGGAGGCTCCGGAGGTCGCCCCGACGGAGGAGGTCGAGGCGCCCGAGGCGCCCGCCGAGGGCGGCGAAGCCGAAACCGAGGAGTAGCAGGCGGCCGTGTCCGGGGACGCCGGCCCGGCGATCCGCACCGACACCCTCGTCAAGCGGTTCGGCTCGACCACCGCGCTCGACGGCCTCACGATGGCCGTGCCGCGCGGCGAGGTCTTCGGCTTCCTGGGGCCCAACGGCGCGGGCAAGACGACGGCCGTCAAGGTCATGCTGGGCCTGACGCGCCCGACCGCCGGGGACGGCGAGATCCTGGGCCGGCCGCTCGGTGACCTGTCCGCCCGCCGCCACGTGGGCTACCTGCCTGAGCTGTTCCGCTACCAGGCGTGGCTCTCCGGGCGGGAGCTGCTGCTGCTCCACTGCCGCCTGGCCCGGATGCCGCGGGCGAGCCATGCGGCCGCCGTCGCCGAGGCCCTTGCCCTCGTCGGCCTCTCCGACCGCGGTGACGATCGCGTGGGCGGGTACTCCAAGGGGATGCAGCAGCGGCTGGGTGTCGGGGCGGCCCTTCTCGGCCGGCCCGAGCTGGTATTCCTCGACGAACCCACGTCGGCCCTGGATCCGGTCGGGCGCATGGAGATGCGGCCGCTCATCCGCGGCCTGCGCGACCGGGGCACGACCGTCTTCCTCAACTCTCACCTGCTCACGGAAGTGGAACAGGTGTGCGACCGCGTGGCCATCGTCGACCGCGGCAAGGTCGTGGCCATGGGCACGCTCGACGAGCTGTTGGCGGGGCGCGAGGTCGCCCTGCGGCTCGGCGGCCTCGACGCGGCGAGCCGGGCCATCGTGGCCGGCTACGGCGAGGTGCGGGAGGACGGCGAGTGGCTCTTCGTCCGGGGCCTGGTGGAGGACCGCGTCCCGGCCATGGTCGAGGCGCTGGTGGCGGCCGGCGTCCGGGTCTACGCCGTCGAGCCCCGCCACGAGAGCCTCGAGGAACGCTTCAGCGCGCTCGTTTCGCGGACCGCCACATGATCGTCCTGACCATCGCCCGCCTGACCCTGGCCGAGGCGGCCCGTCGTCGGCTGTTCCTGGTCCTGATCATCCTCACCGGGATCGCTGTCGTGCTCACCGGCTGGGGCTTCGCGCAGCTCTCCACGGTGGACATCCGCACCGGCAGTGATGTCACGCCCGAGGCGGCCCGATCACTGGTGGTCTCGCAGGTCCTGATCCTGGTCACCTTCATGTTCAGCTTCGTGCTGGCGCTCGGCGCGGCCTTCATCTCGGCGCCGGTCATGGCGGAGGACCTGGAGTCGGGCGTCATCCTGGCCGTCCTCGCCCGACCGGTGCGGCGCGCGGAGCTGCTGATGGGCAAGTGGCTCGGCGTGCTGATCCTGATCGCCGGGTACGCCGTCCTCTCGGGTGTGGTCGAGCTGCTGGTGGTGGACCTGACGACGGGGTACCTGCCGCCCGAACCGATCCAGGCCGTCGTGCTCCTGGTGGGCGAGGCGACCGTCCTGCTGACCCTGACCGTGGCGCTCTCCACGCGCATCTCCGCCATCGCGTCCGGGATCATCGCTGTGGTCCTGTTCGGCGTGACCTGGATCCTGGGCATCGTCGGGGGCATCGGCGACGCGTTCGATACGCCCCAGCTGTCGTTCGTGGGCGCCATCGGCCGGACGCTGCTGCCCACCGACGCCCTCTGGCGCGGTGCCGTCTTCCACCTGGAACCGGCCGCCGTCCTCCTGGCCTACGAGCAGGCCGGCCGCAACGTGGCGGCGATCTTCCCCTTCGCCGCGACACAGCCCCTCGCGCCGGCCTTCCTCGTCTGGTGCGTGGCCTGGACGGTCATCGTGCTGGTCCTTGGTTGGCTGAGCTTCCGCCGCCGCGAGTTGTAGCGTGACGGAGCCGCGGACGTTCGGAGCGCAGAGCATGGTGGCGCCGCTCCGTCGGGCGCTGGTCAAGCGCCCAGGGGCCGCGTTCGGGCGGGCGTTCCAGGATCCGGCGCTGGGCTTCATGCATGCGGTCGACCTGCCGCGGGCGCAGGGTGAGCACGACGCGTTCGTGGACCTGCTGGTCCGCCTGGGCGTCGAGGTGGATGGGCTGGGGGCGGAGTCGGGCAGCGCTGACGACATCTACACGTTCGACCCGCTGCTGGTGGCCGACCGGGGCGCCATCGCGCTGCGCAGCGGCCGCGCCAGCCGGCGCGTGGAGACGCCGGTCCTCGCCGGCTGGATGACCGGCCACGGCATCCCGACCCTGGGCACGATCGAGGCACCGGGCACGGTCGATGGCGGCGACACGTTCTGGCTCCGGCCGGACCTCCTGTGCATCGGCCGTGGCCTGCGCACGAATGGTGCCGGAGCGCGGCAGCTGGCGGCCCTCGCCACGGCGGCCGGGGGTGAGGGGCGCGTCTTCGACCTGCCGTACTGGCACGGGCCGGACGAGCTGCTGCACCTCCTGTCGGTCATCTCGCCGGTCGCCGACGACCTCGCCGTGGTCTACGAGCCGCTCCTGCCGGCCGGCCTGTGGGAGCTGCTCCGCGACCTGGGGATCCGGCTCCTGCCTGTGCCCGACGAAGAGTTCGCCACCCTGGGCTGCAACATCCTGGCGATCCGGCCCGGGGTTGTCGTCGTCGCCAGCGGGAATCCGCGGACCCGGCGCGCCCTCGAGGCCGCCGGATGCGAGGTGCATGCCTTCGAGGCGGCGGAGATCGGCCTCAATGGTGGCGGCGGGCCGACCTGCCTGACCCGACCGATCCTGCGGGCGTAGCCGACCGGCCTAGCCGGCCGTGTGGCGCTCGCGCAGGACCCCGATGGCCTGGGCCGGGGCAAGGGACCGCTCGGTGCACAGCACGAGCGCGTGATAGACGAGGTCCGCCAGCTCGCCTGACAGGGCGGCTCGCGTCCCATCGCGGTCTTCGCCGAGCCGTTGGGCGGTGGCATCGTCCTTGGCGGCCAGCAACACCTCGGTCGCCTCCTCCACGACCTTCCGGCCCACCGCGTCGACGCCGCCTTCGAGGAGGCGGGCCGTATAGGACCCCGCGGGGCGACTCACCGCCCGATTCTGGATCGTCGCCCACAGTGTCTCGAGCCAGTCAAAACCCTGCGGCGGCGCGACCGGCGCGACCGACGCGGCCGCCGGAGCCTGTTGCTCACCGGTGCTCGCATCGAAGCACGAGCGGGCGCCGGTATGGCACGTCGGGCCCACCGCCTCGACCGTCAGGAGCAGCGCATCGCCGTCGCAGTCAAGGGCGAGGTCCTGCAGCCGTAGTTCGTGGCCGGAGGTCTCGCCCTTGCGCCAGAGGCGGCCGCGCGACCGCGAATGGAAGTGCACCAACCCGGTCGCGACGGTGGCCGCGAGGGCCTCCGCGTCCAGCCACCCGAGCATCAGGACGCGCCCGTCGCCGGCGTCCTGGACGATGCCTGGCACGAGGCCGTCCGGGCCCCAGGTGGGGCGTGGCTCGTTCATGCGGCGACGCCCGTCCGCCTTACTGGCACGCCGGCGGCGGCCAGCCCGGCCTTGACCTGGGCGATCGAGACCAGGCCGCGGTGGAAGATCGAGGCGGCCAGCACGGCATCCGCGCCACCCTCCGTGATGGCGGCAACCATGTCGCCGACCCCGCCCGCACCACCGGAGGCGATGACCGGCACGTCGACCACCGACGTCACCGCGCGGAGCAGCGCCAGGTCGAACCCGGCCCGCGTGCCGTCGCGGTCGATCGAGGTCAGCAGCAGTTCGCCGGCGCCACGCTCGGTCGCCTGCCTGGCCCACGCGATGACGTCGAGGCCGGTGCCCGTCCGGCCCCCCCGGATGACGACCTCCCAGCCGGCGGGACCGGCCGACGTCCCGGCCCGCGCTCGCGCGTCGATGGCCACCACCACGCACTGCCGGCCGAACCGCCACGCGCACCGCCGGATCAGATCCGGGTCGGCCACCGCCGCGGTGTTGAGGGCCACCTTGTCCGCGCCGGCGCGGAGCACCGCCCGCATCTCGGCCGTGGTGCGCACTCCGCCGCCCACGGTCAGCGGCACGAACAGGCGGTGCGAGGTGCGGCGGATCGCCGCGAGGAGGGTGCCGCGCGCCTCTGGCGCCGCGTCGATATCGAGGAACACAAGCTCATCCGCCCCCTCGACCGCGTACCGCGCGGCCAGTTCGGCGGGGTCGCCCTGGTCGACCAGGTCGACGAACCGGGTGCCCTTCACGACCCGCCCGCCGGCCACGTCGAGGCAGGGGATGACCCGGCGCAGCAGCATCAGGCGGCGACCGCGGCGGCTCCCGGAAGGCCGATCCGGGAGCCCGTCGCGTGGCTCACCAGCCCCACGAAGTCGGCGAGGAGGGCCAGCCCGTCGGCGCCCGATCGCTCGGGGTGGAACTGCGTCCCCAGGAGCCGTCCGCTGGCCACGATGCTCGCGAAGCGGCCGCCGTGTGTCGTCTCGGCCACCACGACCTCCGGCGATGCCGGACGTCCGGCGTATGAGTGGACGAAGTAGGCCGGTGCGCCATCCGTGAGGTGGGCGACCAGGGGGTGGGCTCGCCGTACCTCGACCTGGTTCCATCCGATGTGCGGGAGTCGAGGCGCATCGGGGATGGGCTCGACACGGCCGGGCAGCAGTCCCAGGAGCCGGGTGTCGTCCTCCACGGACTCGTCGAACAGCAGCTGGAGTCCCAGGCAGATGCCGAGGTACCAGGCGCCGCCCGCCACCGCGTCGTGGATCGCCGTATCGAGCCCGTGGCGCCGCAGGCGGCG
Source organism: Candidatus Limnocylindrales bacterium (assembly GCA_036561685.1). Lineage (GTDB taxonomy): Bacteria > Chloroflexota > Limnocylindria > Limnocylindrales > CSP1-4 > DASPUH01. Next base: position 10,743 of record DATBOX010000017.1, on the reverse strand, counting down.
CATCGCCGGACCGCTCGCGCCGACGCCGGGCACGACGAGGGCGGGCGCGCCGGCGAGGCGCCTGTCAGTGCCTCGATCGACCACCACCGGCCGTGCGCCGACGGCCCGAAGTGCCTCCATCACACTGCGCAGGTTGCCCGCCCCGTAGTCGATCACCGCGATGCGCGGCAGGACCCGCTCGCTCACGCCAGGCGGCCCTTGGTCGAGGGCACGCCGGCGCGGCGAGGGTCCGGTTCGACGGCCGCGCGCAACGCCACGGCCAGGGCCTTGAAGGCGGCCTCGGCCACGTGATGGTCGTTGCGGCCCGTGGCGCGGAGGTGGATCGTCAGGCCCGCGGCACGCGCGAATGACTCGAGGGCATGGGGGATCAGCTGGGTCGACAGCGCCCCGATCCGGTCGCCGGCGAAGGCCAGCTCGAGCACCGCGTACGGCCGCCCCGAGATGTCCACGGCGCACGTGGCGAGCGCCTCGTCCATGGGGACGGCCGCCTGGCCGAAACGGCGGATACCGGTGCGCTCGCCGAGCGCCGCCGCGATGGCCTGGCCCAGCACCAGCGCCACGTCCTCCACGGTGTGGTGCTCGTCGACCCCAAGGTCGCCGGTCGCCTGGATCGTCACGTCCAGCAGGGCGTGGTGGGCCAGTGAGGTGAGGAGGTGATCGAAGAACCCGACGCCTGTGCTGATGGCCGCCTCCCCGCGGCCGTCGAGATCGAGCGTGACGGTCACGTCGGTCTCGGTGGTCGTGCGGTGCTGGCTGGCTGCGCGCCGGCTCATGGGGCCACCTCGAAACGGATCTCCACGGCCCGGCGGTGCGCCTCCAGCCCTTCGGCCCGGGCGAGGACGCCGACCGTCTCGCGTACCCTCGCCAGGCCGTCGCGGGACACGCGCTGCGCCTGGACCCACGTGCCGAACGCTTCCACCCCGAGCGCCCCATAGGCCCGGGCGAGTCCGCCGGTCGGCAGGATGTGATTCGAACCGGTGGCGTAGTCGCCGGCCGACTCGGGCGCGAACGGACCAAGAAAGACCGAGCCGGCGTGCTCGATCTCCGCGAGCACGGCCCAATCGTCGGCGGTCATGATCGAGAGGTGCTCCGGCGCGTAGGCGTTGACGAAGGCCAGGGCGCCCGCCAGGTCGGGTGCCTCCACGATCAGGCCGGCCGACCCGAGCGAGGTCCGCAGGTACTCCTGGCGCGGCAGGGTCGGCAGCTGACGGTCCACCTCCCGGGCGACGGCATCGGCCAGCCGCGGATCGGTCGTGACCAGCACCGCGGCCGAGTCGGGCCCATGCTCCGCCTGGGACAGGAGATCGGCGGCCACGTGGCGCGGGGCGGCCGTGTCGTCGGCCAGGATCATCACCTCGGACGGACCCGCCGGCAGGTCGATGCCGACCCGGCCGACGACCTCGAGCTTGGCCGCCGTGACCCAGGCGTTGCCCGGTCCCACGATCTTGTCCACGGGCCGGATCGACTCGGTGCCATAGGCCAGCGCGGCGATGGCCTGCGCCCCGCCCATGACCAGGAAGTCGTCCACCCCGAGCAGACCGGCCGTGCCCGCCAGAGCGGCCGGGACCCGGCCATCGCGATCGGCCGGGCTGGCGACGACCAGCTCGGGGACGCCGGCGAGACGGGCCGGAACCGCGGCCATCACGAGCGACGAGGGATACGCGGCTGCCCCGCCCGGCACGTATGCGGCGACGCGGTGGATGGGGCGCCAGACGCGCCCGACCTCGACGCCGGGAGCCACCGTCACCCATCGTTCCGCCGGCGGCACCTGCGCGCGATGGAAGCACCCGACGTTGGCGATCATGGCGTCAAGGGCCGCGCGGAGGTCCGGCGGCAGCCGGTCGCGCGCCTTCTCCAGCTCGCGCTGGTCAAGGCACAGTGGCGCGGGGCGCTCCGGGTCGCTACGAAGACCACCGCCGAAACGCACGTTGGCCTCGCGCAGCGCCGCGTCACCGCCGGTCCGGACGGCCTCCACGATCGCTCGTGCGCCCTCGCGGACCGTCCCCGCGATCGGGGCGCGATCGAGCAGGGCCTGCCGCTCGCTGTCGGTGAGGTCGGCGAGGCGGACGCGTCGCATCCGGGCCGTCACGGCACGAGCTTGTCGATCGGCACCACGAGGATCCCCGTCGCCCCGGCGCCACGAAGGCGGCCGAGCAGGCCCCACACCTCGTCGGCCCCCACGACGGCGTGGACCGCGGCCATGCCGGCGTGGGCCAGCGGCATGATGCTCGGCGACGCGAGGCCGGGCAGCAGCGCCTCGATGGCGTCGAGCGACCCGGTGGGGGCGTTCATCATCAGGTACTTGCGGCCGCGCCCAGCGATCACCGCTCCAAGCATGGTCACGACCTCGTCGATCCGCGGATCGACGTCCGCCTGGCCCGGCGCCCCGACCAGGATCGCCTGGCTTGGCAGGAGCCGCCCGACCGATCGGAGGCCGTTCATGACGAGCGTCGAGCCCGTCGAGACCAGATCCACGATGCCGTCGGCCAGCCCCATGCGCGGCGCGACCTCCACCGCGCCGCTCACCTGCACGACCTCGACCGGGATGCCGCGTTCGCCGAAGATGCGCCGGGTCAGGTTGGGGTGCGTCGTCGCGAGGCGCATGCCGGCCAGCTCGGCGAGGGTCGTCGCGGTGACGTCCGCGGGCACCGCCGCCTCGAGGGCACAGCGGCCGTACCCCAGCTCGAGCAGCACCGGCAGCTCGGCGCCGGACTCGGCCAGCAGGTTGGCGCCGGTCACGCCAAGGTCGGCCGCTCCGTCGCCGACGAACTCGACGACGTCCTCGGTCCGGACCGACAGGATGTCCAGGGGCACGTTCAGGGCATGGCTGACGAGGGCGCGAGCCTGATCTTCGAAGACGAGCCCGGCATCGCGCAGGAGGGCCGTCGTCGGTTCGAGCAGGCGCCCCTTGTTGGGCACCGCCAGGCGGAATCGGTCGCGGGTCATGCCTGGACCATCAGCGTGGTTGCAGGTCGGCGGTCGGCCGGCGGCCGAGGGCCAGGCGATAGCCGCCCGACCCGTGGCGCAACCACGCGGCGATCCGGGTGATCGTGGCCGTGCTGGCCCCCGTCTCCCGCGAGATCTCGGCATAGTGGCGGCCCTTCTCCAGCAACCGCACGACCTGCCACCGCTGGGTCATGTCGTGGAGCTCGCCGAGGGTGCACAGGTCGCGGAAGAACGCCTCCGCCTCGCCTCGCGTGCGCAGCGTGAGGACGGTGTCGAAGAGGTCGTCAGTGGCGGGACTCCGCCAGCCCTCAGGCTCGTTCAGCATGGGCGGCGTCCGGCCGTTCTCTCTCGTTGTAGCATGCTAGTACGATAGCAGGCTACAATGTCAGCATGCAAGTCATTCCGGCGATCGACCTTCGCGGGGGCCGGGTGGTCCGCCTTCGCCAGGGCGACTTCGACCGGCAGCGGTCATACGGTGACGACCCGGTTCGGGTCGCCCGCCACTGGGTTGCCGACGGCGCCGATCGGCTTCATCTCGTCGACCTCGACGGCGCCTCGGCCGGCCAGCCCGCCCACCTCGCGTGGCTCGCGCCGATCATCGCGGCGGCGGGCGTGCCATGTCAGGTCGGCGGCGGCCTGCGCGAGCTCGCTTTTGCGCGGGCGACGCTCGCGGCCGGTGCTGATCGCGTGGTCCTTGGCACCGCGTTGCTCGGCGGCGAGCAGGCGGCCGGGCCGTTGGTGCGGGCGCTGGGTGCCGCCGCGGTCGTGGCGGCGATCGACGTCCGAGACGGCCAGGCCGTCGGCGAGGCGTGGCGATCAGGCGGCCCGGCCGTGCCCTATGCGGCCGTCCTGGAGGCACTCTTCACAGCGGGGATCCGACGCTTCGCCATCACGGCCATCGACCGTGATGGCATGCTCGGCGGTCCCGATCTGGCGCTCCTGGCCGACGCTCGGGCGCGCCTTCCGCAGGCCCACCTCATCGCAGCGGGCGGGATCGCCACGCTGGCCGACCTCTCCGCCCTGGCCAACCTGGGCCTCGAGGCGGTGATCGTCGGCCGCGCGCTGTACGAGGGCCGGTTCGGGCTCGCTGAGGCGATCCGCACGGCGGCCGCCACCTGAGAGTCCGCTCGTTCGTGGGGCACCGCTACGCTCAGGCCATGCAGTCCGGGAAGTTGCCGCCGGGGATGCACGTCGTCCCGTTGACGTTCCAGGGTCGCGACCGGCCGTATCGCCTCCACGTCCCGAGCGGCGGGTCGCCGGCGCCGCGGCCGCTGGTGCTCCAGCTGCATGGCCGCGGCGGCGGAGGGCCGTGGTTCGACCGGATGGCCGGTTTCGTCGCCCTCGCCGAACCGGAAGGGTTCGTGCTGGCCGTGCCTGATGCGATCGACGGGGTGTGGAGTGACGGCCGGTTCGCCGCCGGCGACCGGCGCAGCAGGCCCGACGACGTCGCGTACCTCACGGCGGTCGTGGACGACGCGATGGCCAGCTCACCGGTCGACCCGCGGCGGGTCTATGTGTTCGGCATGTCCAACGGGGCGGCCATGGCCGGCCGCCTGGCCTGTGCCAGGGCCGACCGCTTCGCCGCGATCGCGCAGGTGGCCGGCACGGCCGCGCACGTCGTGGCGGTCGACTGCCGGCCCGTGCGACCGGTGCCGATCCTGCAGATCCATGGCGCGGCCGACCATCTGGCGCCCTACGTGGGCGGTCGGCGGCAGGGCCCGATCGCTCGCGCCCTGCTCCTGGGCCGAGGCGCGGCCGGGCCGAGTGTCGGCGTGGACGCATGGGCCCAGTTCTGGGTCGCGGCGAATGGTGCCTCCGCCGAGCCGACTGTCACCCGCATCGCGCCCGACGCGACGGTCAGGACCTGGCGCGGGCCGACGTCGATGTCGGACGTGGTCTTCTACCGCCTCGACGGCATGGGCCACACCTGGCCGGGCAGCCGGCCGGAGCTGCCGCGCCTGCTGTTCGGGCGCACCAGTCAGACGATCGACGCGACGCGCGTCATCTGGGACTTCCTGGCCGCCCACGCGCGCTAGGCGGACACGAAAAAGCCCCCGGTTGAGCGGGGGCTTCGATCGTCGGGGCCGTTACCGGCCCCGGAGGAGGAGCGACCTAGGCGGCGCGCACCTGTGCGGCGCGCGGGCCCTTGGGGCTCGACTGGACCTCGAAGGCGACTCGCTCGCCGCCGTTGAGGCGGTCGAAGTCGAGGGGAGCCTGGAGCTCGTTGCGATGGAAGAAGTAGTCCTTGCCGTCCTCGGCGGTGATGAAACCGAATCCGCGGTCGGATACGACCTTCTTGATGGTACCGGTGGTCATGGCGACCCTTTCGTCTTCTCGTGTGGGATAGCCGACACGCGGTCTATCCGAGAAGGAGGTCGACCAGCGGTGAGTCGCATCACTTCGATACGACTCCCACAGTCTACACCTTGACGCTCGGAACTCCAAGCCCTATCTTCCACCAAACGTTCGTTTGAGGACATGCTGCGTTGACCCTGGCCCGCCCGCGGGAGGCAGCCTTGCACGAGGCCGCCACGCGTCTATTCCGCCAGCGTGGCTTCCACGCCACGTCGATGCAGGACCTGGCGGAGGACCTGGGCATGAACCGGGGCAGCCTCTACCACTACATCGAGGCCAAGGACGACCTCCTGTGGGCCATCGTCAACGGGGCGATGGAACGCCTCGACGGCGCGGTGCGGCCCATCCTGGAGGGCCCCGACCCGATCCCTGAGCGGCTGACGCGGGCCATCGCGGCGCACCTGGCCTTCGCGGCCGAGCATGGCGACGAGCTGGCCCTCATCCAGATCGAGCTGCGGGCGCTGGCGCCGGAGCGACGGGCGACGCTCGTCGGGCAACGGGACGCCTACGAGGCGGCCTGGCGCGAGGCGATCCGCCAGGGCGTGGGCGACGGATCCATCCGCCCGGTCGACGTGCGCCTGGCAAGCATCGCCATCCTCTCGGTCTGCAACTGGTTCACCCAGTGGTACCGGCCCGACGGCCCGCTGGGCGTGCCGGCGATCGGGCAGGAGTTCGCCGGCCTGTTCCTGGACGGCCTCCGGGGCCCGTCGCGATGATCCCTCGCATCGGGTCGGCGGTCGTGCTCGGCGCGGGCACGATGGGGGCCCAGATCGCCTGCCTGCTCGCCGGTGCCGGTGCCCAGGTGCGCCTGCTCGACCTGGATGAGGCGACCGCCGCCGATGGCCTGGCGCGGGCCATCAAGATCCGCCCTGCACCCGCCTATCGACCGCAGGACGTGGCGCGCATCCGCACCGGCAGCTTCGACGACCTGCACAGCGTGGCAGCCGACGCCGACTGGATCCTGGAGGCGGTGGTCGAGCGGCTGGAGCCCAAGCGCGCCCTGCTCGCGCGTGTCGACGAGGCCCTCACGGAGGCCGTGCGGCGGCCCTGGCCCATCGTCAGCACCAACACGAGCGGCATCTCCATCGCGGCGCTGGCGGCCGGTCGCAGCGATGACTTCCGCCGCGCGTTCCTTGGCACCCACTTCTTCAACCCGCCTCGCTACACGCGGCTGCTGGAGCTCATCCCGGTCGCGACCACGGCGCCGCATGTCATCGAGACGCTCGAGGAGTACGCGCCGCGCCACCTTGGCAAGGGGACGGTCCGCGTCAAGGACACCCCCGCATTCATCGCCAACCGGCTCGGCGTCTACGGGTTCCAGCGCGCGCTCGCCCTCGCCCAGGAGCTCGGCCTGGGTGTCGACGAGGTCGACGAGCTGACCGGCCCCCTCATCGGCCGTCCCAAGAGCGCGACGTTCCGCACCCTTGACGTGGTCGGCCTCGACGTGGCCGCCGCGGTCGCCGACCATTGCCACACCGACCTGTCCGACGACCCCCAGCGGGAGGTCTTCGTCGTCGCGCCGGTCGTCCGCCAGCTGCTCGAGCGGGGCTCGCTGGGGGAGAAGGCCGGGGTCGGGTTCTTCAAGCGTGAGGGCGGCGAGATCCTGGCGCTCGACCTAGTCACCGGCGACTACCGCCCGCGGCGGCGCATCAGCTCGGCGAACGTGGAGGCGGCCCGCAACGAACGTGACCTCGGCGCCCGCCTGCGCCTTCTGGTCGCCGGCGACGACGCCCCGAGCCGCTTCCTGTGGCGGGCCCTGAGCGACGGCATCACCTACGCCGCGGACGTGGCCGACGAGATCGCCAGCGACCTGCCCACGATCGATCGGGCCATGCGGCTCGGGTTCGGCTGGCAGCTCGGGCCGTTCGAGACCTGGGACGCCCTGGGCGTGGGAGCCACCGTCGATCGCCTGCGGGCGGAAGGCCGGGCCGTGCCCGCCGTTGCCCGGGCGACCGCTGCCGGCGCCGGGCGATTCACGCCCGCCGAGCCGGCTGCGACGCCCTCCACCTCAGGCGCATCCAGCGCGCTGCCGGGCAACGCGGCGGCGTCGATGCGCGAGCTCGGCGAGGGCATCCTGGGGCTCGAGCTGCACGGCAAGCTCAACATCATCGGCGCGGACACGCTGGTCATGGTCCGGCGCGCGGTCGACCTGGCGGCGACGCGGTTCGACGGCCTGGTCATCGGCACCGAAGCCAGTGACTTCTCGGCCGGGGCCAACCTGGCGCTCATGCTCGTCGCCGCGGAGGAGGGCGACTGGGACGAACTCGAGCGTGGCATCCGGGCCTTCCAGGACGCGACCCAGGCCATCCGCTACGCGGCCGTGCCGGTCGTGCTCGCGCCGCGCGGTCTGACCCTGGGCGGCGGCGCCGAGATGGCGCTCGCCGCGGCGCGACGGCAGCCCTTGGCCGAGACGTACATCGGGCTGGTGGAGACGGGCGTCGGCCTGATCCCGGCCGGTGGCGGGAGCACGGCGACCGCACGGCGCATCGCCGAGCGAGCGGCCGGCACCCACGTCGACCGGTTCGCGTTCTTCCAGGCGGCCGTGGAGACGATCGCCTTCGCCCGCGTGTCGACGTCGGCGGAAGAGGCCCGGACCCTGGGCTACGTCGCGGACGGCGACCTCATCAGTGCCAGCCCCGAGCGCCAGTCGGCGGACGCCGCGCGTGTAGCGGCGACGCTGGCGCAGGTCGGCTACCGGCCCCCCGCGGTGCTGCCCATCGCGGTCGTCGGCCGGCGTGGCGTGGCCGCCGCGGAGGCCCTGACCTACAACCAGCTGAGCGGCCACCAGCTCAGCGACCACGACCGTACGGTGGTCCTGGAGCTGGCCGGCGTGCTGAGCGGCGGCGACGTGGCCGAGGGGGCCGAACTGGCGGAGAGCTACCTCCTCGAACTCGAACGGGCCGCGTTCCTGCGGCTCCTCGGTGAGCCGCTGACGCGCGCCCGTATCCGCCACACCCTCAAGACCGGCAAGCCCCTCCGCAACTGAATCCGACCAGGAGCCGTACCCATGCGTGACGCCGTCATCGTCTCCGCCGCCCGGACCGCGGTCGGCAAGGCGCCGCGTGGTGGCCTGCGCGAGACGCCGCCCGAGGAGCTGGCCATGACGGCCGTCCGCGAGGCGATCGCGCGCGCCCCCGGCCTCGACCCGAGCGAGGTGGAGGACCTGATCCTGGGCTGCGCCATGCCGGAGGGGGCACAGGGCCTGAACATCGCCCGTCACGTGGCGCTCGGGGCCGGTCTGCCGGTGGCCACCAGTGCCATGACCGTCAACCGCTTCTGCGCCTCGGGCCTGCAGGCGCTGGCCCTGGCCACCCAGTCGGTGGCCAACGGGACCACGGACGTGGCGGTCGCCGGCGGGCTCGAGTCGATGAGCTTCGTGCCCATGATCGGCTGGCACTTCGCCCCCAACCCCGGCCTGGCCGAGCGCTGGCCGCAGGTCTTCCTCAACATGGGCCTGACCGCCGAGGAGGTCGCTCGCCGGGAGGGCGTCTCGCGCGACGACCAGGACGGGTGGGCCCTCCGCAGCCACGCTCGCGCCGCGGCCGCCCAGGCCGCGGGCCGCTTCCACGACGAGATCGTGCCGGTCGCGGCGCGCCAGACGCGCGTCGCCAACGGGCGGCCCACCGTCGTGACGGGTCCGTTCGAGGCCGACGAGGGCATCCGCATCGACACCGACGCGGCCGCCCTGGGCAAGCTCAAGCCGGTCTTCGACCCGACCGGCACGGTCACGGCGGGCAACAGCTCGCAGACGAGCGACGGCGCGGCCGCGCTGGTGGTCATGACCGGCGAGCGTGCCGCTGCCCTGGGGCTGCGGCCGCTGGGCCGCCTCGTGTCGTTCGCCACGGCCGGGGTCGCCCCGGAGATCATGGGCATGGGACCCGTGCAGGCCGTGCCCAAGGCGCTGGCGAAAGCCGGCCTGACCCTTGACGACATCGAAGTGATCGAGCTCAACGAGGCCTTCGCCGCCCAGGTGGTGGCGGTCGTGCGCCGGCTTGGCCTTGACGAGTCGCGCACCAACGTCAACGGCGGGGCGATCGCGCTGGGCCATCCGCTGGGTGCCACCGGCGCCAAGCTGAGCGTCCAGATGCTGGCCGAGCTGGGCCGCCGCGAGGCCCGCTACGGCCTCGTGACGATGTGCGTGGGCGGCGGCCAGGGAGCCGCCGGGATCATCGAATGGCTCGGCGGGCACCAGCCCGCACGCACGGAGGCAGCGGCATGACCACGACCCTCAAGGCCCCGCCGGCCGGCGGCGCCTTCCTGCTTGGCCCCACTGACCCGGCCGATGTCTTCACCCCCGAGCGCTTCACGCCGGAGCAGCTCGCTGCCCGCGATGCCATCGCCACCTTCGTGGCGCGCGAGGCCGTGCCGCGCGCCGAGCGCATCGCGGCCAAGGACTTCGAGGCGACTCGGGAGCTGCTGGCGATCCTGGGGCGCGATGGCTACGTCGGCATCGACGTGCCGGAGGCCTACGGCGGCCTGGGCCTGGACCACGTGACCTCGATCGTGGTCACCGACGCCCTGTCGGCGGCGATCGACTTCTCGGTGACCTACTCGGCCCACTGCGGGATCGGCACCCTGCCAACGGTCTTCTTCGGCACCGCGGCCCAAAAGCAGCGCTACCTGCCGGGCCTCGCCGCGGGCACCACCGTGGCGGCGTACTGCCTGACCGAGCCCGGCACAGGCTCCGACGCGCAGGCCATCAAGACCCGCGCGACCCGCCTGCCCGACGGCTCGTTCCGTCTCGACGGCGCCAAGCAGTTCATCACCAACGCCGGTTTCGCCGATCTTTTCACCGTCTATGCCCAGGTGGAGGGCGAGGGCATCGCCGCCTTCCTGGTGGAGCGGACGGCGCCCGGGCTATCCCTGGGGGCCGAGGAACACAAGATGGGCATGCACGGCACGTCGACCCGGCCGGTGCTGCTCGATGGGGTGGTGGTCGGACCGGATGCGCTGCTCGGCGAGATCGGCCAGGGCCACAAGATCGCCTTCAACGTCCTCAACGTCGGGCGGTTCAAGCTGGCCGCCTCGGCGGTCGGCGGGATGCGGCCCGAGATCGCGATCGGGCTCGACTACGCCAAGGGCCGGGTGGCCTTCGGCCGGCCCATCGTGGAGTTCCCGCTCGTGGCCGCCAAGCTGGTCGGCATGGCCGTGCGCACGTACGCGTGCGAGTCGCTGGTCTACCGCCTGGCCGGGATGCTCGATGCGCGGCTGCACGCCGTCGAGGGGGGCGCGTCAAGCGAGGCCGCCCGCGCCGCGCTCGAGGAGTACGCCGTCGAGTGCTCGATCGCCAAGGTCCTGGCCAGCGAGGAGCTCTGCTGGGTCGTCGACGAGCTGGTCCAGCTGCACGGCGGCTACGGCTACATCGAGGACTACCCGGCGGCCAAGGCGTACCGCGACGCGCGCATCAACCGCATCTGGGAAGGCACCAACGAGATCAACCGG
>DATBOX010000016.1:0-37381 GCA_036561685.1 Candidatus Limnocylindrales bacterium | reverse complement strand
TGATGCTCACCTCCCAGAGCTGCTGGGTGCGGCCCTGCTGGACGGGCGTGGCGGTCACCGAGACGCGGCCGGCCGTCATGGAACGGATGAAGTCGGTGCTGTTGTGGACGCCCACCGCGATCTGGCCGCGGGCCAGCGCGGCCACGGTGGCGCCCACGCTGGCGGAGGTCTCCACGGCCGACGCGTAAACGCCGCCGTGGACGATCCCGTACGGCTGGTGGTGCTCGGGCCCGAGGTCGATGAACCCCTCGACGCGGTCGGCCGCGACATGCGTGAGATGCAGGCCGGCGACCGTCACGAAGGCGCTGCCGCGCTCCGGGTCCAGCATCTCGGCGGGGTCGATGTCGCTCATCCGTCCGTCCCTCGGGCCCAGTCCTCGTCGAGATAGGCGAACCGGCCACCGGCGACCGTGGCCAGGATGCGCGCGTCGAGGCGCCGCCCCTCGAGCGGGGTGGCATAGGTGCGTGACCGCAGGGCCGCGGCGCGCACGGTCCACGGCGCCGCGCGGTCGACCACCACCAGGTCGGCCGTGGCGCCGACCGTCAAGCCCGGCTCGGGGACGCCGCGCGCGGTCAGGCCGAGCGCCCGGACCGGCCCGGCCGTGAGCGCCCGCACGACCGTGGGGAGGTCGGCCAGGCCGGCGACCACGCCGGCCAGCACCAGCGGCAGGGCCGTCTCCAGGCCCGCGATGCCCGGGGCGGCGTCGCCGAACTCGACCCGCTTGGCCGTCTCGGGGTGGGGCGCGTGATCGGTGGCGATGGCGTCGACCGTGCCGTCGACGAGGCCTGCCCAAAGGGCCAGGGCGTGGTCCGGGGAGCGCAGCGGCGGGTTCACGCGGGTCGCCGGATCGTACGGCTCCGCGGTCGTCGCCTCGCCCGTCCAGGGCGCCGTGGCCGCCTCCCAGGCGAACCGGCGGTCGCCGCCGAGCCACCCGTCGTGGAGGGCCAGATGGTGGGGTGTCACATCACAGGTCACGGGCAGGCGGGCCGCCTTGGCGACCCGGATGAGGTCCAGGGCATCAGCCGTCGAGACGTGGGTCAGGTGCAAGCGCGGAGCTGCGCCGGCGGGTGCCCGGCGGGCGACCTCCTCGAGGATCGCCAGGGCCCGCGCGACGGCCGCGGCCTCCGCGGCGATGGGCCAGCCGGCGAGGCCCAGGATCGTGGCCGCCAGGCCGTCGTGCGCCTCGGCGCCGCGTGTCAGGGCCCGCAGCTCGGGGTGTTCCACCAACGGCCTCCCGACGCCGCCGGCATACGCCAGGGCATGGCCGAAGAGCGCCGCCTCGTCCACCGGGGCGCCGTCGTCGCTGAAGCCGATGGCCCCGGCGGCGGCCAGCTCGCCCATCGGCGCCAGGCGCTCGCCGGCGCGACCCGCGGTGATGGTGCCGTAGACCAGGAGGCGGACGGCGGAGCGGCTGCCGTGCCCACGCGCCAGGGCGTCGCGGACCCCCGCCGCATGGTCGATCGGCGGCACCGTGTCGGGCATGGCACAGACGGTCGTGAAGCCGCCGCCGGCGGCCGCCGCCAGGCCCGTCACGATCGTCTCGGCGTCTTCGCCGCCGGGCTCGCGGAGGTGCGCATGGAGGTCGACCAGGCCGGGCATGACCACGACCGCGGGCACCTTCCGGGCCCGGGCGGTCAAGGCCCACGTCACCTCGCCGACGCGGCCGTCCTCCACCACGATGGTGCCGGGCCCGTGGCGGCCCGAGGCGGGATCCACCAGGAGCGCGTCCTCGACGACCAGATGGCGGCAGGGCTCACCGGCCCAGGGCGCGCGCGGGCTCATCGGGGCGCCGCCAGCAGCTCCAGGATGGCCATCCGGATGGCGATGCCGTTGGCCACCTGAGCGGTGATGACGGAGGTCGCGCCGGAAGCCACGTCGGGGGCGATCTCGACGCCCTCGTTCATCGGTCCCGGATGGAGGACCAGGGCGCCGGGACGGGCGCGTCGGAGGCGTGCCGCGGTGAGGCCGTACGCCGCCGTGTATTCGGTGAGCGAGGGCAGGAGCCCGGCCGTCATGCGCTCCTGCTGGAGGCGCAGGGCCATCACGGCATGCGCGCCGGCGAGGGCCCGGTCGATGTCGGCGGTGACCGTCAGGCGGCGGTCGGCCGGCAGGGCCCGCGCCCACGCCTCGAAGCCGGGCAGCAGCGTGGCCGGCCCGCAGAGCCATACGTCGGCGCCGGCCGTCGTGAGACTCCACACGTTGGAGCGAGCGACGCGCGAATGGAGGATGTCGCCCAGGATCACGACCTTGCGGCCGGCGATGCGTCCGCCCGGCAGGTGGGCGCGCAACGTGTACAGGTCAAGGAGCGCCTGGCTGGGATGGGCGTGCCAGCCATCACCGGCGTTGACGACGTGGCCGCCGAAGACGTCCGCGGCGAGGTACGGGGCGCCACTCCGGCCGTGCCGCATGACGATGACGTCCGCGCCCAACGCCTCGAGTGTGCGGACCGTGTCCACGAGCGACTCGCCCTTGGTCACCGAGCTGCTGGCGGCGGCCACGTTGACCACGTCCGCGCCGAGCCGCTTGGCTGCCGCCTCGAACGAGACGCGAGTGCGGGTCGAGGCCTCGTAGAACAGGATCGTGACGCCCACCCCCTGGAGCGAGGCCCGGCGCGCGCCGCGGTGGCGGAGGATGACCTGCATCTCATCGGCGCGGCGCATGACGGTGTCCAGGTCGGCCGCCGTGAGGTGGGCCACGTCGAGCAGGTGGCGATGCCGCCAGGGTTGCGGGCCGGTCACGAGGCGATAGCCACTCCCGACTCGGCGAGGCGCTCGATGTAGACGCCGTCCTCGCCCCCGTCGACCTCTTCCAGGTGGACGCGGATGACCTCCTCGCGGGAGGTCGGCACGTTCTTGCCGACGTGGTCGGCGCGCACCGGCAGCTCGCGATGGCCGCGGTCGACGAGCACGGCCAGGCGGATGGCGGCCGGCCGGCCGTGGTCCATCAGGGCATCAAGGGCGGCTCGTGTGGTGCGGCCCGTGAACAGCACGTCGTCCACGATGACGACGGTGCTCCCGTTCAGGTCGAACGGCAGCTCGGTGCCCTTGACGATCGGCTGCCGTGCCACGAGCGAGAGGTCATCCCGATAGAACGTGATATCCAGCGACCCGACCGGCGGAGCGGCGCCTTCGTGCGCCTCGATGGCCGCCGCGATCCGCCTGGCGAGCGGCACGCCACGGCGCTGCACGCCGACCAGGGCCAGGCCCTTGATGCCGCCGTGCTTCTCCACCACTTCGTGGCTGATGCGCACCAGCGCACGGCGCACGTCGTCGGCGGTCATGATCTGGCGCGCGTTCACGGCTCCTCCCTCTCGCCGGGCTCACCGGGCCGGTCCCTGAGGCGGGCTGAGGATACCAGTCGGCCGTCGGCGGGTGGCCGGGCGGCAACGTTCCCTGGCGCCGGCCTCAGAAGGCCAGCGTCACGCCGTGGCGGACCGGGATGTGGACGCCGCCCGGGCCGTCGGCACCCCAGGTCACGACAAGCAGGTCCCCGGTCTCGGCGGTCGAGTCCGGCGTCACCCACGCCACGCGCCCGTCGCTCAACGAGAAGGCTCGCTGGGCCGGCGTGGAGCCAAGCAGATCCTGCCCCGCGAGGGCGCCTGCCGCGGCCACCACGGTCAGGGTGCCGGCATCCGAGCCTGGCGCGTCGGCAGTCCAGACCCCGTAGGCGCTGCCGTCGGGGGCCCACCGCACGAGCCAGTCGGTGACGTCGGCCCCAGTCTGCGCCACCGGCTGCGCGTCCGTGGCCGGCGAGGCGGTCGCCCCGGACGGCGACGGGGACGGCGGCGTCGAGCCGGTCGTGGGACCCGTCGAGCCGCTCGGCCGCGGCGTGTGGGGCGCCGCCGTCGCGCCCGTCAGCGGGGGGGTCGGGCCGGCGTCGCCGGCGCTTGCCGACGGGGTCGCCGCTGGACTTGCCGTCGGCGTAGCGGAGCCTGTGCCCGGTGAGCCGGCCGCCTCGGCCGCGCTGGGCGACGGCGTGACCACGGGCGCGAGGCCCGTGGCGGTCGACCAGTCGGCGATGAACAGCGTGCCGGCGGTGAGGTCCACCGTCGGCCCGTGGGCCGTGAGGGTGCCCGACCAGAACACGACGAGGCGACCGGTCGGATCCACGGCGGGCAGCCAGGCGTCCGTGAGGGTCACGCGCTGGGCCGCGCCGGTGGCCGGATCGAGCAGCATGGTCACCGCCACGACGGATGGCGCGGCGGCCGAACCGGCCGGTGTCGCGGTAGCCGAGCCGTGGCCGCTGGACGGGTGCGAGGAGGCGCTCCTCGCGGCCGGGGGCGTCGCCGGCGTGCGGCTGATGACGATCCGCTGGCCGTCCCACGAGGCGAAGTACGAGTGGTGGTCCTTGGTGAGGGCCTTCACGGCCGATGCACCGACCTGCCAGACGTAGACGTCCGGGCCGGCGCTGCCGTCGGCCGGACGGGCACTGAAGGCCAGGATCGTGCCGTCCGGCGACCAGGCCGCCGGCGCTCCGGCGGCGATGACGTCACTGAGGAGCGGCTGGAGCGTGGCATCCGTCAGGTCGGCCGCAGACGGCAGGGCGGTCGCTCCGGACGGACCGCTCGCGACGGCCGACGGGAGCGAGGGGCTGGGGACTGCCGACCCGGGTCGGCGGCTCGCAGTCGACCGGGGCGAGACGGTCGGCGACGCCGTCGCGGTCGCTTCGGAGCCCGGCAGGGCGATCACGGAGTAGATCGCCCGACCCAGGCTGTCGCGCGCCGTGATGGCCAGGTTGCCGTCGGCGGCGAGGGCCAGGTCGCGCGGCGACAGGGCCGCGTCCAGGGCGACACGGGCCACCGGCCGCGCCGACGGTCCCGGATCCGTGCAGTCCGGCGCGCTCGGCGGACAGACGGAACTGACCTGCGTCTGGTAGATGGTGATCTGGTTGCCGTCGGTGGTCAGGTAGGCCACCGGCTGCGGCGTCACCGGGAAGGGCGTCGCGTTGCCCGGCCGAGTCGCGTTGAACGGCCCCAGGCCCGATGCGCCGAGGGCCACCGCCAGCACGAGCCCAAGGCTGGCCAGCGAGCCCAGGGCGACCAGCCGGGGGGCGCCGGTGCGCCCGGCCACTTCGTGGTCGAGGGCGGTCGCGGTGCGCGCCCAGAGATCTCGCGGTGGCTCCGGCGGGTGCAGCTCGCGCAGCGCTTTTCGTTGCGCCTCGTACGCCTGGGCCACGCTCTGGCAGGGCCCACACGTGGCGAGGTGCGTCTCGAGCTTCGCCGCGGCGGCGGGCTCGAGCGGCTGGTCCACGCGCTGGGCGAGGGCATGGCGGAAGGGCAGGTGGTGGTCCGGCCGGTTCATCGATCGTCCCGTGACCGCTCAGCCTGCGAGCCGCGGCGGCTGCTGCGCTCGGCAGCGGCCGCCTGCTCGACGGCGAGCGCCTGCCGCAGTGACTCACGCGCGCGGGTCAGGAGGGCGCGGGCCGCCACGTGCGAGATGCCGAGCGCCTGGGCCAGTTCGACGCCCGACAGCTCCTGCAGCTCGGCCAGGAGGATCGCCTGGCGCTGGCGGGCCGGGATCGCCGCGAGGGCGCGTTCGAGCTCACCGGAAAGCCGCCGCTGGAGGGCCGTCTCTTCCGCCGAGGCGGCGACGCCGCGAGACTCGCCCGTCCAGGGCACGAATCGCACGATCCGGCGCCGGCGCAGCTCGTCGAGGGCCGTGCGCCCCGCGATCTGGTACAGCCAGGCACGGGCGTGGGCCGGGTCCTCGAGCGAGTCAAAGGCGCGGTAGGCCTTGACGAAGGTTTCCTGCGCGAGATCGGCCGCGGCCTCCGGCTCGCGCACCATGTGCGCGAGGTAGGCGTAGATCTCGGCATGATGCAGCCGGAAGAGCTGCTCCACGAACGCGCGAGCGGTAGCGCGATCGGTGGTCATGGCCGTCCTGGGTGACGCGACGGCCTTGGCGATCGACAACGAGTGCCTATCCCTCTCCGATGCGCGACCGGGTCCGGGCCGGCCGTGGCAGGCCGGCGACACACGGCACGCTCCGTGAGGCTGTGACGGCCTGCGAGGCCCCCATGTGACGCGGGCCGTGACGCCGGGTGGTGCGGCATCTCAGGCGCCGTCCCGATCCCAGGCCGCCACGGGCCCGCGCGACCGTCCGCCCTCGGCCAGGCCGGCCGCGGCCAGCAGGTCGGTGACGGCCTCCTCCGGGCTGATGGGGTTGACGGGCAGGCCGGTGCCGAGCTCCAGGCCGGCGATCTCGCGCAGCCGGGGGTGGATCTCCCAGTGCCAGTGATAGGTGTCATCGACGCGGTCCTGGAGCGGCGCGGTGTGGAGCACGAGGTTGTAGGGCGGCCCGTCGAGCGCGTCGAGGAGGCGCAGCACCTTCTGGAGGGTCTCCGCGGCACTCGTCAGCTGGGCATCGGTCGTCCGCGCGAAGTCGGCCTCGTGCTCTCGCGGCACCACCCACAGCTCGAACGGCGAGCGCGACGCGTAGGGCGCGAAGGCGACGCTGGCGGCATCCTCGAACACGAGCCGCTCGCCGCGGGCCACCTCGTCGCGCACGAGGCGGCAGTAGGGGCACACGCCTTCGCGGATGAGGTAGCGCGCCGCGCCCCCCAGCTCCTCCCCGACCCGATGCGGGATCTGGGGCAGGTCGTACATGTCAAGGCACAGGTGGTTGGTCAGGGCCCCGGCCTGGCGGCCCCAGTTCTGGACCACCTGGAGATAGGCCGTCTCGCCTTTCTGGCGGGCCTCCACGATCGCGTCGCGCGCCCGCGCCAGCATGGCCACCAGCACGGCCGGCGTCTCGCGGCTGAGCGGCCCGTGGTGCTCCGGCGGGGCCACGATGGTGGCCCACGACCCGACGTCGGCGACGAGGCCCAGTGACGCCTGGCGGGGCGCCTCTCGAGCGCCGTCCCGCGACGCGTCACGGGGCTCGAACTCCGGGCCGGCGATGGAGAAGGCGTGCTGCTTGAGGACCCGCACGCGAACGCCGCCGCCCGGCGGTTCCTGGCAGTTGGCGCAGTGCGGGTTGCCCACCGGCTCCGCCCGACGCGCGAAGCGGCTGCGGTCGTAGGCGCGGTCGACGACGACGGCGACCCACCAGCCGGTCACGTCGTCGCGACGGAGCTCGAACATGCCGCCGCCCGGCATCGTCGGCCTCAGGCGCCCGCGGGGAGGAGCCGCCGGAAGGCAGCGCCGAAGACCTCGGCCGCCTCCCTGACGCTCTCGGTCGAGGGCGCCGCGCCCGCTCGTCCCGACTCCCGCTCGATCGAGGTGACCGTCACCCCGGGCAGGCCGCACGCCTCGATGAGCTCGAACGCAGCCAGATCGACGCTGACGTTGAGGGCGATGCCGTGATACGTCACACCCCGTTCGATCCGCACGCCGAGGGCGCCGATCTTCCGCGGCGCGGCTCCCGTGCGGTCCACCCAGCAGCCCGGGAATCCATCGCGCCGGTCGGCGCCGATCCCGAAGGCGGCGCACGTGTCGCGCATGGCCGCCTCCAGCAGCCGCACGAACGGCCGGACCATGAGGCCGCGGTCGGCGAGCCGCAGGATGGGGTAGGCCACCAGCTGCCCGGGTCCGTGGTACGTCACCTCGCCGCCGCGCTCGGTGCGGATGACCTCCAGGCCACGTCGCGTGAGCTCGTCGGCGGTGGCCCGCACGAATGAGGGATCGGCCTGCCGGCCCAGGGTGAGCACCGGCGGGTGTTCCAGGAGCAGGAGCTGGTCGGGGATCCGCCCGGCCGCGCGGTCGGCCACCAGGGCGTGCTGCCGGGCCCAGGCCTCGCGGTAGGGGACACGGCCGAGCCAGTGGATCTCCAGGTCATCGATCGCCCGCGCGAGGTCGGCGCCGTAGAGGTCGTCGAGCGGGCCCGCGGTCGCGGGGCCCAGGAGCGCGGTGTCCATGGGATGCAGTATGGCAGCCGCCCCTCACGGGTCATCCCCGGTCCCTAACCAAGGTCACGACACGACGGGCCGAACAGCCCTCCCGGCCCACCCGGGCCGGACGGCACGCTGCTTCACATGGATGACCACCCACCGACCGATGACGGCCTGAGCCGCCGCAGTTTCCTCCGCGCGTCCGCCCTGGCGGGTGGCGGCCTCGTCGCCGCGTCCGTCGCGGCCTGCGCACCGGCGCTGGCGCCGGCCTGGACCTTCACGCCCGCCACGAGCGGGACGGCGTCGGGCAGCTCGAGCCCCGGCGCCAGCGCCTCGACCGGCCACGATCACGGCGCGACGCCGACGGCGACCGGCGGGACCACGGCGTCCTCCAGCCCCGCGGCGAGCGGCGCGACGGCCAGTCCGCGCGCGTCGGGCGCGACGGCCACGATCCCCGCCGGCTGGAGCCAGATGGACGTGGATGCCAAGGCCGCCGTGGACCGCTTCCTCGCCGGCGAGTACACGACGCTCGCGGAGAAGACGCCGAACGAGCCCCTCGCCCCCACGCTGGACGGCGCGACCAAGGTCTTCCAACTGACGGTCGACGAGATCTCGCATCGCACCGACGCGGTCACCGCGCCCCTCGCGGCCCTCGGCTTCAACGGCAGCTGGACCGGGCCGATGCTGCGGGTGACCGAGGGCGACCACCTCCGCGCCACGTTCCAGAACAACCTGCACGAGACCACCGGCATCCACTTCCACGGTCAGGCCCTGCCCAACGCCATGGACGGTGTGCCCTTCATCACCCAGGCGCCGATCGTGCCCGGCGCCTCGTTCACGTACGAGTTCACGGCGGGCCCGTCGGGCTCGCACATGTACCACTCGCACCACAACGCGACCGACCAGGTCGGCCGCGGCCTGCTGGGCGCCTTCATCGTCGACCCGCTCGATCCCAAGGAGCGGTACGACCGCAAGTACGGCGTGACCCAGGAGATCATCTGGATCAGCAACGACCAGCTGGGGGGCTTCACCATCAACGGCCGCCAGTTCCCCGCCACCGCGCCCATCGTCGCCCGGCGCGGCGAGAAGGTGCTGGTGCGCTTCATGAACGAGGGCGTGATGACGCATCCGTGGCACCTCCACGGCATGCATTTCCAGGTCCTCGCCCGGGACGGCTACCCGCTCGGCTCGGCGGCCTTCCGCTGCGACACGCTGGGGGTCAACCCCGGCGAGCGCTACGACGTGCTGATCGATTGCGAGAACCCCGGCGCGTGGGCCTTCCACTGCCACATCCTGCCGCACGCCGAGGGCATGCACGGCATGTTCGGCATGGTCACCGCGCTCATCATCCAGAGCTGACGCTCCGGGCCAGAGCCGCTAGGCGCGGACTTCCTGGCGCATGAAGACGACGTAGGCCGCCCCGAAACAGAGCACCGTCTCGGCCAGCAGCGCCACCACCTGTGGCAGCGTCAGCAGCAGACTCTGGTCGAAGGGGAGGGCCGACGGCAGCGCCTGTGGGTCGCCCTGCTGGTCGATCGGGACGATGCCCACGGTCTGGACCGTCGGATCCAGGAGGTAGGCACCGGACTCGCCGTAGAGCGTGCCCGGTGACACGCGCGACAGGTCAAGCTGTGTCTGCACGTTGGCGATCTGCTGGTCGACCGTGGACGAGCTGGACACGGGCGCGAGGTAGCCGGCGAAGATGCCGACAAGCAGGGCTGTGAAGAGGGTCAGCACGATCCACAGCCCGATCGCGGCGAGGGCCGAGGTCGCCGCCCGCCGCAGGACGACCGAGCAGAGCATGGCGAAGGCCAGCCAGAAGCCCAGGTAGACGAGCGTCACGACGTACCAGACCGCCAGGCGGGCCAGGTCGTCCGGCGAGGGCTGGATGCCCAGGACGAAGAAGGCCACGCCCGACACGAGCATCGTGATGGCCAGCAGGACGAGCCCGATCATGGCCAGGCCGGCAGCGAACTTGCCATTGATGACGTCGTCGCGGTGGATGGGTTGGGCGACGAGCCGCGACAGCGTCCGCTCGGCCCGCTCGCCGTTGATCGCGTCGAAGCCGAAGGCGATCCCCAGCAGCGGGCCGAGCAGTCCCACCAGCGCCACGAACGAGGGGATCTGCGACGACGAGGGCTGGTTGCTGAAGAGCTGCACGAAGAGGCCGGTGACGCCGGCGGCGGCCTGCGCGTTGCCTCGGACGTAGGTCGAGGTCGAGTAGATGGCGGCCACGGCGGCCAGCCCCAGCAGGGCGATGAGGATGAACAGTCGGACGCTCAGGATGCCGTCGGCGAACTCCTTGGCCGCCACGACCCGCCAGCCGCCGCGCGGCGGCCGCGCGGGGCGGGGCGCGGTGACGACCGGGGCGGCCGCGGCGTCAGGCAGCGCGGCCATCCGGGACCTCGTCCTTGGCGAAGTAGCGCATGTAGATCTCGTCCAGGTCGTCGCCGATGCGGCGGAGCTGCCACACGCTCATGCCGCGGCCGGCCAGGTCACGGGCCAGGCGGTCGCGGATGCTCGGGGCACCGGCCACGCGCCACAGCGTGGGGTCGTGCGGATCGCGCGTCGCCGTGCGCACACCGGGGGTAGCCAGCAGGGCCGCCGACACCTGGTCGGCCGGCCCGTCCACCCCGACTTCCAGCTCGACGCCGCCGCCCGCCAGCTGCTCGGCCAGCTTGCTCATGGGACCCTGGGCCAGGATGCGGCCGGACCGGAAGATGGCCACCCGGTCGCACACCTGGTGGACCTGGTGGAGGAGGTGGCTGGACAGGAGGACCGTCACACCGCGCTCGCGGGCGAGGGAGCGGATGAGGTCGAGGACCTCGGCCACCCCGGTCGGGTCGATCGAGGCGGTGGGTTCGTCGAGGATCACGACCGACGGATCCTTGACCAGCGCATCGGCCAGGCCGAGTCGCTGCCGCATACCGCGTGAGTACTGCTCGACCGGTCGGTCGGCGGCGTCGGCCAGGCCGACCTGCTCCAGCAGGCCGCCGATGCGCTCGTCGCCGGCGCGCCGGTCCAGGCCGTTGAGGGCCGCCGTGTAGCGCAGGTTCTGGCGTCCTGTCAGGCCGCCGTAGAAGCCCACGTCGTCGGGCAGGTAGCCCACCCGGCTCTTGACCTCGAGGGGCTGGCGGGTCGGGTCGAAGCCGGCCACCTGGGCCTTGCCCGAGGTGGGCTCGGAGAGGCCCAGCAGCATCAGGATGGTGGTCGTCTTGCCCGCCCCATTGGGCCCCAGCAGGCCGAAGATCTCGCCCGGCTGGACGACCAGGTCCAGGTGGTCGACGGCGGTCAGCGAGCCGTACTGCTTGGTCAGCTGGCGCGTCCTGATGACCGCCTGGCCCGATGGCTCCTCGGGGCGGGCGACCCGCTCGTGGCGCCCCTTCTGGCGCATCTCAGCGGCGGCCGTAACGACGGAAGACCCAGCCCAGGCCGATGATGACCAGGGCGATGAGGCCCAGGCCGATGAAGCCCCAGAGCGGCGATGTCTGGACGGTCGTGCGGATGTCCACGGTGGCGGTGGCCGTGCCGGCGGTGACGGTGAAGGTGATGTCGTAGTCGCCCGACAGCGCGTCACTGGCCGGCTTGATCGTGGCCGTGACGGTGGCGGCGGCGTTCGACGCCAGGGTGGCGGTGCTGGTGGGGGCGAAGGTGGTGGTCCAGCCCGACGGCGCCGAGGCCGTGACGACCACGTTCTGGAGGGGGGTCGAGCCCGTGTTCGTGACCACCAGCGACACGGTGCCCGTCGAGCCCGCGGTGACCTGGGCGTTGAGGACCTGGTTGGGCGTGCTGAGGGATACGGACGGGCTGCCGGTGACGTCGGCCTCCAGGTTCGCGGTGGCCGTCTGGCCTCCGCCCGCCACGGTGATCTGGATCGGGTAGGCGCCGGCGGCGACCGAGCTGGGCGGCGAAGCCGACACGCTGAGGGTGTCGTTGGCGCCGCCATCGATCGTGTCGGTGAGGGCCTGCGCGTTGCTCGCCGGGTGGACGCTGACCTGCCACCCGTCAGGCCCCTGGCCCTGCAGGGTGAACGTCTGCTTCTGGGTGCCCGTGTTGGTCAGGGTGAGGCTGTAGCTGAAGGTGCTCGTGGCCGTGCCGGAGAGTTTGGCGAAGTCGGTCGTCATCTGGATGGCCCCGCTTGTCGCCCCCAGCACGGTGACCTGGAGCGGCAGGTCACGGCTGCCCTGGGGCGACCTGGCCGTCACGGTCAGCGTCTGCGAGCCAGGGGTGGCCGCCTGCGGCACGGTCACCGAGAGCTGGACCGTGGCGGCCGTCGAGCCGCCCACGAAGACCGCGTTGACGGCGTTGCCGCCGCCCTGGATGTTGGCCGTCCAGCCGCTCGGCACACCGGCCACGGAGAGGTCCACGCGCTCGGCCTCGGGCACCGTGATGTCCAGGTTGAACGTCACGTTGTTGCCCGGCTGGACGCTCACGGCGGGGTAGGGCGTGGTGATGCCGAAGGTCGCGGCGGCGACGGCCACTGGGGTCGCGATGGCTAGCAGCACGAGCGCCGCGGACAGCAGCAGGCCGGTCAGGCGTGTAGTGGTCATCGTCCCTCTCGTGGTCGATCGTGGCCCGGTCGCAGGCGGCCTAGGCTGGGCCGCGGCTGACTCGGGGCTCCTCATCCGTATCGTCGCTGAGATCGGTCCAAGAAGAGTAGCCGGTTTGATCAAGATTCCTTATCGCGCGTCGCCGCCGTTCGGGGCGGACTCGAGGACGCGTTCCATGCGCCGGTCGGGCACGAACCAGACGACGGCCACCGCCACGTACAGGGCCAGCGCAAGCAGCGGCGCCACGAGCGCCAGTGGCGCGGCCACGAGGTAGGCCACCAGGGAGAGCCGCCCCTTCCGGTCGTCGCCGACCGCCACCGCGATCCGTGGCGTCTGGCCCTTCACCGCGATAAGGGTCCGCAGCAGGATGGTGTAGGCGATGGCGGCCAGCAGCAGGACGAGGCCATACACCGCCGTGGGCAGCGCGGCGAAGCCGGTCGCGCCCATCCAGCTGGTGGCGAAGGGGAAGATCGAGAGCCAGAAGAGCAGGTGCATGTTGGCCCACAGCACCCGCCCATCGACCACGCTGGCGGCCTGCAGCAGGTGGTGGTGGTTGTTCCAGTAGATGGCCAGGTTGACGAAGCTCAGGACGTACGAGAAGAAGATCTGGCCCAGCGGCATGAGGGCCGCCAGGTCCGCCCCGTGCGGCGCCGCGAGGCTGAGGACCATGATCGTGATGAGGATGGCGACGACCCCATCGCTGAACGCTTCGAGCCGTCCCTTGTCCATCGGGCGATGCTACGGCACGGCCCCTGCCTCAAGCGCCGAGGACGAGCCCCGCCGCGGCCGCCAGCCCGACGATGATGATGGGCGGAGCCCGCACGCCGACCAGGAGGACCAGGGCCGCGGCCAGGACGGCCAGGTCGGCGGCAGTGTGGACACTTGATGTCCACAGCGGATCGACCAGGGCGGCCGCGAGCAGGCCGACCACGACCGCCCCGATGCCGGTCAGGGCCGGGGCGAGCCTGCCGTGCACGCCGTCCCACACCGGCAGCACCGCCGCCAGCAGCAGGAACGACGGCAGGTAGATCGCCAGGAGCGCCACGACGCCCCCGAGCGGCCCGTTGGGGCCGGGCGTTTCGATGGCCCCCAGGTATGCGGCGAAGGAGAACAGCGGACCGGGCACGGCCTGCGCCGCGCCGTAGCCGGCCAGGAACTGGGCCTGGCCGACCCACCCCGGATGCACGACCGCGGTCTGCAGCAGGGGCAGCACGACGTGACCGCCACCGAAGACGAGGGCCCCGGTGCGGTAGAACGCGTCCGCCAGCTCGAGCACGTGCCACCCGGACGCCTGGGCGGCCAGCGGCAGGCCGACCAGCAGGGCGACGAAGCCGGCCAGGGCGGCGATCGACCCCCGCGATGGGCGCACCGCGGTCGGGGTGCGCTGCGCGAGTGGGTGGCGGTGGAACCGCGGCAGGACGAACCAGCCCACGAACCCGCCGGCGACGATGAGGCCCAGCTGGCTGTAGGGCGTGGCGGCGTGCAAGGCCACCGCGGCTGCCGCCGCGGCGACGACCAGGCGGGGCAGGTCAGGCGTCAACCGCCTGCCCATGAGCCAGAGGGCCTGCGCGACGATCGCCACGGCGGCCAGGCCCAGACCGTGGGCCAGCCCGGCCGGGATCCCCGTCCCGGAGCCGGCCACGGCCGCGAAGACGAGCATGAGCAGGGCGGACGTCACGGTGAAGCCGAGCCATGCGATCAAACCGCCCAGGGCCCCCGCGTGGCGCACGCCGATGGCGATGCCGAGCTGGCTGCTGGCCGGTCCGGGCAGCGCCTGGCAGAGCGCCACGAGTTCGCCGAAGGCGGCGTCGTCAAGCCAGCCGCGGCGCGCCACGTACTCGCGGCGGAAGTAGCCGATGTGCGCGACCGGCCCCCCGAACGAGGTCAGGCCGAGACGCAGCGCAGAGGCCGCGACCTCCGCGCTCCGGGTCCCGAGGGCGCGTCGGTCACGTTCCGGGCCGTCAGCGGGCTGCATCGCCTGCAGAGCCTATCCCGCTGGAGCGACCCCCAGAGCGGGACCGCCGATGACGCTGGCGAGCGTCAGGCCGGGACGACCTCCTCGGGCGGGTCGGTGACGACCCGGCGGTGGGCCCGGAAGGTGAGGGAGGCCCACGTGGCAAGGAGCGTCATCCCGATCGACAGGGAGACGGACAGCAGCACGAGGGCAATGATGCGCTTCATCGTTCCAAGGTCCTCCTGGTCGTGCTGAGCGCGATCGCATCGCTGGGCGTGAGCGGATCACGCTCGGCCCTCCAGCCTCCGGCAAGCGGTGCACCGCGGCCAAGGGCCATTGCGCCCGACCTGACGGGCCCTTGGCAACCGACCACGCGCGACGAGCGGGCGGATCCTGCCGCAAACACCTAGCGGCGCACCCCCGCAGGCCCTACTGTGCGCGCATCGCGGCTGCAGCACGGAGGGCTGGGTGGACGTCATCCTCGTGGGGTTCATCGGCGGCTACGTCTACGGCGGGTTCCGGAGCGGCTTCCTGAAGCGCCTGCTGGGCATCGCCTTCATGGTCATCTCGTTCGTCGCGAGCGCCTACTTCCGGGTGCCGGTGGGCGCCATCGCCAGCACGTTCTTCAAGGACATCCCGTCCGATTACGCCAACCTGGTGGGCTACGCCATCGCCTTCCCGGCCATCCTGGCCGCCCTCCACATCGGCAGCCGGATCGTCCTGGGCAAGACCAACGTGCACGGCTTCGTCGCCGAGAGCACGGACAAGATCCTCGGGGCGATCCTGGGCGGGGTCGAGGCCGTGCTGATCCTCTCGGCCGCCATCGTCATCCTCGACACGTACTTCGGCACCGCCTCGACGCTCAGCGCGTCATTCCACGCGGGCTACCTCAAGGACCTCACCCAGGCGGTCAACGGCTCCGAGACGGTCAAGCTGCTGCGCGACACGACCGTGCCCTTCGTGCTCGCGGTCCTTGGCCCGATCCTGCCCAAGGACGTCAGCACGATCGTGCCGACCGGCCTGCCGACCCGCCTGCCCTTCCCCACGCCGTAGGGCCCCCGAGATGTCAGCCAGGCGACACGTTCGGCGAGCCCCGGGCGATCGACAAGCATCCTCCCGGCGCCCATGCTTGGCGCCGGACCAGTCCATGTGAGGCGGATCGATGCCCCTGTACCTTGATACCCACGACAAGATCGACGGCCTGACCGGTGAGGCCGTCGCCCAGGCCCATGCGGCCGACCTCGCCGTCCAGGGCAAGCACGGCGTCAAGTACCTGCGCTACTGGTATGACGAGGCCACCGGGAAGGTCTTCTGCCTCGCCGAGGCGCCCAGCGCCGAAGCTGCGATCGCCGTCCACGCCGAGGCGCACGGCCTCCTCGCGGACTCGATCACGGAGGTCAAAGAGGGAGCGTAGCCAGGCTCTCGTTGGGCGTCATCAGGCGCCCTTCGCGGCGCGCCGCCTCGAAACGTTCGGCGCCGAGGCGCGCCTCCAGGTCGGCCAGGTGCTGCTCGCGGGCCGCGGCTGCCTGTGGCGGGACCGCGGCACGGATCGCCTCGCGCAGCGACTCCGCCGTGCCGTGGAGCCGGGCGGCCGCCTCGGCGTCGTCGGCCGCCACCGCGCCGGCTAGGTTCTCCATCGCGCCGGCCAGGCCCGGCATGTCGCCGAGCTCCTGGCGGATGGCGAGGCTGCGGCGGAAGAGGTCGCGGGCGCGGGCGGTGTCGCCGTTCGACAGGGCAAGTTCGGCGAGGTGCGTCAGCACGCGCGCCACGCCGCGCCGGTCGCCCATCTCTTCCAGGAGGGCCAGGGCCTCCACGTGGAGCGCGCGTGCCGCCTCGCGGTCGCCGGCCCGGCTCGTGGCCAGGGCGAAGGTGTCCAGGGCGAACGCCTCGGTCCAGCGGTCGCCCTGGGCACGGATGGTGGCCAGGATGTCACCATAGATGGCGCGCGCCGCCTCCAGATCACCCTGCCGGCTGGCCACGTCGGCCAGGTTGATCGAGCCGAAGGCGACGCCACGGTCGTCGCCGATCGCCCGGCACGCCGAGATGGCCTCCTCGTAGAGGGCGCGCGCACGCGTGTGATCGCCCAGCTGCAGCGCGGTGTTGGCCAGGTTGTTGGCGGCGTAGGCCACGCTCTGGCGGTTGCCCAGCTCGCGGTGGAGGGCCAGGCTCGCCTCATGGAAGGTGGCGGCGGCCCGCAGGTCGCCCTGCATGAAGGCCAGGTTGCCGGCCCCCGTGAAGGCGTTCGCGCGCAGCGGTGAGACCTCGCCCCCGGCGGCGGCCGCGGTCTGCTCCAGCAGCGCCCGGCCCTCCGTGAGGTGGCCGCGGATCTCCCAATAGCGCCACAGGCCGGAGGCCATGCGCAGGCCGGCCGGACCCTCGCCGGGCTCCCCGAGCGACCACTGGATCGCTGCGCGCAGGTCGTCGTGCTCACGGTCGAGCCGGCGCAGCCACTCGACCGGCTCGGGACCCTGGAAGAAGGCCTGCGAGGCCCGCTCGACCATGGCCAGGTACCAGTCGCGGTGCCGCCGCATCGTGCGCTCCGCCTCGCCGGCTTCCACGAGCCGCCCCCGGGCGTACTCGCGGACCGTCTCCAGCAGGCGGAAGCGGGCCTCGGCGGCCGTCGGCTCGGTGAACACCAGCGACTTCTCGACGAGTCGTCCGAGGGCGTCCAGGACGTCCATCGCCTCGACCGCCTCGCCGGCGCACACGGCCTCCGCCGCCTCGAGCGTCGCCCCGCCGGCGAAGACCGAGAGCCGGCGCAGCACCGCCCGCTCCGGCTCGGTCAGCAGGTCGTAGCTCCAGTCGATGGTGGCGCGCAAGGTCTGGTGGCGGGCGAGGGCCGTCCGGCTGCCGCCGGTCAGGAGCCGGAAGCGGTCGTCAAGCCGGGCGGCGATCTGCTCCACCGGCAGGGTGCGCACCCGGGCGGCGGCCAGCTCGATGGCCAGGGGCATGCCGTCGAGGCGACGGCACAGCTGGGCCACCGAGCGCGCGTTCTGGTCGGTCACGGCGAACGTGGGCTCGACGGCGCGAGCGCGCTCGACGAACAGGCGGCACGCATCGACCTCGTCCAGGTCGCGAGCCCGCACCGCCGGGCCCGCATCGGGCGTGGCCAGCGAGGCGATCGGCAGGATGGCCTCGCCCGGGACCCCCAGCGCCTCGCGGCTGGTGACGACGATGCGCACGGTCGAGCAGGCCCGCATCACCGCCTCGGCCAGCTGCGCGCACTCGGCCAGGACGGGGTCGCAGTCGTCGAGCAGGAGGAGCAGGCGTTTGCCCTTCAGGTGATCCACCACGGTCGCCAGCAGCGACCGGCCCGTCGGCTCGGTGAGGCCGAACACGGCCACGACGGTCGGCAGCACGAGGTCCGGGTCGGTCAGCGCGCCGCACTCGACGAGCCACACGCCATCCTCGAAACGACCCAGCAGCAGCCGGGCGAGACGGAGGCCGAGCCGCGTCTTACCGACCCCACCCGGACCCGTCAGCGTGAGGAGCGGTGACTGCTCCAGGATGGCCGTCGCCTGTTCGATCTCGTGCTCCCGGCCGATGAAGCTGGTGACCTCCAGCTGCAGGTTGTTGCGCGGCGCGTCGGCGGTCCGCGGCGGCGGGAAGTCGCGCGCGAGGCCCGGGGCGGTGACCTGGTACAGGCGCACGGGGGCATCGAGGGAGCGCAGCCGGTGGGTGCCCAGGTCGATCATGCCGATGCCCGTGCCGGGTTCGTCGGCGACCAGGTCACGCGTCGTCCGGGAGATGAGGATCTGGCCGCCATGGCCGGCCGCGCAGATGCGCGCCGCGCGGTGGACATCCAGCCCGACATAGCCCTCCGTGGCCGTCTGCGGCTCCCCGGTGTGGAGGCCCATCCGGTCCCGCAGCGGGAGCCCGTCCGGCCACGGGTGGGCGGCCAGCGCCAGTTGCCCTTCCACGGCCGCCTGGACGGCGGCCCGAGCGGTGGGGAAGACGAAGTACAGCCCGTCGCCCGCCGAGCCGCGCTCGAACGCGCCGTGGCGGGCGAACGCCCCACGGATCAGCGCATGGTGGTCGGCCAGGACCGCCGGGTAGCGGTCGCCAAGGGTCTGGAGCAGGCCCGTCGAGCCCTCGATGTCGGTGAAGACGAGGGTGACGGTGCCTTCAGGCAGGCCGGCTTCGCGGGTATCGCTGGCCAACGCTCGCCTCAGCCGGCGACGGCTGCCGGGTCATCCCGCCGCAGGAGGATCCCCTGGTACACCTTCCATGGCCCCACCTCGGCGTCGTGCGAGCCGGCCAGCCCTGCGTAGATCTGGCTGACGTGGTCGAGGTCGTGCACGGCCCAGGCCGACATGAGCTGACCGAGCGTGACCTCGCCGAGCGACGGGTGCATCCCGCGGCGCTCCAGGTCCGCCTCCGTGACGAACTCGCCAAGGGCCGTCAGGTTGGCTGCGCGCAGGTCTGCGAAGCGTTCGATGAGCTCGTCGAGCGGGACCCCGGCGTCACGCTCCAGCATGGCCACGCGGTCGAACGGGGGGAACGGGATGGACGCGCCGTGCTCCACGATCAGGCGCGCGCGCACCATCCAGTTCGCCTGCTCGCCCGTGATCAGGTGGCCCACGACGTCGCGCGGCCGCCAGCCGCCGTCGATGTCGGGGGTGCCCGTCCACGCCTCCGGGAGGCCCACCAGCAGGGTGCGGAGCAGGGCCGGGGTCCGTGCCAGCATCGTCGTCGTGCCAGCCAGGCGGTCGGTCGAGGGTGCCACCCCGGCACCGTAGCCGCGCCGCCGGGACATCGTCAAGCAGACAGGTGGACCGTCGGGCGACGACCAGGCCGGGATCAGGCGATGTACCCGCTGCGACCGGCGGCGTCAGCGCCCGGCAAGACGCCCCCGAAGGGCGAGGAAGGCGAGCGTGATGGAGATCGTACCCACGATCCCGATGGCGGCCACGCCCTGGAGGAGCGGGCCGGCCTGCCATCCGTCGCTCACGATGGAGCGGAGTGCGGCGAGCACGTACGTCATCGGATTGAGGTCGCTGACCGTCGCCAGCCAGCCGCTGAGCGCCGCCTTGGGCACGAAGGCCGTGGTCAGGAAGAGGAGGGGGAAGAAGAGGATGAAGCTGGACGCGACCGCCGCGGCGCTCCCCGTGCGCAAGGCGATGGCGTAGGGGAAGCCGGTATAGGCGACGCCCCACGCGGCGGCCACCGCGACGAAGGCGAGGATCCCCGCTGGGCCCGTCGCGAATGAGACACCGGCGAGGGCGCCCAGGACGAGCACCGGCAGGCACAACGCCGCCACGACCACGAGATCGGCCACCATGAGGCCCAGCAGCAGCGCCAGGCGGTTCACCGGCGTCAGCAGGAGCCGCTCGAAGTAGCCGGTCGCGATGTCGGTCACGAGCGCGTTCGCGCGCGAGACGCCGGTCACCGCGGAGATGACGGCCACCGGCAGCTGGAACGCGGCGTAGTCGGTCGTCCCGGCCGCACCCGCCAGCTTCTGCAGCGCACCCACGTTGACCACGAAGAAGAAGACCGGGATGACGAGGGCGGGGATGATGGCGGCCGGCTCACGCACGACCTGGCGTACGGCACGTCGCGCCACGACGATGAGGTCCCTGAGGAGGCCGGCCCGTCGGGCTTCGCGCCGTGACAGGCGGTCCGCGACGTCCGTCGCTGGCGCCGGCATGACGATGGCGGGATCGAGCGAGGCGTTCATCGGACGGCCCCTGCCGACGCGCCGAGGCGGGCCCCGGTGACCTCGAGGAAGACGTCGTCCAGGCTCGGTCGCCGCACGGAGATCTCGCGGATCGTGAGCGGCAGGCCATCCAGGGCGGAAGCGATCCGCGGGACAGCCGCTGGGCCGCTGGCGACAGCGGCCACCAGTTCGTCGCCCACGGCCTCACAGTGCTCGACGATGTCCAGCGCTCGCAGGGCCTCGTGGGCGGCCGCCATCTCGCCGTCGATGGTGACGACGACGACATCGCGTCCCACCGATCGCTTCAGCTCGTCGGGTGTGCCCTCCACGACCAGTTGGCCTCCGGAGATGATGCCGACGCGCCCCGCCAGGGCATCCGCTTCCTCCAGGTATTGGGTCGTCAGGAAGATCGTCACGCCGTCGTGCTCGTTCAGGCGGCGCACCTCGGTCCAGACCTGCCGCCGGCTGACCGGGTCCAGGCCGGTGGTCGGCTCGTCGAGGAAGATGACCTCGGGCTCGTGGACCAGCGCAAGCGCCAGGTCGAGACGCCGGCGCATGCCCCCGCTGTAGGT
Source organism: Candidatus Limnocylindrales bacterium (assembly GCA_036561685.1). Classification (GTDB taxonomy): domain Bacteria; phylum Chloroflexota; class Limnocylindria; order Limnocylindrales; family CSP1-4; genus DASPUH01. The sequence goes on along the minus strand of DATBOX010000016.1, from coordinate 16,822 downwards.
GCCGACGCGACGGTCGATGGCGTCTCCCAGGTCGACGAGCTCGATGAGCTCGGCGATCCGGCGACGGGCGAGAGACCCCGGCAGGGCGAAGAGGCGCGCCTGGAGCTCGAGCAGCTCGCGGCCGCTCTGGCCCGCATCGAGCGCTGCTTCCTGGAGGGCGACGCCGACGCGCAGGCGCACCTGGGTCGTGTCATGGACGACGTCGAAGCCGGCCACCCTCGCGTGCCCGCTGGTGGGCCGCAACAGCGTGCAGAGCATGCGCACGGACGTCGATTTGCCGGCCCCGTTGGGGCCCAGGAAGCCATAGATCTCGCCCCGCTCGACGGTAAGGTCCAGGGCCTCCACGGCGACCGTCGGGCCGAAGGTCCGGCGCAGGCCTCGTGCCTCGATGGCGGGGCTCGTGTGGGTACCCAGCCTGGCCCGCGAGGCGGGGGCCAGGCTGGGGGGAGACACGGACACGGTGTCGGCCGGAGCGACCGAGACCGCGATCAGGCGGCCTGCCCGCTGCGGCCGGTGACCCAGCCCGCGAGCGTGGGGAGCAGGGCGATGCCGGCGATCCCCACCACGATGTACACGATGGTGGACAGGATGTTCGTCTGGCCGAACGAGCTGCCGGTCAGCGCTGCGACCAGGTCGAACTTGAAGGCGCCGACGAGGAGCCAGTTGACGGCGCCGACGACGACGAGAAGGAGCGCGAGAGCGTTCAGGTAGCGCATCGGGGTGACCTCCCAGGTCGATGGGACACGACAGCCAGGGAGCGGCTGTCGAATGTCTGTCCAGACTTTAGTCCACCATGGAAGGTCTTGTCAAGTGTCTGTCACATGTTCGTCCGGGGAGCTTCCCGGCAGCTCGACCTGTGCCTCAGCGCCTCGTGGCCTCGACCGCGGCAAGCAGTTCGCGCAGCACCGCGACAGCGTCATCGAGCCGCTCGGGAAGGCGGATCGCACCCAGGGCCTCGGGCAGCTCGCCGGCCAGCGGGCCGCCGACGACACAGACCTGCGGGCCGGCCGACCTGTGGAGCGCTTCGATGACGAGCTCGGCGGCGGCGACGTCCGGTCCCACGGTGACGCCAAGGACCACGATGGGTGCCGCCGCCGTCTGGACGGTCTCGACCCAGCTCGAGAGCGGGACATCCGCTCCGAGGTAGAGCACGCTGATCCCGACGCGGCGCGCGGCCACGGCGAAGGCGAACGCGCCGATCTCGTGCCGGCCGGTCGGCGGGAGCCCGATGATCACCAACGGTGCCCGACCCCCGCGCGCGGACGCGTCATAGAAGTGCGCCAGGCGGCGCCGGACGCTCTCGCTCGCGGCGTGCTCGGCCCCGACATCGATCTCCCCGGCGGCCCAGGCCGCGCCAACGGCGTGCAACGCGGGGAAGACGACGGCTTCCAGCGCCAGTTCGAACCGCTGGGTCGCGAAGGTCTCGTCAAGGATGCTATCGATCCTGGGGACGTCGAGGCGGCGAGCTGCATCCACGAATGCCGCGACCAAGCCCGTCGCAAGACTCATCGGCTCGGGCGCCCCCAGATCCGCAGCGGAGCCCAGTCCCGCGGCCTGCGCTCCGCCGACGAGGGATCCAAGGTCCGTGTCGGCGGCGAGGACACGCTGGGCGGCCTGACTCGGTCGCCAGCCTTCGGCGACCACCAGCTGCCGCATCGCGGCGAGGCGCGCGAGCGACGCATCGTCGTACAGGCGATAGCCCGCCGCCGTCCGTGTCGGCTGGACCACCCCATAACGCCGCTCCCACGCACGAAGCGTGGCCACGGCCAGGTTCGTTCGCGCGGCGGCCTGCTTGATCGTGTACATGGTCTGTCCAACATACCATACGCGAACTCTTGACAACGGATTGCCCGAATGGGCGATCGTGAGGGCGTTCTGAGAACAAAGGCTGCACACAGTCCGCGTCTGACTCCCGGAGGGAAATACCGGCGCATACAAAAGCCTTGACATGGGCGCCGTGCAACGGGGAGACTGGAGCGGCGGCAGGAGCCCTTGGGGCGGCGCCCCTCGCGCGGCGACGCGGCCGTCTATCTACAAGTGAGGACTCCCCAGGTGCCGGTTCCTATCCGTGCCGCCTCGCCCGTCAGGGTGCCGTGACCGCCAGCCTCGTCACGATCGAAGGCGCCCAGAAGGAGTTCCGTCACCGGTCCGGCATCGTGCGGGCGCTGGACGACGTGAGTTTCGACGTGCGCGCCGGGGAATTCCTCACCATCGTGGGGCCCAGCGGGTGTGGCAAGTCGACCCTCCTGAGCATCATCGCCGGGTTGTCGCAGCTGTCCGGCGGGACCATGCGCCGGGACGCCACCGTCGCACGGCCGGGCGGCATCGGGATGGTCTTCCAGAAGCCGGTCCTCCTGCAGTGGCGCACCATCCTGGAGAATGTGCTGATGCCGGCCGAGATCTTGCGCACCGACCGCAAGGCAGCCCAGGCGAAGGCGATGGAGCTCATCAAGCTGACCGGGCTGAGCGGTTTCGAGGACGCCTGGCCCCACCAGCTCTCGGGCGGCATGGCCCAGCGGACCTCGATCTGCCGGGCGCTGCTCACGGATCCCCCGTTGCTGCTGATGGACGAGCCGTTCGGGGCGCTCGACGCCATCACACGGGAGCGCATGAACCTTGAGCTGCAGCGCATCTGGTCCACCACGGCCAAGACGGTGGTCTTCGTCACCCACAGCATCGAGGAGGCGGTCCTGCTCTCCGACCGTGCCATCGTCATGAGCGCTCGCCCAGGCAAGGTAGCCAAGATCCTGATCAATGAGCTGCCCCGGCCGCGGGACGTGGAGACCCTCAGCAGCCCGCTGTTCGCCGAATACTGCAGCCAGATCCGCCACCTGCTGATCTGAGGAGGCGCAGCCGTGGAACGTTCAGCAGCCCGGAGCCTTACACGCCGGGTCGTCGCGTTCGCGCTCTACGTGGTCATCCTCATCACCCTGTGGTGGGTCGTGGTGACCGTGGCCCATATCCCGATCTACCTGCTGCCCGGTCCCGACGTCGTCGGCACCTCGTTCCTGAACGCCGCGCCGTACCTGGCCCAGGCGAACGCCGTCACGCTGTACGAGGCGTTCTTCGGCTTCGTGATCGCCGTCGTGGGCGGGTCGATCCTGTCGGCGCTGATGGTCTACTCGGGCGCGGTCAGGTCGGCCGTCCTGCCCCTCCTGAGCCTGCTCAACGCCCTGCCCAAGGTCGCCCTCGCGCCGCTGCTCGTGATCTGGCTGGGCCTCGAGATCCCCTCCAAGGTCGCCATGGCGGCCCTGATCTCGTTCTTCCCCATCGTCATCAACATGTACAGCGGCCTCAACAACGTGGACCTCGACGAGCTCAAGCTCTTCCGCCTGCTCCAGGCGAGCCAGTCCCAGACGTTCCTCAAGTTGCGGCTGGCCAATTCCGTCCCGTCCCTCTTCGACGGCATGAAGATCGCCTTGCCGCTCGCCGTCATCGGGGCGATCGTCGGTGAGTTCGTGGCCGCCCAGGCCGGCATCGGCTACGAGATCGAGCTGGCCGGATCGCAGTTCGACATGGGGCTCATGTTCGCCGCCGTCCTCACGATCGCGATCCTGACCACGGTCCTCTTCCAGCTCCTCCAGATCATCGAGCGGCGGATCCTCCGCTGGCGCCCCACCGACCAGCCGGCGTGACCGCGGCCGGCTCGGCGCGAGGAGGCTGAACTGGCGGGCGGGACGCTCCTGGTCCGAGGCTCGCGGGTCTTCCAGCCGGAGGCCACCGACGCAGAGGCCGTGCTCATCGAGGATGGCCGCGTAGCTGGGATCGGGGCGTGGACGGAGCTGGCCACCTCGGCGTCCGCTCCCACGATCGACGTGCGTCCCTGCGCCCTCGTCCCGGGTCTGATCGACACGCACGTCCACCTCACCGGGTCCGGCAGCCGGACGGCGGTGGAGGATCGGCGCACCGAATCCGACGAGGTCCAGCTCCTGCGGGCGGCGGGCAACGGCTTCCGCACGCTCCAGGAGGGGGTGACCACGGTGCGCGACTGCGGGGCCCGCAACGACGTCATCTTCACCTACCGCGACGCGGCGCGGCGAGGCCACCTGCCCGCCCCGCGCGTCCTGGCCAGCGGCTCGCCGCTCACCCGAACGGGCGGGCACGGTTCGATGTGGGGCGGCGAGGTCGACACGCCCGCCGAGGTGCGTCGAGCCATCAGGCGGCAGGCCAAGCTCGGTGCCGACTGCCTGAAGGTGATGGTCGACATGGGCCTCGACGGCGCAGGCCGGGCGCGTCCGGGACTCCTGCTGTTCGAGGCGGAAGAGCTTCGCGGCATCGTCGCAGAGGCGGCTGACTGGGGCCTGCCGGTGGTGGCCCACTGCCTCACCGTCCGTGGGATCGCGGCCGCCGCCAGGGCACGCGTGCACAGCATCGAGCACGCCATCTTCTACGACGTGCGGAGCGGCGCCCATGCCTACGACGAGGCGCTCGTGGCCGAGATGGCAGAGCACGGGATCTGGGTCAATCCGGGTCAGACGTTCGCCTACGAGGCCATCTCCGATCCGCAGCCCGGCGAGAAGTACGCCCGCAACGCGGCCATGTTCGAGGCGCGCCTCGAGGACGACGCGCGCATGCGGGCGGCCGGCATCCGGCTCGTTACGGGGACCGACGCGGGCACCTACGCGACGCCGTTCGGGCGCTACGCGCTGGCGCCCATCCTGTTCGCGCAGCGCGTCGCGATGAGCCCGCTCGAGGCGCTGCGCGCATGCACCTCGGACGCGGCCGAAGCGATCGGCCTGGGCGGTGAGGCGGGCCAGCTCCGCCCCGGTCTGGCGGGCGATCTGGTTGCGGTCGAGGGCGACCCCGGCGCCGACGTGACCGCCCTGGAACGGGTGCGGCTGACCGTGCTCGCGGGCACGGTGGTCCACGACCGCGTTACGGCGCGGTGACCACCTCGGGCGGCTGTGCGGCGGCCTCGACCGAGGCGTCGGCACTCCAGCCGTAGTCGATCGGCCGGGCCAGCTCCTCACACAGCCGGCGCCATTCGGTGATCGACACGTCGGGGCGGTAGAGGCGCTCCGGTGGCGCGTCCATGACGTCGACCATCAAGCGGTCCTCGTCGTTGAAGAGGCCGTGGAAGATCCACCGGGCCCACGTCCAGTAGAAGAGGCGGAACCGCAGGTTCGCCAGCCGGCCCCGGTCCATCGTCGCGATCTGGACGTAGATGTGGTGGTCATCGTCCACCGGCACGTACCACTCGAAGTGCGTCCAGGTGCGGTACTTGACACGGAGCACCCCCGGCAGCCGCAACGAGGTCTTGGCCGTATTGCCGAACCCGCGCTTCCACCATTTCCGTGGCGGCCAGTGACCCAGGCCCGGGAAGTCCTCCTCGTAGTACATGCGGTCTTTGCGCCGCGTGATCCACGGCCCGTCGCGGATGACCTTCATCTCGGTCCACACCGGAAGGTTCGCGCGGAAGGTCCACAGGGCGCGGCGATGGAGGTACTTGGCATGCCCTTCGTCGAACCCGTTCTCCGCGCCGAAGCGCCAGTTGCCTTCGCGGACCGTGATGCGGCCCATGACGACGGCCGTCGGGCTCAGCAACTCCTCGGGGATGTCCTCCTCGATGGGCGCGGGGGTGCCGGCCCCCATGTAGACGAACACGAGCCCCAGCCGCTCGGCCACCGGATACGTGCGCACGGCGACCTTGCCCACGAGCGGGGACGCGGGCCCGTCGGTGATGGCGGCCACGAGCCGTCCCGTCTTGAGGTCGTACGTCCAGCCGTGGTAGCAGCATGACCACGTGCCCGGGAACTCCTGGGTCGCGAACGGGTGGCTGAGCGGGACGCCCCGATGGGGACAGCGATCGGCCAGCGCATACGGCACGCCACGGTCGCGGATCAGGAAGATCCTCTGGCCGAGCACGGTCAAGGGCACCGGTCTGCGGCCCACCTGCCGCGACCAGGCGACCGGATACCAGTAGTTGGGAAAGCCCATGCCCGCCGCCTCGTAGCGCGGCCACGTGGCCCAGTCCTGGCGGCCGGTCGAGTAGATCGCGCCGTCGCCTGCCGCTGCGGCGTCGAGGTGTGTGGCGCGCGTCACGCGGCCGGGCCCGCCGGTTCGCCGGCGACGATCTCGGCCCTGGGACGGCTGAGCGTGTCGACGGCGATGTCCACAAGCGTCTGCGTCAGGGCGACCATCGCGTCCACGTGGACCACCCCCATCGAGAAGCCGGCATGGGGAGATGGTACGGCCGGCCGGGGCATCCCGATACGCGCGGTGGGCACGCCGTTGGCGCGGAGGATGGAGGCGTCCGTCACCCCACTCGTGCCCGTGGCCTCGGCGTGGCGGCGGCCGGTCCGTGCCTCCCATGCGCGCACGGCAGCCCGCACGACCCACGACTCCCGTGGCGTCGCCGCACCAGGGAAGCCGCCCATGCGCTCCACGGAGACGTCGGCGTCCAGGTCGCGCGCGGCTTCCTCGACGGCGGCCGTGAACACCGCCTGGACCTCGTCGAGGGTGGAGCCGGGCACGACGCGCAGGTCCACCCACAGGTCGCAGGCCGAGGGCAGGAACACGGGCCGCTCGGGCCATCCGCCGCGGATCACGGTCACGGCACCCTGTGGGGCCAGCGTGGCAGTCCGCCGCGTGGCGGTGTAGGTCGGGAACCAGGCTTCGAGTCGCTCGGCCAGGCGCGCTGCCTCCAGAAGGGCGTGGCGGACCGGGCCGCGATGGCGGATCCCGGTGTAGCTCAGATCGCCCGCGACACGGATCCGGAACAGGGCCAGGCCCACCTCTTCGACCGAGACGGCGTCCCCCGGCTTGGCGATGACGGCGGCGTCGGGGTGCGCGTTCCGCGCCAGGAACTCCAGACAGCCGCGCCCGAGTCCGGCCGTCTCCGGTCGGCCGGGGAGACCAGGCGAAGGCATGCCCCCCGCGGTCAGGGCGAGGATCACGTCGCCCCGCAGCGGCAGCCGCGGGTCGCTGAGCAGCTCGAAGGCGGTGAGGACCGTCGCGGCGAACCCCTTGGGATTCTCCGCTCCCGCGCCGATGATCCAGTCACCCGACCTGACGGCTCCTTCCGAGAGCGCCTGGGCGTCCCCGATGCCCGGAGCGCCGGGGGTGGCCTCGGCGGCGAGGGGGAATGCCGTGTCCAATGAGCCGTAGAGGAGCAGCGACGCCCCGCCGCCGGAGCCGGCCCGCCGGGCCACCACGTTGGCCCGGCGGTCCGCGAAGACCTGGAGATCGGCCGCGACCCCGCTCGCGGCGAGGCGGCCCACGACCCACTCGGCGAGCGGCCGTTCCGCGCCGGTCGGACTGGGGATCGCGGTCATGGCAAGGCACAGGTCCGCCAGCCGCTCTCGATCGGGCCTCGGCCGGTGGAGGGCCATCAGCCGCCGGCCGCTGGCCGCGGGGCCGCGGTGAGGGCGTCCAGGATGCGCTCGGGGCTGAGGGGCAGGTTGGTCACGCGCGCCCCGACCGCATCCGCGACCGCGTTGGCGATGGCCGGGGCGACGCCGCTCACGCTGAGCTCACCGGCCATCTTGGCGCCGAACGCGCCCGGCCCCTCGGTCTCGAGGTAGGCTGTCCGCAGCACGGGCACATCCAGCGTGGTCGGGAGCTTGTAGTCGCCGAGGTGGACCGTCGTGACGCGGCCCTCGTCGAAACCCAGCTCCTCGAGCAACGCGGCGCCGATGCCGAAGGCGAATCCGCCATCGACCTGGCCTCGATGCGAAACCGGGTTGATGATCGTCCCCACGTCGGCGGCGAGGAATGCGTCCACGACGCGGACGACGCCGGTGCGCTCGTCCACCTCGACCTCGATGTCGTAGGCTGCGAAGTTGAAGTCCTGCGGCTCATCGCGATGCGTCTCGCTGTCGTAGGTGCCCTCGACCTCGATCGATCTGTCGCCGAGTGACGCGACGATCTCGTCGTACCCCGCGGCGATCGTGCCCTCGGGGCCGGCGAACCCAGCCGCACCCAGGCTCGCCACAGGTGTGCGCGCCACGCCTTCGGCCAGCTCCATCAGGCGTTCGGCGAGGGCCGCCGCTGCCGCCGCCGTCGCCTGGCTGCCGATGTACGTCACGCGGCTCGCCCCGACGCCGAGGTCGGCCGTCGCGGTCGCCGTCGTCCGGCGCGTGACGCGGACCCGCTCGACCGGCAGGCCGAGTATCGCCGCGGCCACGCGGGCCATCATCGTGTGAGCCCCGCCACCCTGGTCCGGGATGCCGGTGACGACCTCGATCGTCCCGTCGGCGTGCGCCCGCATGCGGACCGCCATCCGGCCCCCCTCCATGTGGCGCGCCGTGAGCGAGACGCCGCGCCCCCGGCGCCAGGTCCCGCTGATCGCTCCCGCAGCTTCGACCGGCGGTCGCGCGGCTCGGTCCCGGGCCACCAGGTCGAGCAGTTCGGCCGCCCGGGGGTCCTTGATGGCGCGGCCCGCGGCATCGGTCGTGCCGGCGCCCGCGATGTTGAGCCGTCGGAACGCGATCGGGTCCAGGCCGAGCTCGCTGGCCATGAGGTCGATGTGCGACTCGCCGGCGAAGGCGGCCTGGACCTCGCCGGGGCAGCGCATGTGGCCGGCCGGGACCGTGTTCGTGTAGACGACCGTGACCTCGATCGTCACATCGGGGATCTCGTACGCGCTCAGGCTCGTGAGCGGGCCGGGCGGCGTCAGGGCCGGCATCGGCTTGCCCGCGGCGTACGCGCCGCCATCGAAACGGTAGTCGGCCGCGTGGGCCACGAGGCGTCCGGAGGCATCGACGCCGCTGCGCAGGGTGATGACGGCCCCGTGCCGAGGGTTTGCCGCCTGGAGCTCGTCCGCGTACGTCATCACGGACGAGACGGGCCGGCCGGTCGCTCGAGCCAGGGCGAGGCAGACGCCTTCGTCGAGGGACAGGCCCTTGCCGCCGAAATCGCCCCCGATATAGCCGCTGTCGACCTCGATCCGGTCTGGCGGCAGGCCGAACGAGGTCGCCAGCTGCGCGCGCAGCGAGAAGGGGGCCTTGTTGGTGGTCAGGACGTGGACGACCCCGTCCGGGCCGAACCAGACCGACGCGCCGTGCGGCTCCAGGTGCCCCTGGTGCTGCCGGCCCGTGGTGAAGCGATGCTCGAACACCCGGTCGGCCCGCGCCAGCACCGCCTCGATGTCGGCCGTGCCCTTGACCGTGAGCGTGTGGCCCTGCACGTTCGGATGGGGCACGGGCGGCCGGTCGCCACCGAGGTAGCGGTAGGCTCGTGCGTCCGGGTGGATCCGGGCGGCGCCGGGAGCGGTGGCGGCGTCGATCGACAGGATCGGCGGCAGCTCCTCGTAATCGATCGCGATCGCCGCCGCCGCGGCGGCCGCCTGCGCGGGCGTGTCGGCGGCGACCGCCGCGACCCGATCACCGACGAAGCGCACGCGGTCGAACGCGAGGATCGGCCAGTCCTGCAGGCGCCGGCCGAAGCGGACGTCGGGCAGATCCGCACCGGTAAGGACGGCCCGAACGCCCGGCATCACGCGGGCCGCATCGGTCGCCACATGGAGGACGCGAGCGTGGGGGTACGGGCTGCGGACGGACGCCATCCACAGGGTATCGGCGGGCACGCGATCGGCGAGGAACCTCGCCTCCCCGGTGACCTTGAGGCGGCCGTCCACCCGGACCTCGGGTTCGGCGAACGGGCCCGTGGTTCGAGCCGGCGTGCCGATGGTCATGCGATGGCCACGTCGCACAGCTCACCGAGTGTCCGCTCGACCCACACGCGGGCCATGGCCCGCTTGTACGCGGCGGACCCCCGCGCATCGGAGATGGGGTCGATCACGTCGTCCACCGCGGCGGCCGCGGCGGCGATCCCGCGGGCTGTCGGCACCTCGCCGACCAGCGCGGCTCCCACCGCCGGCGCGAGGATGGGCCGCGTGCCCGCTCCGGCGACGCCCACGCGGGCGTCGGTCACCCGCCGGTCCCCGTCCATGTGCACCAGGCCGGCCACGGACACCGTGGCGTAGTCGTCCTGCGAGCGGGGCAGGAACTTGTGATACGCCGTCCGGCATCCGACCGGCACCGGTGGGACGCGAAGTTCGAGCAGGATCTCGCCCGGCTCCAGGACCGTCTCGAAGATGTCCACGAAGAGGTCACGCAGCGGCACGACGCGCTCGCCGCCGGTTCCCGCGATGCGGGCGCTGGCTCCCAGGACCAGCAGCGCGGGGGGCGGGTCCTGGTTGGGGTCGGCGTGGACGACGTTACCGCCGAGCGTCCCCTGGTTCCGGATGCGGATCGTGCCTACGGCCGCGCAGGCGCTGGCCAGGAGCGGCCACCCGGCCCGCACGAGAGCGGAGTCGGACACCTCGGCGTGGGTGGCCAGGCTGCCGATGACCAGGACGCCGTCTCGCACCTCGATGCCGCGCAGGCCGGGCAGGCGCCGCATCCCGACCAGGAGGGCCGGCTGGACATAGCCGAGCTTGAGCAGCGGGACCAGCGCGGTCCCGCCGGCCACCAGGTGCGCTCCTGACTCCGGATCCGCGATCAGCGCCGTCGCTTCCGCCAGCTCCGTCGGCTCCGCGTAGCGCACCGCGCTCATTCGGCGGTCGGCTGCGCGGCACTCGCCACGCGCCTGGCCTCGGCGGCGCGCATGACGGCCTCCACGATGCCGCGATAGCCGGTGCAGCGGCACAGGTTCCCGGTCAGCCACTGCCGCACCATCGACTCCGACGGATCGGGATCGTGCTCGAGCAGCGCGGTGGCCGCGACGAGCTGACCCGGAGTGCAGATCCCGCATTGGAAGCCACCGAACTGGAGGAACGCCTCCTGGACCTCCGACAGAGACCCGTCGGGCGCCCCGAGACCTTCGACGGTCGTGATCGTCGCTCCGTCGGCGCTGACGGCCAGCAGGATGCAGGACGAGAGCAGCTTGCCGTCGACGATCACGCTGCACGCGCCGCACACCCCGACGCCGCAGCCCTCCTTGGTCCCGGTCAGGCCCAGGTCCGACCGCAGGACGTCGATGAGGAGGCGGTCTGCCGCGACCTGGACGGTCCGCGGCGCCCCGTCCACCACCAGCTGCAGGTCGATCGGCACGTCCTCCGACCGGCCAGCGGCCGCTTCGGGATCCCCGGCCGGCCTGTCGTTCGCGTCGGCGCCAACGCCGCCGGGGCCGCGATGCATACCGCGGATTCTAGCAGGGCCATCGGGCCGACCCGTCCCGGAGACGGCCCGTCGCTCGTACAATCAGGACGTCGGACGGACTGCCCTAGGCGATCGTCTGCGAACCGTGATCCCACTGCAGGAGCTCCTGGATGGCCATCACCCGCGAACAGGCGACCGGCCGCTTCGTGGTGGCCGACGGGATCCGCATCCACTACGGCGACGTGGGCCAGGGTGAACCGATCCTGCTCCTCCACGGGGCGGGCCCCGGGGCCGATGCGTGGGGCAACTTCCGGTCCAACCTCGACGACCTGGCGCAGGGGCACCGTCTGTTGCTGCCCGATCTGCCCCGGTTCGGCCGGTCGGACAAGCCCTCGACCGACCGGCCGCGACTCGACTTCCTGGCCGACGCGCTGGCCGCGTTCCTCGACGCAGTCGGGGTGGACCGGGTGCACGTCATCGGCAACAGCCTGGGCGGCCAGGGCGGCCTCAAGCTCGCCATCGACCACCCGGACCGCGTAGGACGCATCGTGGTCATCGGTTCCAACGCCATCTCCCGGACCGCCTTCAGCCCCATGCCCGCGGAGGCGGTGCGGCACATCGCCGACTACTACCAGGGCGAAGGTCCCTCGATGGGGAAGATGCGGATGCTTCTGCGGGCCCTGGTGTACGACGGCGCGCGGGTGACCGACGATCTCGTCGCCGAGCGCTACGCGGCGAGCATCGATCCCGAGATCGTGGCCGTCAACCGCGAAGGCCATTGGGGCCGCCAGTCGCTGGATGGCGAGCTTGGCCGGCTGCGGGCCCCAACGCTCATCGTGTGGGGGCAGGACGATCGGGCCTCGCCCGTCGAGGCCGGGCTGATGATGCTCCGCCTCATCCCGGACGCCCGGCTGCACATCTTCAACCACTGTGGCCACTGGGCCCAGGTCGAGCACGCCGCCGAATTCGACCGGCTGGTCCTGGACTTCTTCGCGACGGGTCCGGGGAACGGCCATGGATGAGCGGACGATCGACGATGCCACGGCCGATGCGCTCGCGGTACGGCTGATCAGGGCGACTCGCACGGCCACGGCCATCCCGCCCCTGACCGCGGAGCGGCCGGGCCTGACGCCGGCCGACGCGTACGCCATCCAGCGGCGGGTCGTGGCCGACCGGACCGCGGCCGGCGAGACCGTCATCGGCTGGAAGCTCGGCCTGACCTCGGCGGCCATGCAGACGCAGCTGGGCGTGGACCAGCCGGACTACGGTCCCATCCTGTCGGGCTCGATGGTGGCCTCGGGGGCCACCCTGCCCGCAGCCGCCTTCATCGCGCCGCGGGTCGAGGCCGAGATCGCGGTGATCCTCGGGCAGGCGCTGTCCGGTCCCGTGAGCCCCGCCGAGGTGCTCGAGGCCATCGTTGGGGTGTGCGCGGCCATCGAGGTCATCGACTCCCGCATCACCGACTGGAAGATCACCCTGGCCGACACGATCGCCGACCTGGCCTCCTCGGCCAGGGTCGTGCGCAGTGACCGGGTGCTCCCCCTCGAGGGCTTCGAACCGCGGTTGATCGGCTGCCTCCTGGAGCGGGACGGCACGGTCCTGGCCAGCGGGGCCGGCGCAGCCGCGCTGGGGGACCCGCTGGCGGCGGTCGCCTGGGCCGCGGCGACCCTGGGCCGGCTCGGCGTGACGATGGAGGCAGGCGCGCTGATCATGACCGGGGCCCTCCACGCGTCGCTGCCCGCGCGGGCCGGGGACACGTTCACCGCCCGCTTCGACCGGCTCGGTTCCCTCTCCGTCAGCTTCGCCTGAGCCGTGGCCCCGCGCCTGCCGGTCGCCGTCGTCGGATCCGGGAACATCGGCACCGACCTCGTCATCAAGCTGCGGCGCTCGGTCGTCCTCGAGCCGGTCGCCCTGGTCGGCATCGACCCGGCTTCGGACGGCCTTCGGCACGCCAGGGCGTGGGGGCTCGCGACCTCGTCAGACGGCGCGGGGTGGCTGCTGCGCCACGCCGACAGCCTCGGGGTGCGGCTCGTCTTCGAGGCCACCAGCGCCAAGGTCCACGCGGCAGCGGCGCCGGGTTACCTCGCCGCCGGACTCGTGGCGATCGACCTGACGCCGGCCGCTGTCGGGCCCCTCGTGGTGCCCCCGGTCAATCTGGGCGCCCATCTCGGGGCGCCCAACATCAACATGATCACCTGCGGCGGCCAGGCGACCGTGCCCATCGTGGCCGCCGTCTCTCGCGTCGCGCGTGTGCCGTACGCTGAGATCGTGTCCACCGTGGCCTCCAGGTCGGCCGGGCCCGGTACGCGGGCCAATATCGACGAGTTCACGGAGACGACCGCGAGGGCCCTCGTCGTGATCGGCGGGGCCGCCCACGGCAAGGCCATCATCGTCCTGAACCCGGCCGATCCGCCCATCCTCATGCGCAACACCGTCTACTGCGCCCTGGCCGCGGGAGCAGACGAGGCCGCGATCGAGGCCTCCATCCGCGCCATGGAGGCGGAGGTGGCGGCGTATGTGCCGGGCTACCTCGTCAAGGGCGTCGTCTTCGACCGCGGCCCGTTCCGCACGCCCGGTGGGTCGGCTCCGTCACGGGTGACCGTCCTGCTGGAGGTGACCGGGGTCGGCGACTACCTCCCGCCCTATGCCGGCAACCTCGACATCATGACCGCCTCGGCGGTCCGCGTCGGCGAGACGCTGGCCGCGGACGGCCTCGGCGGGCCGGTCGCATGACCACGGAGGTGCCCGTGGCTGCCGCGGCCCCCCGGTACCGCCTGACGGACTCGACCCTCCGCGATGGGAGCCACGCCCTGCGGCACCAGTTCACCCCGCGCCAGGTCGCGGCCATCGCCGGTGCGCTCGACGCGGCGGGCGTACCGGTCATCGAGATCAGCCATGGCGACGGGCTGGGCGGCAGCTCGTTCAATTACGGCTTCTCGCGCTACTCGGAGTTCGACCTGCTGAAGGCCGCCTCGAAGGTGATCCACACAGCGAAGTTGGCCGTCCTGCTGCTGCCGGGGATCGGCCTGGCCGCAGACCTCGAGCGGGTCGCCGAATACGGGGTCTCGGTCGCCCGGATCGCCACGCACTGCACCGAGGCCGACATCGCCATCCAGCACCTGCGCACCGCGCGCGACCTGGGGATGGAGACGGTCGGGTTCCTGATGATGGCCCACATGATCGAGCCCGCAGCGCTGCTCGAGCAGGCCCGCATCATGGAGGATGCCGGAGCACAGGCCGTGTACGTCGTGGACTCGGCGGGCGCCATGACGACGCACGACGCACGCGCACGCGTGGCCGAGCTGAAGGCCGGGCTGCGATCCGAGACCCAGGTGGGGATCCACGCCCATAACAACCTCACCCTCGCCGTGGCCAACTCGATCGGGGCGGTGGAGGAGGGGGTCGACCAGGTCGACGGTTGCACGCGAGGGCTGGGCGCGGGCGCGGGCAACTGTCCGACCGAGGTGCTGGTCGCCGTCTCCGATCGACTCGGGTGGGCGACGGGCGTCGATCCGCTGCGCATCGCCGACGTCGCCGAGGATGTGGTCCGCCCGGTGATGCCGCGCGAGCAGATCGTCGACCGGTCGGCCCTGACGCTCGGTTATGCCGGCGTGTACAGCTCCTTCCTGCTGCACGCGGAACGGGCCAGCGAGCGCTTCGGGGTCGACGCGCGGGAGATCCTCCTCGAGCTCGGCCGGCGCAAGGTCGTGGGCGGGCAGGAGGACATGATCATCGACGTGGCGCTCGAGCTGAGTCGGCGTTGATGACGGCCGGGAGCGACACGGCGCCCCGGTCGCGGCCGCGCCTCGCGGTCTTTGCCGGGCCGACCGCGACGGTCCTCAACACCGAGCCCCTGGTCACGAGCAACGGGCCACGGCGGGGCTACGGGCTCGCGCCGCGGGCCAACCCCGATGGGCGTCCCCTCCGGTACGACAGCCTGCGGCCCCAACGGCTGGCGGCGCCCGTGACCGTGTACGTCGAGCAGTTCAGCGCCCATCCGCTGGAGGGCGACAGCGCCGATCTCTATGCGCCGCCGGACGGGTATTGCGATCCTGCCGGGACGTTCAATCGCCAGCGCACAGGCCCCGCCGATGTGCCGGTGTATGAAGTCCAGCTGCATCCTGATGACGGCCTCTACCCGCTGCCCTATGCCGCGCGCCAGGCCGACGGGCGGCCATGGGAGGGCGACGAGGCGGACCCGTTCGGGCCACGGGAGCGCGCCCGCCAGCCGTTCTACCCTGACGCGTCCCGGCTGTTCGAGGAGATCGATCGCCTGCAGGTCGGCGAAGACGGGGTGGCGGGCCAGCTCGACCGGCTGGCCGACTACGGTTTCTACCGCGCTGCGCCGCCCGGCGGGCCGATGCGCGCCGGTGAGCGACCCGGCCATGACTTCTTCCCCTACCGCCCGCCGCACCTGCGCCGGCAGCCGACCCGCCCGGCCCTGGCGAGGCTGACCAATGTGGTGGCCCGGGCCATGGCCGACGGTCACGACGGCGGACTCTGGCTCGAGGGAACGCCATTCGTCGAGGAGACGGCCTACTGGCTTGGTCTGATGATCGACACGACCCGGCCGATGGCCGCGACCGCCTCGCAGCGGCGGCATGGCGGTCTGGGGAACGACGGCGACCGCAACATCCTGGACGCCGTGACCTACCTCGTGTCGCGAAGCTGGGCCGACGAGCAGGGGCGGGACGTGCTCGGCGCGGTGGTCGTCGTGGACCAGCTGCTCATCGCAGCGCGTAGCGTCCAGAAGGCCGATGCGCGGCCCGGCGGCTACGTCGCGACCGGCGGCCATGGCGGCATCCTGGGCTCGGTGACGGCCGGCGGGGAGGTGTCGATCTCGTGGCGCCCGACCCGCCTGGCGACCTGGCGCTCCGCGGTCCGGCTCACCCAGCTGCCCGAGTCCGTGGAGGCGGCCGTCCGCGATGTGGCAGGGCGACTCGTTACGGCCCGCGTCGCCGTGCGATCGGCCGACGGGGCACTGCTCGAGGAGGCGATGCCGGCCGTGGAGATCATCAAACACGCCCAGTACCGCGAGCCGGACCCGACGACCGACCCGCAGCGCGAACGAGCGTCACGGAGCCGATGGCTCGCGAGCTGGCGGCGGGCCGGCTGGCCGGCTTCGTGGCCGAGGGTGCAGCGCCGTACGGTTCCATGAGCGAATCGGTCGACGCGGCACTTCGCCTCGCGGTCTTCGCCGGGCTACCCGTCGTGAAGACGGGGCGGGGCAATGCCGACGGCGTGGGGGAGCATCGCTACAACCCGCTCGCCATCACCGCCGGCAACCTGACCGCCTCGAAGGCGCGTCTCCTGCTGATGGCCTGTCTGCTGCGGTTCGGCTCGCTGCCGGCCGCGCAGGACCCGGCCGCTCCGACGCCCGACGAGATACGCGGCACCCGACGGGCGCTGGACGCCTACCAGGAGGTGTTCGACCGCCATTGACCGCGGGCCTGACCGGGCGTCAGGCGTGGCCGGCGCGACGCTCCAGCTCGTGACGGAAGGCCGTGGCGGCATCGGCCCAGTCGATCCCGGTGCGCGGGCGTTGCGCCTTGGCCAGCGTGCCCGGATCCAGGTCGACGCGCGCGACGAGGACCCACGGTCCCGGCTCCCGCAGCACGGTGGCGATGTCGTCGTCGAGCCGGTCGGCGGTCGTCTCGAGGACGTGATCGGGATCGATGCCGCACGCCCGGGCGACCGCCGCCAGGTCGGTCCCGGTGCTGGTCGCGGTCCGGACCCAGCCGTCACCGGTGCTGCCGTAGGCCCCGTTGTCGATGACGATG
>DATBOX010000015.1:0-7536 GCA_036561685.1 Candidatus Limnocylindrales bacterium | reverse complement strand
GCCGTCGGTCTGGAGATGCTCCAGGATCTGCTTGTCCAGCTGGGAGATGTCGTCGCCCGAACGGATGGCGGGCCGGCGGCCAAGAGTCACCGCGCGAGGCTAGCAGACGGGGCGCCCGAGGGGCAATGGAGCGCGATCCTGCGGCCCGGCGGCCGGGTTTCGTGCACGCACCACCTGTATGGGTCGACTGATGGCGGGTCCGGGGGACGGGCGGTACCATCGGACAGACCGGATGCCCGGACTTTCGTCCTCCAGCTGCACGAGCGAAGCCACCCATGACCGTCGCCCAGCTCCAGCTGCTCCTCGCCGGCGCGCTCGGCGCGAACGTCCTGTTGCTGCTCGTGCTCGTCCTGCCCTCGCTCCTCGCCCGACGCCTGCCGGGTGGCGATGACCCCGACCTGCTCGTGCCGCCCGACCTTGGCGAGATCGCCCTCCAGGTCGCCGCGGCCCAGGGTGACGGGCCGGCGGACGTGGGCGGCGTCTCGCGCCGGACCTCCGAGGCGGCCGTCCGGCTCGTCAGCTACGGCTTCCTGGTGACCGCGGCGATCGCCGTCGCGATCAGCGGGGCCTGGCCTGCCACGGCCACCGCCATCTACGTCCTGCTCGGTGTCGCCTTCCTCGCGGTGGCGGTCGTCCACGACCTGCTGCCGGCGCGCATCCTGGGACCGGGCAAGTTCATCCTGGAGGGGACCGGCACGGTCGCCGTCGTGACGCTGCTGGTGGCGCTCACGGGGGGCGCCGCGAGCCCCTTCGTGGTGGGCTACTTCCTCATCGCCGCGGGCGCCGCCCTGCTGGTCGATGCACGCACCAACTTCCTGCTGGCGGCCTCCATCTCCATCCTGTACCTCGTGACGGTCTTCCTGGTCCAGGCGGCGCAGCCGCTGGCGACCATGGATGTGGCCCGGCTCGTGGCCGGCCTGGTCGCCTTCTGGCTCATCTCGTACCTCGCGTCGGTCGTGGCGCGAGCCCAGCGGACGACCCGGGACGCGGCCGTGCGGCTCTCGCTGATCGACCCGCTGACCCGGCTGGCCAACCGTGCCTACGTGATGGCCGTGCTCGACCGCGAGGTCCAGCGCGCCCACCGGACCGGCCGTGGCTTCTGCGTGCTGGCAGCGGATCTGGATGGCCTGAAGCCCGTCAACGACACCTTCGGCCACCCCATGGGCGACCGTATCCTGCGCACCGTTGGCGAGGTCATCGGCAGCCGCATCCGGGGCATCGACACGGCCGGGCGGGTGGGCGGCGACGAGTTCATGATCCTGCTCCCGGAGACCGAGGAGGCCGGCGCGGTGATCCTCGCCGAGCAGCTGCGCGAGGGGGTCAACGAGATCCGCGTCGACGCCGGCACATGGGTCGTGCGGACCTCCATCTCCGTCGGCGTGGCCAGTTTCCCCGCCGATGGCGACACGGCCGACGAGCTCATGGAGGCCGCGGACGCGGCGATGTATGCCTCCAAGCGCGGCGGCCGGGACCGCGTCCGCCTCGCTCGCGGCGGCCGCCCGATGCCCCTGGCGCACCTCCCGCCCATGGCCGTGACGGCGTCGGCGCCGGCCGGCGACGCGCCGCCGATCGCGGCTCCCGCGCCCAGCGCGCCGCCCGCCTGGTCGGCCCCGACGCCGCCGGTGGGGCCGATCCCATCGCTCGCCCCCACCCCCGCCCCGGCCGTCGCCCCGGCCGCGCGCATCCGCCCCGCGGGTGGGGCGTGGCAGATCCCCACGCCGGCCCTCGGCCCGGCTTTCGGTGGTCGACGCGCGGACACGGTGGCGGCCGGCCTGGCCTGGCCGCGCCGACCGTTCGTGCCGGCCGCGGAGACGGTGGGCCATGCCACACGGGCGATGGCGCGCGTGACTGCTCCCTCGCTTGCCGGGCCGGGCCCCGGCGAGCGCATCGCCCGTCCGCGGCCACCCGAGCGCGAGCGGCCGGCCCGCGCCGCCGAGCATGCTGCGGCCGCCCCGCGACCAGCGGCTCGGGCCGAGCGGCCGGCAGGGACAGGGGAGCCCAGGCGCGCCGACCGCGCGCGCCGCTTCCGCATCACGCAGCAGGACGACGAGGCGCAATTCGAGCGCACCATGCGGCAGTTCCTGACCGGCCCGGACGAGGCCGCGGAGGCCACCGAGCCGCCTGCGTGATCCCCGGTCAGGCCGGTGTAGCATGACCGCCCATGGCCGACGAACCCGTCCGCTCGCCCGGCTTCTCCACCCGAGCGCTCCGCGCGGCCTCGCGGGTCCCGCGCGTCATGCAGGCGCCCAACGCGGTCCCCATCTACCAGGCCGTGACCTACTCGGCAGAGGAGAGCGAAGAGCTCGGCGCCGTCCTCCAGGGGCGGCGCGAGGGTTACGCCTACTCCCGCCTGGGCCACCCCACGGCGACGATCCTGGCCGACGCCATCACGACCCTCGAGGGCGGTGAAGCGGGGCTCACGTTCGACTCGGGCATGGGCGCCATCAGCGGCACGCTGAGCGCGCACCTGGGCCAGGGCGACCACATCGTCGTGACGCGCGCGGTCTACGGCAGCACCCGGGCGCTCATCACGACCGTCCTGGCGCGCTTCG
Organism: Candidatus Limnocylindrales bacterium; assembly: GCA_036561685.1. Lineage (GTDB taxonomy): Bacteria > Chloroflexota > Limnocylindria > Limnocylindrales > CSP1-4 > DASPUH01. The sequence goes on along the minus strand of DATBOX010000015.1, from coordinate 4,984 downwards.
GCATCACCGCCACCTTCGTCGACCCCACCGATCTGCCGGCCGTCGAAGCGGCCATCACGCCGCGCACGCGGGTCATGTACCTGGAGACGATCTCCAACCCGACGCTGGTGGTCGCCGACCTCGCCGCGCTGGCCGCCCTGGGGCATCGGCACGGCCTGACGGTCGTGGTCGACAACACGTTCGCCTCGCCCTACCTCTGCCGGCCGCTCGAGCTTGGCGCGGACCTCGTCATCGAGTCGTGCACGAAGTGGCTGGGCGGGCACTCGGACGTCCTGGCCGGGTCGGTCAGTGGGTCGCGCGAGCTGGTGGCCCCGATCGCCGCCACGCAGATCGACATCGGCGGGACCATCGCGCCGTTCAGTGCGTTCCTCGTGCTGCGCGGCATCGAGACCCTGGCCGTGCGCCTCGACCGCCACTGTGCGACCGCGCTTGCGCTGGCCCGCCAGGCCCAGGACTCGCCCGTCCCTCGTGCGGTCTTCTACCCCGGCCTGCCCAGCCACCCGCAGGCGGCGGTGGCCGCGCGGCAGCTGCGGGCCGGCGGCGGCCTGCTGGCCCTGGACCTTGGCGCCCGCGACGCGGCGGCGGCCTTCATCGACGCCCTGACGGTGCCCCAGCGGACGGCGTCCCTTGGCAGCGTCTTCACCATGGCCGTCCATCCGCCCTCGACCACCCACCGGCAGCTCTCGTCAGCGGAGCTGGCGGCGGCCGGCATCGCCGAGGGCCTGGTGCGCATCTCGGTCGGGCTGGAGGACGTGGAGGACCTGGCCGCGGAACTGGCGACGGGATTGGCCGCGGCGGCCGCCGTCGGCGTTCCCGCCTGACCGCCTGCAGGAGCCGGCCATCGCCACCGCGACCCTGAGTCGACGCCGCGTCGCCTCGTACGGCGACCCCGTGACGCGCGCCGGGGCGGCGCTGTGGGCGACCATGACCGACGTCAGGTTCACGGTCGTCCAGATCATCATCGTCGTGGCGGCCGGCCTGATCGGCACGCTCCTGCGGCAGATCCCGGCCTCGGCGTTCCAGGACCCCACGCAGTACGCCTCGGAGCTGGCCGACCTGCACGCGCGTTACGACCCCCTGACGATCCTGGGCGTCCACGTGGGGCCCAACGTGGTCGACGTGTTCCTGGCCCTGGGCTTCTTCAACGTCTTCAGCGCGGTCTGGTTCACCAGCGTCCTGTCGCTGCTGGCGGTGAGCATCGTCGTGTGCACCCTCGACCGGACGCCCCGCCTGTGGCGCGGCGTGCACGACGTCCGGCCGACCCAGCCGGCCCCGTTCTTCGACCTGCACCTCAATGAGCGGGCCGCCTTCATGGCTCCCGACCTGGCCCCGGCGCCGGCGGTGGACTACTTGCGGCGGCACCGCTTCAAGGTCCGCGAGACGGTCGACGCCGACGGGGTGCGGCACGTCTATGGCGATCGCAACCAGTACTTCAAGCTGGCCACGCTCCTCACCCACCTCGGCCTGATCCTCTTCCTCGCCGGCGGGGCGATCACCGGGGCGTTCGGCTTCGAGACGGTCCTCTTCGTGGGTCAGGGGCAGACGGCACCGGTCCAGCCGGTGGGCACGCCCGACAACCTGCTCATCAAGAACCTGGGCTTCCAGGCCCCGCAGCGGCCGGATGGGACGTACGAGGACTACCGCACCAACCTGGCGGTCTACCAGGACGGCACGCAGGTCGCCCAGGCGACCATCCGCGTCAACGAGCCGCTCACGTTCGACGGCTTCGTCTTCCACCAGAACACCTTCGGGCCGGCGGAGGACCTCGAGATCCGCGACACGAGCGGGACGTTGGTGTGGTCCGGGCCGATGATCCTCGACGGTTCCATCGGCGGCCAGCCGCAGGGCTTCATGACCATCCCGGGCGCGCCGATCGGCCTGCTGGGGCTGCTCGGCACGGATGCCAAGGGTGCTCCCAGCCTGACCCTTCTGGGGGTCGCCCCGGGGAGCGGCCAGGACCAGCTCCAGCCGGTCTTCGCCGATGCGCTGGGGATCGGCGCGACGAGCGACCCGGCCGTCACCGGCGGGTACCAGGTGCGCTGGGTGGACGCCAGCCAGTTCAGCGGCATGGTGGTCAAGAAGGATCCGGGCCAGGCGTTCATCTGGGTCGCCTTCCTGTGCCTCATCAGCGGCCTGATCCTGACGTTCTACTTCCCGCGGCGGCGGGTCTGGGCGCGGTTCGACGAGGGACGGGTGCGCGTCGCGATGCTGGCCGACCGTTACGTGCCGGCCGAGCGCGAGTTCGGCCAGCTGCTCGACGGCCTCGCCGCCCGGTGGGCCGTCGCCCCGGAGCGCGCGCGGACCTGAGCGTGCCCACGCTCGGCGAGCTGCAGCTGGCGATCTTCCCCACGGCCGTCAGGCTCGCGCCGGCCGATCCGGACCCGCTCGTCGCGCCGGTGGCCTGGGTCCGGGTCATGAAGGCCCGCACGCCGGCGTTCGACGCCCTCGAGCCGGGCGACCTGGCGATCGTGCCCGAGGCGGCGCTCGACCTGCTCGCTGCGGAGGTGGAGTCGGGCGACGCCCTGGCCTCATTGGTGCGCGCCGCCGGGGCGTGCGCACTCCTGCTGGTCGGTGCGCGGGAGGGATCGGAGGCGGGCCCGGCCGCCGCGGCCGTGGCGGGCGAGGCGAGCGCCATGGGCCTGCCGGTCCTGCGGCTGGCCGGCGGCGACGCGGAGCGCCTGGAGCGGGCGGTCATCGGCTACCTCGTCAACGCGCGCGCTGAGCTCGACCGGCAGGCCGGGGCCCTGGAGGCCGACCTGGAGCGCCTGGCCCTGAACGGCGCCGGGCCCGACGCCCTGGCCGGCGCGGTCGCCACGTTCGTGGGGCGTGCCGTGGCCCTGGAGGGCACCGCCGGCGAGGTGCTGGCCGTGCACGCCCCGCCTCGGCCGCCGACGGCCGCCCGAGCCGCCGCGCGGTACCTGGCCGACCCCCGGGCGGTCGCCCTGCGCGCGCCGCTGGCCGGCGCGACCGCCCTGGTCCTGCTGGGGCCCGAACCGGTCACCGAACTGGAGCGGACGATCGCCCGCCGCGTCGGGCCGCTGCTGGCGCTCGCCCTTGGCCACGTGACACCCGCGGCCGGGCGTCCGCGGCCCCCCCGCCCGGAAGGGTTCCCCGCGGCCGGCCCGCCGTGGGTCGTGCTGATGGCCCGCCAGGGCGGCCCGGGCGAGGCCGACACGCGCGAGGCGCGAGAGGCGCTGCGGGCACGGGTCCGCCGGCTGGCCGGGCCGCGCCACCTCCAGCTCCGTGGCGACGCCGACAGTCTCGAGCTGCGGCTGGTGATGGCCGCGCCGCCGGACGATCCCCTGGCCCTGCGGCTGGCCGAGCGCGTGGCCACGGTCACCAGCCGCCTGGTGGCCGTGTCGCAGCCATTCGCCACCCCCGAGGCGCGCGCCGTCGCGGAGGCCGAGGCGCGGGCCACCCTGGACGCCGCGAGTGCACTGCCGCCGCCGAGCGGGCCGGAGCGGCTGGTCGTGCGCGCCGACCGCCAGGCGGCCTACCGGCTGCTGAGCAACCTGCACAACCTGCCCGACGGGCATACGCAGGCCCAGCGCCTGCTGGCCCCCGTGCTGGAAGGTCGCGCCGGCGGCCGCGGGCGGCGCCTGGCCACGTTACGGGCGGTCCTGGAGCAGCCGGGGCTGGCCGCCGCCGCGGCGAGGCTGGGGATCCACCGCAACACGCTGGCCTACCGGCTGCGCGTGGTGGAGCGGCTGACGGGCTGGCAGCTCGACGACCCGGAACTGCGACTGGCGCTCCTCATCGCCCTGCGATTAGTGCAAAACGACTGATAACGCGGCCAGCCGGCCCTCCTTCTGGCGGTCATCCGGTGACCCCCGGCGGGCTACACTCCCGCGATGTGGGCATGACGTACAAGTCGTGCCCTCGTCGGGTCAGGCGCTACGAAGGAGACTCCATTGACCATCGAGTTCGGGACCATGGACGCGCTGGCCAAGATCGAGGCCGCCAAGGAACACAACATCCGCTTCGTCCAGCTCCAGTTCACGGACATCCTGGGCATCGTCAAGAGCGTCACGATCCCCCTCCACCAGCTGGCCGGCTCGGTCAAGGACGGCACCTGGTTCGACGGCAGCTCGATCGAGGGCTTCACCCGCATCTCCGAGAGCGACCAGTGGCTCAAGCCCGACATGGACACCTTCGCCGAGATCCCCTGGCAGCCGGGCCACGGCTCGCTGGGCAGCGGTCCGCTGGGTAGCCGGGGCACCGCGCGGGTCATCTGCGACGTCATGACGCCCGGCGGCGACCCGTTCGTGGGCGATCCGCGCTTCGTGCTGAAGAAGCAGATCGAGCGCGCCAGCAAGCTGGGCTACATCTGGAACACCGGTCCTGAGCTGGAGTTCTTCCTCTTCCGGCGCGATGAGGACGGCCACGTGGCGCCGCTGCCGCACGACCAGGCCGGCTACTTCGACTTCTCCACCGACCTGGCCCAGGAAGTGCGCCAGGACATGGTCAATGCGCTCGAGGCGTTCGGCATCCGCGTCGAGGCGGCCCACCACGAAGTGGCGGCCGGCCAGCACGAGATCGACTTCGAATACGCCGACGGCCTCAAGACGGCCGACAACGCCATCACCTTCAAGTTCACCCTCAAGGCCATCGCCAACCTGCACGGCCTGTACGCCACGTTCATGCCCAAGCCCATCTACGGCATCAACGGGTCGGGTATGCACACCCACCAGAGCCTCTACTCGGTGGCTGAGGGCCGCAACTCGTTCGCCGATGCGACCAACAAGTACGGCCTGTCGGACCTGGCCCGCAGCTACATGGCCGGCATCCTGGCCCACGCCCGCGGCATGATCGCGGTCCTGGCCCCGACGGTGAACTCCTACAAGCGGCTCGTCCCGGGCTACGAGGCGCCCACCTACCTGACCTGGGGCCGCACCAACCGGTCGGCGCTCATCCGGGTGCCCAAGGCCTCGCCGGGCCGGTCGGTCGAGGCGACCCGCATCGAGGTCCGCTGCCCCGATCCCTC
>DATBOX010000014.1:0-1504 GCA_036561685.1 Candidatus Limnocylindrales bacterium | reverse complement strand
CGTCAGGTCGCGCATGACCTGCCAGCGGATCGACGGATCCGCGTCAAGCAGCCAGTCGACGACGGCGTTCATGACTCGGCCGGGACCTCGAACTGGTCGTGCCGGGCCATGAACTCGGCGCGTTCGGCGTCGGTGTAGGTCAGGCCCGACGCGATGCGCTCTGCCAGTTCTCGGAAGTAGGCCTCGCGCGGCGGCGCCGGCGCGAACAGGATGAGCATCGAGACCGGGGCACCGCTGTCGTTGCGGAAGGCGTGGATCCCGCGCGGGGGCACGTACAGGAAGTCCCCTGCCCTGGCCTCGCGCCAGCCGGTTCCGTCGAATAGCGAGATGCGGCCATCGAGCACGTAGAAGGCCTCGGAGAACGTGCGGTGGAAGTGGGGGTTGGCGCCGCTGGACGCCGCCGTCATGTCCCAGCGGAACAGACCGTAGTGGCCGTCGGTCACCGATCCCGTGGCGACCAGCCCTGCTGTGGTCGCGCCGATCTGCAGCATGGGGATCTTGGCGGCGGCGACGAGGCGCGCCTCCGTGGTCGGTCCATCGGTCGGGAACGTCATGCCCCTAGCCTACCCCGAGTGGGCTTGACAGTCTGGAAATACAACCGTATGGTTGTATCAGTGATCTCGACCGCGACCGCCGACAGCGTCTTCGCCGCTCTCGCCGATGCGACCCGGCGGGACATCGTGCTGCGCGCCTTGACCGGTGCCGAGGGCGTGGCCGAGCTGGCTGAGCACTACCCGATGAGCTTCGCCGCTGTGCAGAAGCACGTCGCGATCCTGGAACGCGCCGGCCTGGTCACCAAGGAGCGCGACGGGCGCCGCAAGGTCGTGACGACGAATGTCGAGGGGCTTCGTCTCGCCCGGGGCCTGCTGGACGAATACGAGGCGCTGTGGCGCGGCCGCATCGAGCGCATGACCGACCTCATCAACAGCACCGAGGAGACACCCGCATGACCGTCACCGCCGTCCGCAAGGACCCCGCCGCCATGACGCTGACCGTGACCGCCGAGTTCCACGCCTCACCGGAGCGCGTCTGGCAGCTGTGGGCGGACCCGCGCCAGCTCGAGCGCTGGTGGGGGCCGCCGATGTACCCCGCCACGTTCACGGCCCACGACCTCGCGCCAGGCAGCCGCGTCGAATACCACATGACCGGGCCGACCGGTGACCAGCCGCGCGGCTACTGGGACGTCCTCGAGGCCGAGCCCCCGCACCACCTGGTCTTCCGCGACGGCTTCGCCCACGCGGACGGCACGCCCGATGACGATTTCGCGCGCAACGAGGGCCACGTGACGATCGAGCCGCTCGAGCCCGGCCGGACGCGGATGTCGATCGAGTTCCAGTACGCAAGCCCGCCGGCGATGCAGCGGTATCTCGCGATGGGCATGGAAGAGGGTCTCACCCAGGCAGTCGGCCAGATCGACGCGATCCTGGCCCAGGAAGGAGTCGCACGATGACCACGATGACCGCCTCCGCCACGAAGACCCTGGACGTGCCCGGTGCCGTCCTCA
>DATBOX010000013.1:0-5988 GCA_036561685.1 Candidatus Limnocylindrales bacterium | reverse complement strand
TACGCGTTCGAGATCGCCTTCCACTCCCGCAGCCGCCGAGCGAGCAGCTCGGCGCGCGCTTGTGAGTCGCCGCCGTCGAGGATGCCCATGTCGCCCGGATCGGCCCGCACATAGATGCCGGAGGTCCGCTCGTGCAGTCCGGGGTCGGCGTCGGACCTCGTGGTCCAATGACCCGTGGCGCGGTCGGTGTCCTCCAATCGGATCTCGCCCGTGCCCTCGAGCTGCGGCGCGTTCGGGTTTCGCGGTCGCTCGCCCTTCCAGAAGTAGAAGACGCTGGGCGGGTCGCGATGCTCCTTCGAGGCCTCGCTCCAATAGCGGGCGGATAGGGTCCCGTCCTCCTGCCAGGACCGGCCCGCGACCTCGATACCGCCCTCCCGATCGCGCCAGATCCGGAGGAGGCTGATCGCCGAGGGCTCGCGCTCGCTGCGCAGCGTGAGCGAGTGCTGCCACCAGTCTCCGTCGAGCCGGGCCCGCCGGCCTTCGTCCTCGATCGCCTTCCGCAGCTTCTGGTTCACCTCCCGCATGTCGGCCGCCGTCAGCGCCTCGGGGTAGCGCACCGCCGTCATCCCCAGGAGATCGGTCGGCAGCTTCGCCCCCCGCGCGTGCAGGATGAACGTGCGGCGCATGCCCAGCGCTCCGCCGAATAGGCCGGCTTCGAACACCACGTTGTCGCGCGGGGAGGCCTGACCCGTGGTGGCAGCGTCCGATGGGTTGCTGGTCCAGTCGTCTTGCGCGAAGACGAACGCCGCGAAATCGACCTGCCGCGTGAGCTCAACCAGCCGGTCGAGCGTCGAGACGCCCGGGCTGAAGACCGTGGTCCACGGCTCAACCTCCGCGGCCTCCGCGAGCCCGCGCGTCAAGGCGTGCACCAGCTTCGCCTGCTTTCCGGAGGAGCCGAGGAAGATGCGGGGCTTCATGCCGACGAGGTTACGCGAGGACGAGCTGGCCTCGCATCGATCCCCCGTGGTCAGCTACGGCGCCTCGACGAGTGGCTTGACCTCGCCGATCAGGCGTTCGAGTGTCTCCACGTCGTACGGCGCAGGGACCTCCGCATTGACCGTCCGGAAACCGACCTCGCGGTAGGCCCGCAGTGTCTCGGCGATGGCCTGCGGCGGGCCCAGGAGCGGGGTGGCGGGGCGCGCCGGGTCGGTCTTGTTGTGGGCCAGGAACGAGAGCCACGCGGCGCGCGCGTCCGCCTCGTTGTCGCGGATGACGATGAAACAGTCCAGGCTGCGTTCGATGGCCGCCGGGTCGCGCCCCACCGCGGCGCAGTGCTCGTCCAGGATCGCCGACTTCCGGGCCAGGGCCTCCGGCGTGCCGATCCCGTTCCAGATGTCGGCGTAGGTGGCGACCGTGCGGAGCGTCTTCTTCTCGCCCGAGCCGCCGATGACGATCGGCAGATGCGCCTGCACCGGTTGTGGCTGGTGCCGCGCCGCGTTGAGGCGATACTTGGCGCTCGCGTAGGTCACGGTCTCGCCGTCCAGCAGGCGGCGGATGAGGCCGGCCGACTCGTCGAGCCAGTCGCAGCGCTGGCCGAAGCCGGTCCCGAAGTCGTAGCCGTCGGCTTCGTGCTCGATCTCGAACCAGGCCGCGCCGAGGCCCAGGATCGCCCGGCCGGCGCTGATGTGGTCGACCGTCGCGGCCATCTTCGCCACCAGGGCCGGGTTCCTGAACGTGTTGGCACCGACCATCAGGCCCATCCGGATACGGTCGGTCGAGGCGGCGAGCCCGGCGAGCGTCGTCCAGCCCTCCAGGATCGCCTGGTAGGGGTCGCCGAAGATGGCGTAGACGTGGTCCCACGTCCAGAGGTAGTCGTAGCCGAGGCGTTCGATCCGCCGCGCCGCGTCCCGTATCTCGGGCCAGCTCACGGCCTGGCTCCAGAGCAGGATCCCGAGCTTGAGCGGACCTTCCATGGCCAGGACTCCTTGCTAGTACTCGGGCAGTCGCTTGCCGGCGACCACCGCTTGCTGGACTGGCAGGACCCGCTGGTCCCCCAGGCATTGATGGAAGATGGCGGCCGCCAGGGTGTCGTCCCGCCTGGCGACGACCGTCGAGCGCGTGTTCGCGTCGGCCAGGACGGCCTGGGCGGCCGCCGAGAAGGGGCGGTGGATGACGTCCGACGGCAGGTCCGGCGGGGCCTCGTCGACGTCCCAGATGGCGGCGTCGACCCGTCCCGCCTGGAAGAGATCGCCGAACTGCATGTAGTTCCCAGGGACGTACTCGACGGGCTGGCCGGCGAACTCCAGTTCCGTCATCCGCTGGAGGTCCACCGAGTCCCGGTCCAACGCAACGCGCAGGCGATCGGATGGGCCTTCCATCCGTCGCGGACGCTCGAACACCATGTGGCCGCTTGCGTGGGTGCCGGCGGGGAACTGGAAGACGATGGCGTCCCTGGGCCCGCAGGCCTCGGCCGCGCCGAGCGCCGACATCACGACGGCGTGGCAGCGCCCGTCCTGGAGGGCCTGCAGGCGTCGCCGCGAGCCGCGCGAGAACGTCAGGTACGTCTCGATCTCGGCGGCCGCCAGGGCCGCCTTGATGCCGGTGGCCAGGCCCTGGATCTGGCGGCTGATGGGGAGCGGCAGGGCGATGACGAGCGGCTCGTTGCGCGCGGCCGACCAGAGACCGCCCAGCGACCGGGACGACAGCACCGTGCCCTGCCCGCGCCGGCTGTCGACCGTCACGGCCCCCGCGGCCTCGAGCCAGGCGAGGGACTGCTGGACCGCGCCGATGCTCGCCCCGAACCGCGCGCCGAGATCGCGGACGGTCGCGATGCGACCGGCAAGCGGCGCCTCCACGAGGTAGGCCGCGATGAGCGCGCGCAACTCCTCGTGCCGGAGTCGTTCCCGCCGGAGTCCGAGCGTGGTCACCGGGCTGCGCTCGCTCCCTCCTTGACTTTGGTGCATCGATGCTACACCCTGCGCATGTTCATTGTTCGCGAACAATGAACAACTCCCCCGCGATCGGCTGGCGTGGCAGCCACGAACGAAGGAGGACGGGTTGCGGGACGTGGATGTCGCCGTGGTGGGCGGTGGCGTCATCGGCACGGCGATCGCTGCGCGGCTCTCGGCGACGACGGCCAGCGTCTGCCTGTTCGAGCGGAACGACGACGTCGGCGACGAGGCCAGCAAAGGCAACGCCGGCATCACGTCTTCCTACTACGCCGAGCCCGGCTCGCTTGACGCGCGGGTCATCCAGGCCACGTACCCCCGCTGGGAGGACACGTGCGCCCGGCTCGACGTCCCCTTCCGGCGCATCGGCGGCATCATCACCGCCCTCAGCGATGAAGAGGTCGCCCAGCTCCCGCCCAAGCTCGAGGAGGCGCTCGGCTGCGGGGTGCGGGCAGAGATCATCGACGGCCGGCGGGCGCGCGAGCTCGAGCCGCTGATCTCGGCGGAATGCCTCCAGGCGCTGTGGCTCCCCGACGAGGGGATCATCGACCCGATGCGGCTGACCGTTCGCCTGGCCCAGCTGGCCTCGCTCAACGGCGCCACGATCCGTCTGTCGGCGCCCGTGATCGACTTCGAGCGGTCAGGCGGGAAGGTCACCGGCGTGCGCACGCCCCACGGCGTGGTCGGCGCACGGTTCGTGGTGAACGCGGCCGGCCTGGGCCTGGGGATGATCAGCGAACTCGCCGGCGGCGAGTCGTTCCGGATGTGGCCGCGGAAGGGCGAGTACTGGATCCTCGACCGCCAGTTCGGCTCCCAGCTGCGCCACATCGTCTTCGCCACGCCCCTGCCGGACACCAAGGGCATCCACGTCGTCCCCACGACCAACGGCACGGCGCTGCTGGGGCCGTCGGCCGAGGACAACGACCGGCCGACCGACAAGGAAACGGACGGCCCGACGCTCACCTACATCTACGAGCGGGCCCGCAGGATGGTGCCATCCGTATCTCTTGACGATGCCATCAAGACCTTCGCCGCCATCCGGCCGGCGAGCGACGAACGCATCCGGGTGCGAGTCGATGCCCACGTCCCCAACCTCGTCCATGCGGCCAATCGGTCGACCGGGGTCTCGTCGAGCCTGGGCACCGCTGACATGGTCCTCGACCTCCTGAACTCGGCCGGGCTGGACGCGGAGGACCGGGAGGACGCGCTGGATCGCGTGCCGGCGGTGCCGCGCCTGCGGGACGCTCTCCAGCCGGAGGTGCTGCCGGCGATCGACCCGCGCTACGGCCAGGTCGTCTGCGTCTGCGAACAGGTGAGTGCCGCCGAGATCGCGGCCGCGCTCGAGGGACCCCTCCCCGCCCGGTCCATCGACGCGGTCCAGAAGCGCACCCGTGCGACCGGGGGACGCTGCCAGGGCGCCGTGTGCATGGCCGGCGTCGCGTTCATGTGCTCGATCGCCACGGGCTTGCCGCCGGGCGAGGTCCAGATGGTCTCGGGCGGCACGTTCGGGGCATGACGGTGGAGCGTGTCGTCGTCGTTGGGGCCGGCATCGCGGGCCTCGCCGCGGCCGCCGAGCTGGCCGGCCAACGGGCCGTCACGGTGATCGACCGGCTACCAGCTCTTGGCGGTGAGACCGGCTACGAACACCCGCTCGTCCGCTCCCTCCAGGCGGCCTGCCTTGACGGCGACGCGTCCTTCCTCCTCGGGACCACGGCGCTCCGCTGGACGAACGGCCGCCTCCTGGTGGCCGCGCCAGGGTCGATCCGCTGGCTCGACGCGGATCGCCTGGTCTACGCCGGCGGTTGCCGGCCTGGCACCCCGGCCGAGCTGCGACTGGCCGGTTCACGACTGGGCGGCGTCGTGTCGGCGACCGTGGCGGTCCACCTCCTCGACGCCGGGGTCCGGCTGGGACGCAACCCCATCCTCCTTGGCGAGAGCGACTTCGCGGCCGACGTCGCCGCGAGGCTGCGCCGGACCCGCACGCCGGTCCGGGTCGTCGCGCCCGAGGCGACCGCCACACCCGCGTACGCCGACGAGTGGTGGCCCGGCTGGCGAGGGGCACGCGCCCGCGGAATGGGCCGCGTCCGCGAGCTCGAGATCGCCCGCGGCGACCGCCGCGAGTGGCTGGCCTGCGACGCGGTCATCCTGGCCGACGGGATCCGCCCGCTCCGCAACGTCGACGGGGCCGTCGCCGCCGGGGACCCGGCGACCTTCGTCCAGCTGGCGGCCCCCCACGCCACCGTCGACGAGGTCGCCGCGTTCGCCCGGGCGGCCGCTTCCGCGCTCATGTCCGCAGCTGTCAGGGGAGTCGCCGCATGAAGGTCAGCTCGCCGGTAGGTGACTTCCCCTTCGAGGCCGACAGGCTCAGCCTCGAGGACGGGAACCTCGTGGTCCATGGGTCGATGGGCGCGTGGCCGGCCCGGGTGGAGGTCGGGCCGGAGGACGTGCCGCGCCTCATCCGGCTGATCCCGCCGCCGCTGCTCGTGGCGGGCGGCGTGCTCCTGCTCGCCCTCCTCGGCCGAGCGCTGCGGGGTGGCGGATCGGACCGGCCGGCGTCATGACGCACCTCATCGGCGTCGACCTGGGCACGACGGGGGCCAAGGCCGTCCTCGTCGAGGCGGATGGCGAGCTGCTCGCCACGGCCTGGGTCGAGTACCCGATGCTCCGCCCGCACGCCGGCTGGGCGGAGAACGACCCCGAGGATTGGGTCGCGGCCGTCCGGTCGCTGGTACACGAACTCATGGCCACGTCGCGGGTCGAGCCCGCGTCGGTCGCCGCGATCTCCATGGTGGCCCAGCGCGACCCCGTCATCCTCATCGATGAGGCCGGCGAGGTCCTCACCCCGAGCATCAGCTGGCTCGACCGGCGGGACCCGGCCGAAACGGAGGAGCTGTACCGCTCCATCGGTCGGTCCCGGATCACGGCCATCTCCGGCGTGGTGCCGGTGCCGGCCCTCACCCTGCCCAACCTGGTCTGGACGAAGCGCCACCTGCCGGACGTCTGGCGCAGGGCCCGGCACGCCATCCCCGTGAAGGACTACGTGATCTACCGGCTCACCGGCGAGATCGCCACCGACACGTCGTCGCTGTCGCGAAGCCTC
>DATBOX010000012.1:0-4653 GCA_036561685.1 Candidatus Limnocylindrales bacterium | reverse complement strand
GACATCTTCGCCCCCGACTTCCTCATCAAGCGGCCCCTCCTGCAGGCCCTCGAGGCGGGCGAGGGGCCCCCGCCGGTGCTGCTCATCGACGAGATCGACCGGGCCGACGAGGAGTTCGAGGCGTACCTCCTGGAGATCCTCAGCGACTTCCAGGTCACGGTGCCGGAGATCGGCACGATCGTGGCCGAGCGGCCGCCGCGGGTGGTCCTCACCTCCAACCGCACCCGCGAGGTCCACGACGCCCTCAAACGGCGCTGCCTGTACCACTGGATCGACTATCCGACGGCCCAGAAGGAATACGAGATCGTGGCCACGCGCCTGCCCGGTGTGCCGGAGGGCCTGGCGCACCAGGTCGTCGCGTTCGTCCAGCAGCTGCGCGGGACCGATCTGACCAAGGTGCCCGGCATCGCCGAGACGCTCGACTGGGCCGCCGCGCTCATGGCCCTCGGTGCGGAGGAGCTGACGCCCGCGCTCGTGGACGAGACGCTGGGGGCCCTGCTGAAGTACCAGGAGGACGTGCGCCAGGTGCGCGGCAGCAGCGCCCAGCTGGTGGCGGCTGGCGCCGCCCAGCGCGGGCCGGCCTGAGGGCGTCATGCCCACCGCTCCAGCGCCCCTCCTCCCGCTGCCGCCGGTCCGCGGCGACGTGTTCCTGCGCAACGCCATCCTCTTCTCGCGCACGCTCCGCGCAGCCGGGCTGGCGGCCGATCTGGCCGCGGTGCTGGACTTCGCGCGGGCGCTTCGGCTGGTCGACCTGGGCGCGCGCGACGAGGTCAAGGCCGCCGGCGCCGCCCTCTTCGTGCGCCGTCGCGAGGACCTGGCGCCCTACGAGATCGTCTTCGACCGGTTCTGGCGGCGTCACGACCGGCTTCCCACCGGCGCGCCGCCGGTCAAGGACGTCGAGACGGATGCCGCGCCGACCGAGCAGGGTGAAGGCCGCGTCGACCGGCCCGAGCCCGGCGAGCGTGAGGCCGTGGCCGAGGAGGCCGGCGAGGACGCCGCCGACCGGCTGGCCATCGCCCCGGACGCCTACAGCGCCGGCGAGGCGCTTCGCCATCGCGACTTCGACCGCATGACGGCCTCGGAGTTGCGCGAGGCGGCGCGCCTCATCGATCGCATCGTGCCGCAGTTCGCGACCCGCCGGACGCGGCGCTGGGAGGTCCACCGGCAGGGTCGGCGCAGTGCCCCGCGGGCCATGTTCCGGCGCAACCTGGCGACGGGCGGCGACCCGCTCACGTGGCTCTGGCGTCGTCCGGCGCGGCGGCCGCGCTCGGTCGTCCTGATCTGCGACATCAGCGGCTCCATGGAGCGCCACGCGCGGCTGCTCCTGCGGTTCGGCCAGGCGCTGGCGCGGTCAGAAGTGCGGACCGAAGCCTTCGTCTTCGGCACCCGCCTCACCCGGGTGACCCGCCAGCTGCGAGGCCGCGATCCGGACCTGGCGCTGACCCGGGTGGCCGCCGCCGTGTCCGACTGGTCCGGCGGGACGCGCATCGGGGCGTCGTTCCGCGAGTTCAACCAGCACTGGGCGCGCCGCGTCCTGCGCACGAGCGGCATCATCATCGTGGTGAGCGACGGCTGGGATCGCGGCAGTGCCGAGCTGGTGGGCAGCGAGACGGCGCGCCTGCGGCGCAACTGCCACCGCCTGGTCTGGCTGAACCCTCTCGCCGGTGCCGCCGACTACCGGCCCCTGGCGGCCGGCATGGCGGCCGCGTACCCCTACCTCGATGACTTCCTGCCGGCCAACGACCTGGCCAGCCTGGAGCGACTTGGCGAGCTGCTGACACAGGACGCGTCGCGGCGGCGAACCTCGCACCAGCTGCGCCCGGGGACCCCCGCCGACGAGCGCGTGGCGGGATCGGGGCGGCCATGAGGGAGCTGCTCGACGCGCTGCGCACGTGGCAGGCCGAGGACGTGGCCATCGGCCGGGCCGTGGTCGTGCGCACCTTCGGCTCGGCACCCCGGCCCGAAGGGGCGGTGCTGCTCGGCGCCGCCGACGGGCGGCTGGCCGGCTCGGTGAGCGGCGGCTGCGTGGAGGGTGCGGCGTTCGAGGAGATCGAGGAGGCGCGGCGCACGGGGCGCTCGCGCGTCATCCGCTACGGCATCAGCGACGAGCAGGCGTGGGACGTGGGCCTGGCCTGCGGCGGCACCATCGACGTGCTGGTCGAGCCCATGGTGCGTCCGGAGCTGGTCACGGCCGCCGAGTCACGCGACGGGCGGGCCGTCCTGACCCTCCTGCCGTCCGATGCGCCACCGCCAGGATTCGGCGCCGCTGATCGCGGTGCAGGCGCGCCGCCGACGCCGGCGGTCGTCGTGGATGGCGCAGGCCGGCCGCTCGAGGCGGGCGCCCCGGCCGTGCCCGAGGAGCTGGCCGCCGCGGCGCGTCGTCGCATCGGGGAGGGCACGTCCGGGACCGTCGCCTTGGCCGACGGGCAGCAGTGGTTCGTGGAGGCGTTCGCCGCCCGGCCCCGACTGGTCATCGTCGGCGCGGTCCAGGTGGCCATCCCGCTGGTGACGCTGGCGAGCACGCTCGGCTACGAGACGGTCGTGGTCGACGGGCGTGAGGCGTTCCTCAACCGCGAGCGCTTCCCCCACGCCGACCGGCTGGAGCTGGGCTGGCCGGACGAGGTCGCCGAGCGGATCGGCCTGGGGCCGGCGGACGCCGTCGCGGTCCTGAGCCACGACGTCAAGTTCGATGAGCCGGCCATCGTCACCGCCCTGCAGCTGGGCTGCCGCTACGTGGGGGCCGTCGGCAGCCGCAAGACGCAGGCCGACCGCCGCGCGCGCTTGATCGGCGCCGGCGTCACGGAAGCGGAACTGGCCCGCCTGCACGGGCCGATCGGCCTGGATCTTGGCGGGCGGGCACCGGCCGAGACGGCCCTGGCGATCATGTCGCAGGTCGTCGCGGCGCGGTATGGGGCGAGCGGTGGGCCGCTGCGGCCGCACACGGAGCCGGGCCCGGAGGCGGCGACCGGGACGGCCCTGCGGCGGGCTGCCGAACTGGCCATCGCCTACCGCGAGGGCCTCGCCGAGCGGCGCGTCGGCGTCCCCGAAGGCGTGACCCGGGCCACGCTGGAGGCGGCGCTCGGGGGGCCGGTGCCCGACGCGCCGACCGATCCGGCGACGGTGGTGGCCGACCTGGCCCGCGCGGCCGACCCGGGCCTCATCGCCTCCGCCGGGCCGCGCTACTTCGGCTTCGTCATCGGCGGCAGCGTGCCGGCCAGCCTGGCCGCCGATTGGCTGACGTCGGCGTGGGACCAGAATGGAGGCCTCTATGCCTCGTCGCCCGCCGCCGCGGTGGTGGAGGACGTGGCCGGGCGCTGGATGGTCGAGCTGCTGGGCCTGCCGGCCGAGACGTCGGTCGGTTTCGCGACCGGCGCCACGATGGCCAACTTCACGGCCGTGGCGGCGGCCCGGCATGCGCTGCTGCGCTCGGCCGGCTGGAACGTGGAGGAGGACGGCCTCATCGGGGCGCCGCCGCTGACGGTCCTCGTCGGCGAGCACGTCCACGCCTCGATGGTCAAGGCGTTGCGGCTGGCCGGCCTGGGACGTGGCCGCGCCCACCGCATCCCCGCCGACGATCAGGGGCGCATGGACGCCGCCGCGTTGCGCCGTGACCTGGCCGGCCTCACCGGCGCCGTCCTCGTGTGCGCCCAGGCCGGCGACGTCAACAGCGGCGCGTTCGACGATCTGGCCGCCATCGCCGCCAGCGTGCGCGAACGGCCGGCGACCTGGCTGCACATCGACGGCGCGTTCGGCCTGTGGGCCGCGGCCAGCCCGACGCGGGCGCACCTGCTGGCCGGCCACGACCGGGCCGACTCGTGGGCCACCGACGCCCACAAGTGGCTCAATGTGCCGTACGACTCCGGCCTCGTCTTCGTGCGTGACGGGGCCGCCCTGCGCGCCGCCATGAGCATCGCCGCCGCCTATCTGACCCCGGCCCCGGGCAGCGCGCGCGATCCCTTCGACTACGTGCCGGAGCTGAGCCGTCGGGCCCGCGGCTTCACGGTCTATGCGGCCCTCCGCTCGCTGGGCCGGCAGGGACTGGCCGAGCTGGTGGAGCGGTGCTGCGTCATCGCCTCGCGCATGGCGACGACCCTTGCCGCCGCGCCCGGGGTGACGATCCTCAACGACGTCGTGCTGGACCAGGTGCTGGTGCGCTTCTCCGATGACGACGCCGTCACCCAGGCGGTCATCGCCGCGGTCCAGGCGGAGGGCACGATCTGGCTGGGCGGCACGAACTGGCGGGGCAAGGCCGCGATGCGCATCTCGGTCGCCAACTGGTCCACCCGTGAGGCCGACGGGGACCGGGCCACCGATGCCATCCTCGGCTGCTACGCGGCGGTGCGCGACCGCGAAGCCCGGTGACGGAGGGACGCACCGGGGTCACGTCCGTCGTGCTGGCGGCAGGGGCAGGAAGCCGGTTCGGCGGCGGCAAGCTCCTGGCCCCGCTCGAGGGCCGGCCGGTCCTGCAGCACGTCCTCGATACGCTGGCGGCCGCGGGCCTGACGAACGTCGTCGTGGTCCTTGGGGAGGACGCCGAGGCGGTGGAGACGGCGCTGCGTTGGCGGACCGAACGCCGCGTGCGCAACCCAGATCCGGCCCGCGGGCTGGCCTCGTCGCTGCAGGTCGGCCTGGCGGCCGCCGGCGCGGGGAGCG
>DATBOX010000011.1:0-7698 GCA_036561685.1 Candidatus Limnocylindrales bacterium | reverse complement strand
CCCGAGGCGGATGCGCTGGCGACACAGGCACGCCTGACGCTGCGTGGGGCGGCCGACCGCGCGGGGTCGCTTGGGTCACATGCCCAGGAGCTGGGGTTCCTGGAGCAGGCGCTCGAGCTGGCGGTCGACCCGGCGGACCGCGCCGCCCTGCAGGAGCGCGCAGCGGCGGCCGCTCATCTTGCCGCGCGGGTGGAGATCGCCGCGAACCACCTCGAGCGCGCGCGCACCTGGTACGAGACGCAAGGCGATCAGGAGGGTGTGGTGCGGGTGGCGCTCGCGCAGGGGCGCCTGCTCATCGACCAGGGCCAGCCGGCCAGCGCCACCCGGGCCATGGAGGTCGGGGTCGCCGCGGGCCAGGCAGCCGCGTCCGCGTCCGCCTATCCCGCCCTGCTCGCCGAGCTGTCCAGGGCCTACTCGTTCACCGATGATCCTCGTGCCCTCGAGACGGCCGACCGCGCGCTGGAGCTGGCCGAGGCGCGAGGGATCCCGGCGGCCGTTGCCGAGGCTCTCGTCAACCGGGCCCTAGCCCTGAGCATGTCGCACCGCACCGCCGAGCCAGAGGCCCTGCTGCGAGGCGTGATCCATTTCGCGGAACGCCACGGGCTCTCGCGGTCGAGCATGCGGGCCATCAACAACCTGGCCAGCGGCATCTTCCTGGACGATCCTCGCGAGGCGGCGGAGCTGGCCCGCCAGGGCGCTGAGCTCGCCCGCCGATTGGGTGATCGAGTATGGCTACTCCAGTTCATCGACGGCAGAGCCAGCGAACTCACGGTGATCGGCGAGTGGGACGAGGCTTTGCGGCTCGAGCACGAGCTGGACGGGCTGGACCTGCCGCCGGCGGCGGCCGTGGCGACCGCCGAGGATCTGGCCTTCCTGGAGGCCCTCCGTGGTGACGCGGAGCAGGCCTGGGCGCGGTTCATGGCCGTCGAAGCCCTGCGTGCGTCGCTTGAAGATGCACGCGGTGAGGGTTCGCGCCTTCTCGTCGAGACCCAGCTGCTGGCGCTCCAAGGACGCCTCGCCCAGGCGTACGACGCGGCCCTGGCGGGAGCCAGGAGGACCGACCCTGCCGTCTTCCCCAACAGCCTGTGGGCGGTGCGTATCGCGCTGTGGCTGGGTGATCGCGAGCGCGCACGGATGCCGCTCGAGATCAACCTCGCCTTCCCGGTGCAGGGCAGGTTCGTCGACGCCAACCGGTTGGCGATGCAGGCCGGCGTCCTGGCCATGGATGGGGACGTCGATGGGGCGCTCGCAGCCTACCGCGAGTCGGAACGTCTCCACCGCGCGCTCGACATGCCCTTCCCGCTGTCGATGATGCTCATGGAGGCCGGCACGGTCCTGGACCCCGGCATCCCGGCAGTCGCAGCCGCCGCGGTCGAGGCGCGGGCGATCCTGGAGCGGCTGGGCTCGCCTCCGCTGCTGGCGCGCCTCGAGGCGATGCTGGAGACGCAAGCGGCCCGGTTCGGAGGGCAACCGCCCCGCGCCGCGCAGCCGCCCGGCGCCGCGACCGACCCTGCCACCCATGAGGCCAGCTCGTCCCGGCCCTGAGATGCCCGTGGGGTATCCTCGCCGCCGGTCATTGGCGAGTGGCCAAGCGGTAAGGCGCCTGACTCTGGATCAGGAGATCGAAGGTTCGAATCCTTCCTCGCCAGCCAACTCCACAACCTGTTGTGACGGTCCCCTACTCCGACCCCACATCTTGTGGTCTAACGCCCTCTACGAGCGTTGCTCGGGCTCCGAACGGAGGCTCGAGCCATCGTTTGGTCACCTTGATCCGCCGGGACCACACGGCCAAAGAGCTGGTCCGCCAACGTGACGACGGTCCAGCCGAGCCATTCGTCGTGCGACCAGCCCCGCATCTCCACCATGACGTGGTAAACCTCCGTCCCGGCGTACAGCAGCAGCAGGTCGGTGCCGCGCTCCAGACTGAGGCCGGGCCGGAGCCCTGCCTTTGCGCTGAGGAGCTTCACCACTTCTCGGTACGCGTCCGCCTGCATGCCGTCATGGAAGGCCATGACCCGTGCCGTGTCCGGGTCGCCGTCGGCGGCGACCTGCGCGGCGAGTGATAGCGGCGTGACCCGGCGGGTGATCTCGCCCACGCCGGTGACGAAGTGGCGGAGCGCCTGGGTGACGTCGGGCTCGGCGGACATGGCCTCATACCAGGCCTGCCGCTGCGGGATCTGCGGCTCCTCCTCGCCCATCACCGCGAAGTCGTAGGCGCGGCTGAGCAGTGCCGCCTTGGTATGGAACGTGAAGTAGACCGACTGCACCGCCACGCCCGCAGCCTCGGCAATCTCGGCCATCGTCGTGCCGGCATAGCCCTGCCCACAGAAGAGCCGATAGGCAGCCTTGACGATGCGCCAGTGCGTCGCCATCGCTCGACCCCGCCGGGAGAGCTTCGTGGGACCGGATCCCTTGACAGCCGACATCTCGCCCTTCACTCTAGCGGCGTTCGTGACTAGAGACCAACTCTAGTGACCATCACCAACTTGAGACGGAGGGTGGAAGGTGACGAACGAGACTCTGCCGGCCGAGCGGGTTCACGGGGGCGTGAGCATGGTCGGCCTTCGACTCGGGGGTGCCCTCTGGGTCAGCGCCGGCGTGGTCTGCGCGGGGCTGTTTACCGTCGTGTTCGTGGGCGAGAACCTTCTGGCGCAGAGCCCGGGTCTCTCTGCCCTGGTCCTGGGCGGCGCGGTCGCTGCCCTCCTGATCGGCGGCCTGCTGCTGGCCCGCCCGGGCCTCGGCGTCGTGCGCTGGTCCACCGTCGTCGGCCTGGCGTGGCTGCTCGCCTTCGGATCCCTGATGCTCCCGGCGCTCAACGGCTCCGATCCCGATCCCGACCCCTTGCTCTCGTTGGGTCTGATCACCGGCTTCGGCGTCGCGGGCGCGCTCGTCACATTCTGGGCTGGGATTTCCGCGCGCCGAGATCGGGAGATGAACTGATCTCGCGTCATCCCAAGGCCGTCAGCAAGGGTGACGACACGCTAGCGCCAGCCGAGATCCGGTGCGACGAACCTGAGGATGCTCTCGATGGCGTGGGCGTTGTAGTCGACGCCGAGCTGGTTGGGGACCGTCAGCAGCAGCGTATCGGCGGCCTGGATCGCCGTGTCCTTGGCCAGCTGCTCGACCAGGACGTCGGGCTCCGCGGCGTACGAGCGCCCGAAGATGGCCTTCGTCTGCGCGTCGAGGTAGCCGACCTTATCCGCCTCCTGGTTGCCGCGGCCGAAGTAGGCGCGGTCACGGTCATCAACCAGGGCGAAGATGCTCCGGCTGACTGACACCCGCGGCTCGCGCTTGTGGCCTGCCGCGGCCCAGGCCTCGCGGAACAAGCGGATCTGTTCCGCCTGCAGCTCGTGGAACGGCACACCGGCGTCCTCGGTCAACAGGGTCGACGACATCAGGTTCATGCCCTGCTGCCCCGCCCATGCCGCCGTCGCACGTGATCCGGCGCCCCACCAGATGCGGTCGCGCAGGCCGGGCGAATGCGGCTCGGGGCGAAGCAGACCTGGCGGGTTCGGGAACATCGGGGAAGGGCTGGGCTGGGCGAACCCGGCCCCGGACAGGGCCTGCAGGAAGACCTCGGTGTGCTGGCGGGCCATGTCGGCGTCAGTCACGCCCTCGGCCGGCAGGTAGCCGAAGTAGCGGAAGCCATCGATGACCTGCTCGGGGGACCCGCGGCTGATGCCGAGCTGAAGGCGACCGCCCGCGATGAGGTCGGCGGCGCCGGCATCCTCGACCATGTAGAGGGGGTTCTCGTAGCGCATGTCGATGACGGCCGTGCCGATCTCGATCCGCTTCGTACGCGCCCCGATGGCCGCCAGGAGCGGGAACGGCGACGCCAGCTGCTGGGCGAAGTGGTGGACCCGGAAGTAGGCGCCGTCGGCACCCAGATCCTCGACCGCCTCAGCCAGCTCGATCGACTGGATGAGCGCGTCCGAGCCCGACCGGACCTGCGAATACGGCGACGCCGACCAATGCCCGAACGACAGGAACCCGATCTTCTTCACCCACGGATTCTACGGTCGGTCGGCGGCAGGCCTGCTGGGGGCCGGAACCCGAGGCGGTAGAATGCCGAAGGTCGCTGGCGCGTGGCTCAACGGTAGAGCACCTGACTCTGGATCAGGGGGTTCCAGGTTCGAATCCTGGCGCGCCAGCCAACTCCCCCGGGGAGTGTGGTGCGTCGCGTGAGCCGCGTCTCCTCTCCCACGCCGGTTGCAGGAGCCGCCCCGATGACCGCCTCCACCCCGCCCCCCGTCGACACGCCGGAGCGCTCGAACTTCATCCGCGACATCGTCGCGTCCGACCTGGCGGCCGGGCGCATCGTCGCCCCGGTGACCCGCTTCCCGCCCGAGCCCAACGGCTACCTCCACATCGGGCATGCCAAGTCGATCTGCCTCAACTTCGGCCTGGCAGAGGAGTTCGGCGGCCACTGCAACCTCCGGTTCGACGACACGAACCCGATCAAGGAGGAGCAGGAGTACCTGGACGCGATCGAGGCGGACGTCCGGTGGCTCGGCTTCGACTGGGGCGACAACCTCTTCCATGCGTCGGACTACTTCGAGCAGCTCTACGCGTGGGCCGTCCACCTCATCCAGGGCGGTCTCGCCTATGTCGACGACCTGTCGGCCCAGGAGATCCGGGAGACGCGGGGGACCCTGACCGCGCCCGGCACCGACTCGCCGTATCGGGGGCGACCGGTGGCCGAGAACCTCGACCTCTTCACGCGCATGCGCGCGGGCGAGTTCCCCGACGGCGCGCGGGTGTTGCGGGCGAGGCTCGACATGGGGTCGCCGAACATCAACCTCCGCGATCCGGTGCTCTACCGGATCGTCCACGCGACCCACCCCCGGACCGGCGACGCCTGGTGCATCTACCCCACGTATGACTTCGCGCACGGCCAATCCGACGCCATCGAGGGGGTCACCCATTCGATCTGCACGCTCGAATTCGAGGGCCATCGGCCGCTCTACGACTGGCTCGTCGAGCACCTCCCGGTCGCCCACGTCCCCCATCAGTACGAGTTCGCGCGGCTCAACCTCACCTACACCGTGCTCTCGAAGCGGGTGCTGCTCAAGCTCGTGACCGAGGGCCACGTGCGGGGCTGGGACGACCCGCGGATGCCCACCATCTCGGGCCTGCGCCGGCGGGGCTTCCCGGCTGAGGGGATCCGCGAGTTCGCGGCGATGATCGGCGTGGCCAGGACGGACTCGGTCATCGAGGTGGGCCAGCTCGAGCACGCGGTCCGCGCCGTGCTCAATCGGGACGCGCCGCGACGGTTCGGCGTCCTGGATCCCCTGAAGATCGTGATCACGAACTGGCCGGAGGGTCACGTCGAGACGCTGGAGGTCGTCAACAACCCCGAGGACGCCACCGCCGGGATGCGTCCCGTGGAGTTCTCCGGCGATCTGTGGATCGAACGCGAGGACTTCATGGAGGAGCCGCCTCCGAAGTTCTTCCGCCTGGCCCCCGGACGCGAGGTGCGCCTCCGGAACGCGTACTTCGTGACCTGCCAGGAGACCGTCAAGGACGATTCCGGGCGCGTGGTGGAGCTGCGCTGCACGTATGACCCGGCCACACGCGGCGGCGACGCTCCGGATGGGCGGCGCCCTAAGGCCACGCTCCACTGGGTATCGGCCGCGCATGCCGTGCCGGCGGAGGTCCGCCTGTACGACCACCTGTTCTCGCGACCTGACCCCGGGGCCGATGGCGATCTGTTCGCGGACCTCAACCCGGCGTCAGAGCGGATCGTCCGCGGTGCCATGCTGGAGCCCGCCCTCGCCGCCACGCTGCCCGGCGAGACGGTCCAGTTCGAGCGCCTGGGCTACTTCACCCCGGACAGGGACTCGCGGCCAGGCGCGCTGGTGTTCAACCGGACGCTGACGCTCAAGGACAGCTGGGCAAAGGTGCTCGCCCGGCCATGAAGGCAGCGATCTACGGCGGCCCCCTCGACATCACCGTCGGCGAGCGCGCCGACCCGGTCCTCACGAGCCCGACCGACGCGATCGTCCGCGTGACGCTCGCCTGCGTCTGCGGCTCGGATCTCTGGTACTACCGCGGGCTCTCGCCCCACGATCTCGGTGCGATCGGCCACGAGTTCATCGGCATCGTCGACGAGGTAGGCGCTGACGTGCGCGACCTCCGGCCCGGTGACCTGGTCGTCACGCCGTTCCTCGCCGACATCCTCGCGGGCGAGATCAACCCGGGTCGTGTCTTCGACTTCGAGACGGACCTCGATCATGTCGTCGAGGGATACCAGGCGATGGACGAGCGGCGGGCGATCAAGTCGCTCGTCCGTGTCGCGGCCGAGTAGGAGGAGCGCCATAACGCAACGCACCTGGCTCATCACTGGCGTGAGCAGCGGCTTCGGCCGCGAGCTCACCGAGCAGCTCCTTCTCAGCGGCGACCGTGTGCTTGGCACCGTTCGTCGACCTGACGCTGTGGCGGACGTCGGCGAGCGCTATCCGGACACGTTCCACACGGCGATCGTCGACATGACGGACCCGGCCAATGGGCTCGCCCCGGGCGACCCGGCCCGGATGGCGGCGCGAATCATCGAGACCGTGGACGTCGAACCGGCGCCGCTCCGCCTCGTCCTTGGCTCGCAAGCCCTCGACAGCACGCTCGCGACGCTGCAGACGCGGATCGCCGGGTTCGAGGCCCAGAGGGCGCTGGCGCAGTCGACCGACTTCCCGCCCGAGGAATAGCTAGGTCTAGTTCCCAATCAGGTTGTTGACAGGCTGAGGGCCCCTATCCTCGGCTGTTGGTGTCGAAGCCACAGTCGAAGAAGGAGCCCTCGATGGCCCATCCTAACGCCCGCCTGACGCCGCACGGTCGCGCTCTCCTGGCCGACCGGATCCGATCGGGCTGGACGATCACCGCTGCGGCCCACGCCGCCGGCGTGAGCCGGCAGACCGGCTCGAAGTGGTGGCACCGCGCCCAACTCGGGCACCTGGCCGACCGGTCCAGCGCGGTCCACCGCCAGGCCCGGCGCCACCCGGCCGACCTGGTCGCTCGCCTGTGTGCCCGCCGCCGCGAGCTGCGCGTCGGACCGCACATCCTCGCCTGGGAGGCGGGGCTGGCCCGCTCGAGCGTCTACGCCATCCTCCGCCGCGAGGGCCTGGGCCGGCTCGACCGACTCGAACCACGGCCGCCCGTCGTCCGCTACGAGCGGGAGCGCCCGGGCGAACTCGTCCATCTCGACACGAAGATGCTCGGTCGGATCGGCCCGGGTGGCGGTCACCGGATCTCCGGGGTCAAGGTCAACCGCCACCGCGGCATCGGCTGGAACCGGGTCCATCTCGCGATCGACGACCACAGCCGGCTCGCCTACGCGGAGGAACTGGCCGATGAGTCGTCGACCACCACGGCTGGCTTCCTCGAGCGAGCGTGGCGCTTCTATGCGGCCCATGGGA
This sequence comes from Candidatus Limnocylindrales bacterium, assembly GCA_036561685.1. Classification (GTDB taxonomy): domain Bacteria; phylum Chloroflexota; class Limnocylindria; order Limnocylindrales; family CSP1-4; genus DASPUH01. The sequence continues at coordinate 289 of DATBOX010000011.1, read as the reverse complement.
TCACGATCGAGCGGATCCTGACCGACAACGGCGGGTGCTACCGGAGTCGGGACTTCGCCGCCGCCTGCGACCAGCTCGGCATCGGCCATCGCTGGACGCGGCCGTACCGGCCACAGACCAACGGCAAGGCCGAGCGGCTCGTGCGCACGCTGCTCCGGGAGTGGGCCTACGCCGAGCCCTTCAGCGACCCTGAGGCGCGGGTCGCGAGTCTCGCCCGATTCCTCGACTTCTACAATCGACGTCGACCGCATTGGTCACTCGCCGGACAGCCGCCGATCAGTCGGACGCC
>DATBOX010000010.1:0-1565 GCA_036561685.1 Candidatus Limnocylindrales bacterium | reverse complement strand
CCGGCGTCGGACCGCTCGGCCACACCGTCAGCCTCCAGGGCCTGGCGGAGCAGGGCGTGACGCTCCTGGGTCGCCCCGTCGAGATCGACGGGGACCGGGTGGTGCTGGATGACACGCTCGGGGCCAACGTCGCCTTTGGCGGTCGCGTGTCTCATGACCTCAAGGCGCTGGTCGACGATCACCTCCGTCGCTCGGGCTCCAGCCTGCCGCCCGTGGAGTCCGACCCGGCGGACGACCCGCACCCCGACCCGGCGGGGATGCGCGCGCCGGACCACCTGGACCTTGGGCGGGCCGGCATCGGGAGCGTGGTCTGGGCGTGCGGCTTCGGCGGCGCGTTCGGCTACCTGCCCTCGGGGGCCGTAGGCACATCCGGCGTCCCGCTCCACCTGGATGGGGTGGGCGCCATGCCGGGCCTGTACTACGTCGGTTTCCCCTGGCTGAGCACGCGCAAGTCGGGCATCATCCCCGGAGTCGACGAGGATGCGGCGAGGGTCGTCGATCACCTGGCTGGCCCGTAGGTAGGGCAGCCGAGCTTCGCCGCAGGGGAGGACGACGTGCGCCCGTTCGAGATCGGTGTCGTGCTCACCACGTGGCACGCGAGCGGCGACCCCACGACGGTTCCGTGGGCCGAGATCCGTGACCTGACGGTGCGCGCCGAGGCGTTGGGGTTCGACGCCGTCTGGAGCCCGGATGAGCTGCTGGGCCGGCTCGTCAAGGACGGGCCGCGGTACGGTTTCTGGGACGGTTTCGCCATCGCCACCGCGATGGCCGCGGTGACGTCGCGCATCAAGGTCGGCACATGGGTCGCGTCCTCGCTCCACCGCAACCCGGGCATCATCGCCAAGGCGGCTGCGACGATCGACGACATCAGCGGCGGCAGGTTCGTGCTGGGACTCGGGGCCGGCCACGCGGGGAGCGGCGCCCATGCGTTCGGCCTGCCGGAGGACCACATCTACGAGCGCTTCGAGGAGGCCCTCCAGATCATCGTCCCGTTGCTGCGGACCGGTCACGCCGACTACGAGGGGACCTACCACGTCGCCCGCGACCTGGAGCAGCTGCCGCCGGGCCCGCGCCCGGGCGGCATCCCGATCCTGCTGGCCGGGCACGGCCACAAGGGCTACCGCCACGCCGCGCGGCTGGCGGACATCTGGAGCTGCTACGCCACGGAGCGCAGCCACATCGACGAGTTGGGCCCACGGGTGGCTGCGTTCGAGGCCGCCTGCGCGGAGTTGGGGCGCGACCCGGCGACGGTCGGCCGCTCGGCAGGGGTCATCGTCGCGCCGCTTGCCGGGGCGTCGCATACGGGCCTGTTCGGCACGAACATCACGGGCTCGGCGGAGGAGATCGCTGACGCGTTCCGGACCTTCCGCGACGCCGGCTTCACCCAGCTGGAGTTCATGTTCGAGCCGCAGACGAGGGAAGCGCTCGAGGCGATGGGTCGGGTGCTGGAGCTCCTGCGGGCCGCCTGAGCGATGGCGGAGGAATTGCTGGCCGGCCACAGCCGCTTCCGGGCGACGTACGCCGCCGACGAGCGCGAGTTCCTGCGGCGCCTGGCGGATGAAGGG
>DATBOX010000009.1:0-24805 GCA_036561685.1 Candidatus Limnocylindrales bacterium | reverse complement strand
CGTCTTCGTCCTGCTGGGGCTGACGGTCTACGTCGGTGGCTCGGTCCTTGGCCTCACCCTCTCGACCGACTGGCTCACCGCGTTCCGTCGCCTGGGCGGCTTCGTCCTGATCGTGCTCGGCTTGAACCTGGCGGGGATCCTCCGCTTCGACTACCTGCAGCACACCTGGCGGCCCCTGGATGCGGTCCTATTCCGTCGGGCCACCGCCACGCTGGCGATGGGTTCCGCCGGCGGCTCGGGTGGGGGCGGACCCTCGAGCGCGGTGGCCGCCCCCACGAGCATGGGGCTGGGTCGGTCGCCGCTCGGGGCGTTCGGGCTCGGGGCGATCTTCTCGCTGGGCTGGACTCCCTGCATCGGACCGACGCTTGGCGCGATCCTGGGCCTCTCGGCGACCGGGCCAAGTGTGCAGGTCGTGGCCCTGTTCGCGGCGTATTCGGTCGGTCTGGCCGTGCCGTTCCTGGCCATGGCCCTGGCCCTTGAAAGGAGCCGGGCTGTGACGGCTCCCCTCCTCCGCCACGGCCGGGTGGTCGACCTCGTCGGCGGCCTGCTCGTGGCCGGCATCGGCCTGGCCATCCTCTTCGATTGGCTGAGCGTGCTGGCCAGCACCTTCAGCTTCCTGACGCCCAGCATTTGACGCGTCCCGGCGGCGTGCCGTCCAGGAGCGGCCTCATCGGCCCGTTCACGGGGCGCCAGATCGCCATCACGCTCGCGGCAGTGGCCATCGTGGCGGTGGGCCTCGTCATCGTCAGCAGCCCGGTGGCGCCCGCGCCGACACCGCTGCCCTCGGTCGGCAACGGCTTCGTCATGGTCGGGCCGGCCACGACTGACCTCCAGGTGGGCCAGCGTGCCCCCGAGTTGAGCGGCCTCGTCCCGACCGACACACCAAGCCGGACCGTCCCCCTCGCCCTGCTGGCCAGCGGTGCGCTGACCGCCCTGCTGGGCCTGGGCCTCGTGCGGCGGAGCCGTGTCGCGTTGATCGCCGTCGTGGGTGGGCTCGTGGTCGCCCTCGTGGGTGTGCCGCTGCTGCTGGCCCCCGGCCCGGCACCGCGCACGGCCGGCCTGGTCGACCTCAAGGGGAACCCCATCACCCTCGCCCAGTTCGCCGGCCACCCCATCTGGATCGACTTCTTCGCCACCTGGTGCCCGCCGTGCCAGCAGGAGACGCCGACCCTGGAGGCGGTCTACCGCGAGCACCAGGCGGAGGGCCTCATCCTCCTCGCCATCAGCGTGCAGGAGACCTCCGCGGCCGACGTCCAGGCCTATGCGACGCAGTACGGCCTGACCTACCCCATCGGCTTCGACGCCACCTCCGCCGTCTTCAAGGCCTACCGGGCGTTCGGCCTGCCGACCCAGGTCTTCATCGACCGCCAGGGTCTCGTCCGGTCCGTCGTGCGCGGGCCGCTCGACCAGACGAGCGCTGAGCAGCAGCTCGCCCCCATCCTCAGCCGGAGCGGCGGCCAGTCGCCGGCGACACCCCTGCCCTCCGGTTCAGCGGGGCCCTGACGGCCGGCATCACGTCGTTCGTGGGCCCGGTTTGCCCCAGAAGCAAGCAAGCGACCGGGGCAGCACCGCCAACGGCCGAAACGGCCTCTTTCGGGTACCGCCCGAGGCCTCAGGAGGCGTATTGGCGCACGAAGCGGCATCCGGTGAGGGCGCCGAAAGGTTCCTGAGTCGGCCCAAGGGGCCTCCGTCGGACCTCCTGGCGCAAACGCGTTCCTTGCTTGCCCTCCAGGCAAGGACTGGCTTGCCCGAGAGGCAAGAACCCTTCGTGGTGCCCGATCTCTCCTAGACCAGCGCCTCGAAGCGGATCCGCTCGCCGTCGCGGCGGAAGCGGCCGACCGGGCGGCGCGGCTCGTGCGAGAGGACGACGGTCCAGTCCTCGTCGGCCGCCTGCCGGAACAGCGTGGCCTTGACCTCGACGCTCGTCAGGGGGAAGTCGTCGAAGGCGGTGACCCAGCGCGGGTTCGTGCTCCACGGGCGCATGCAGAGATCACCGAAGAACGCCACGGTGCCCGACGGGCCCCGCACGACGACCGCCTGGTGGCCGCCCGAGTGCCCGCCGGTCTGGATGACCTGCACGCCGGGCAGCACCTCCGCAGTCCCGTCGGCCGCATCCCTGAGGCCAGCCGGTTCCACGAGCCGCAGCTCGTCCTGCTCGTACGACGCCTGGAGCCGCGGGTTGGAGCCCATCGCGAACTCCCATTCCAGGCGCTGCGCGACGAGCCGCGCCCGCGGGAAGGCGGCGGCTCCGGATCTGTCGAGCAGGCCGCCGGAGTGGTCCCAGTGGAGGTGGCTCAGGGCGACCACGTCGACCGACTCTGCGTCGAACCCGGCGGCGACAAGGGCCGGCACGATCCACAGCCCCGCCACACCGCGCTGCGCCCGAGTGCGGTCGTCCAGCCGGTCGCCGACGCCCGTCTCCACGAGCACCCGGCCGGCCGGCGCCTCGATCAACAGGCAGTTGAGCGCCTGGGTGATGGTGTTGTCGGGGTTGAGCTCATCGGCCACCAGCCGCTCCCACAGGACGCGGGGCACGGGTCCCAGCAGCGTGCCGGCGTCGGAGGTGAAGGTGCCGGCCTGGATCAGGGCGACGCGCGTGCCGCCACCCAGCTCCGCACGCCAGTCCACGTGGTCGTTGAGGCCCATCCGCGTGCGGTCGATCGCCGGCCCGTCAGCCGCCGGCGGGTCGTCGCGGCCCGCCCTTGACCGACCGGCGATCGGTCTCGAAGTCACGGTAGAAGGCCGACTCGGTGGGCGACGACTGGCCCTGGTATTTCGACCCCAGCTCCTTGGAGCCGTAGGGCCGCTCGACCGGGCTGCTCATCCGGAAGAAGCTGATCTGGCCGATCTTCATCCCCCGGTAGAGGGCGATCGGCAGGTTGGCCACGTTCGACAGCTCGAGGGTCAGGTTGCCCTTCCAGCCGGGATCGACGTAGCCGGCCGTCGAGTGGATGAGGAGGCCGAGGCGCCCCAGGCTGGACTTGCCCTCCAGCCGTGCCACCAGGTCGTCCGGCAGCTCCACCCACTCCAGGGTCTGGCCCAAGACGAACTCGCCGGGATGGAGGATGAACGGGTCGTCGCCGTCGATCGTCACCAGCTCGGTCAGGTCGGGCTGTGACTGCCGCACGTCGATGTACGGGTAGCGGTTGTTGCGGAAGACGCGGAAAGCGCCGTCGAGGTGGAGGTCCACCGATGAGGGCTGGAGGCACGTGGGATCGTACGGATCGACCCGGATCCGGCCGGCCTGGAGCGCCGCGCGGATGTCGCGGTCGGAGAGGACGGACAACTCAGCCGGCCTTTCGGGGCACGGCGACGACATCGGGGCTGCGGCCGGGCGACGTCCGGTCGGCCAGCAGGGCGTCCACCTCGCGCTTGAGCTGCTCGATGTCCTCGAAGCTCTGGTAGACGCTGGCGAACCGGATGTAGGCGATCTGGTCCAGCTGGCGCAGGCGGTCCATGGCCAACTCGCCGATGCGCCTGGACGGCACGTCCGTCACGCCCTCTGCCCGCAGGATCGCCTCGATCGCATCGGCCGCATCGACGGCCGCGCTCTCGGGCACGGGGCGCCGCGTCAGGGACCGGGCCAGGCCGTCGGCCAGCTTGTCGCGGTCGAATTCCTCGCGCCGGCCGTCGCGCTTGACCACCACAAGACGCGCGGCAGCGACCTGTTCGACCGTGGTGAAGCGGGTCCCGCAGGCGACGCATTCGCGGCGGCGGCGGATCAGCGCGCCTTCGTCCTGGTCGCGCGAGTCGATCACCCGCGTGTCCTGCTCGCCGCAGGCCGGGCAGCGCACGGTCCGATGGCCCTCCACTTCACGACCACTACCCCTAGTGGTGCGCCCCCAAGGCTACCACTACATACGGGCTCGGCGGGGTGCCCGCTGGGGGGTCACCGGCTCCATCCGCACCGCTTCGGCGACGTGCGTGGAGAGGCTCTCCCTCGCGTGCAGCAGGTTCAGGTAGCCGCGCTTGACGGCGGTCTGGGCCTCCAGCTCGGCGCCGCGGCCGTAGCCGCTGACCGCCTGCTGGCAGCCGTGCTGGATCATCGCCACGGCCCGGATCGCGCGGTCGACGTCATCGCCCATCGCCGCGAGCAGGACGCGGCCGTGCTGCGGCGCCTTGATCTGGTCCGCTGTCGCGCGGGCGGCCTCGAGCGCGGTCGTGCCGTTCTCCAGGTCGGGCAGGATCTCGTCGGGCGGGATGAGCTGGCGGCGCGCCGAGTCGGTGCGGGTGGCGAGGCCTTCCAGGATCGGATCGACCTGCGCCAGGAGGGTTTTGGCCTCGAACTGGAAGCGGGTCACCTCGCGGGATCGGGCCAGCGCCTGCCCGGCCGCGCGGGCGAAGTAGACCAGCACGTACAGGAGCAGGAGGGCAAGCAGCAAGGGCAGGACGATGGCGCCCATGGGCGTCGGGTCAGGCCTGCCGCGCGCGCAGGGCGGCCGTCAGGCGGGGCACGATCTCGAACAGGTCGCCGATCACGACCAGGTCGGCGAACTCGACGATGGGCGCATCCGGGTCGCGGTTGATGGCCACGATCGTGCCGGAGGTCTGCATGCCGACCTTGTGCTGGATGGCGCCGCTGATGCCGACCGCCAGGTACAGCGCGGGCTTGACGATCTTGCCCGTCTGGCCGATCTGCTGGCTGTAGGCGATCCACCCGGCATCGACCACCGCACGCGTCGCCCCGACCGCCCCGCCCAGGGCCTCGGCGAGGTCGCGGATGACCCCGAAGCCGTCCGGGCCTCCGACGCCACGGCCGCCGGCCACGATGATGCGCGCGTCGTCGATCGAGGCGGCGGCCGCCTCCGCCTGCACCCGCTCCACGACGCGCACGAGCGGCAGCGTCTCGGTCGCGGCCGGCATGACCGCCGTGACCGTGCCGGGCGCGGCGGCCGGTTCGGCCGTGACGCTGCCCGGGCGGACCAGGATGAGGGCCTCCTCCACGGTGGGCACGCTCTGGGTCACGAGGCGGCCGCCAAACGTGCTCATCTCCACGGCCGGCGCGCTGTCGGCCCAGCGCACGGCGGCGCCGTTGACCAGCACGGCCCGGTCGAGCAGCCCGGCGAGCGCGCCGGCGAGGTCCTTGCCGTCGGGCGACGCGCCGACCAGCACCACGGCGGGTCGGCGCTCCCGCACCAGGGCCGCGAGGGCAGGCGCGGCTGCCGCGGCGGCCGCGTGATCGGCCGTGCCCGGGACGTCCAGCGTGAGGATGGTCGGCAGGTAGGTCGCGAAGGCGGTGCCGGCCGCCTGGACCGTGGCGGCACCGGCGCCAAGCACGACGCCCGTCGCATCGGCCCCCGCCTCGGCGGCGAGACCGCGCGCAAGCGTCGCGAGCTCCTGGGCGAGGCGCGTCGGCTGACCCTCGTCATCCAGCTCGGCGATGGCCCAGATGGCGCCGGGCATCAGATCAGGCGCCGCGCGGCCAGGAAGTCGATGACCCGCGCGACCGCCACGTCCGGCGCCTCACGCACGACAGTGGCGCCCGCCCGTGGGGGCGGCAGCGCGGTGGACGTGACGCGGCTGCCCGCCACGCCTGCGCCGACCGTCTCGGCCGGGATCCCCAGGTCGGCCAGCGACCAGGTGGCGATCTCCTTGGTCCGCGCCTGCATGATGCCGCGCAACGAGGGATACCGCGGCTCACCAAGGACCTGCGTGCCCATCACGAGGGCAGGCATGGGCGCTTCGAGCAGGTCGTAGCCCCGCGCTCCGAGGCGGCGCACCTGGATGGTCGTGCCGTCCGGGCCGGGCTCGATGCGGCTGCCGTAGGAGAGGTAGGGCAGGCCCAGCAGCGCGGCGAGCCAGGGCGCGACGACGCCGCCCAGCCCGTCGGAGGTGTCCGCGCCGGCGAAGACGAGGTCGTACTCCAGGCGCCGGATCGCGGCGGCCAGCACGGTCGCGGTGGTCCGGGCGTCCGATCCTGCGAGGGCCGGATCGCTGACGTGGACGGCCCGCGCTGCGCCCATGGCCAGCCCCTTGCGCAGCGCTTCGGCGGCCGCCGCCGGGCCCATCGTCAGGAGGGTGACCTCGCCGCCGTGGGCTTCGGTCAGCTTGAGCGCGGCCTCCATGGTGTACTCGTCGTTGCCGTTTGCCTCCAGGCCGTTGGCGCGGTCCACGCGGCGGTCGTCGCCCAGCCGCTCGTTGCCCACGATGGGCACGGCCTTGACGAGGACGACGATGCGCAACGAACGCTCTCCCTGCACGGGGCCTCAGCCGCCGCGAGCGAGGACATCGCGGCCGACCACGAGGCGCTGGATCTGCTGCGTACCCTCGTAGAGCTGCGTGATCTTGGCGTCACGCATCATCCGCTCGACGGGGTAGTCGGTGACGTACCCGTAGCCCCCCAGCACCTGGACAGCATCGGTGGTGACGGCCATGGCCGTGTCACCGGCCATGAGTTTACACATGGCCGACCAGCGGCTGGCCGTTGGCGAGCCCGCCGTGACCTCGTCGCAGGCGGTGTAGAGGAGCTGGCGGGCGGCCTCCGTGCGCGTCGCCATGTCGGCCAGCATGGCCGTGATCATCTGGTGATCACCGATCGGCCGGCCGAACTGGCGCCGCTCGGCGGCGTACTTGGCGGCCACCTCGGTGGCCCCCTGGGCGATGCCGACCGCCTGGGCCGCGATCCCCGGACGACTGCGGTCCAGCGTCCGCATGGCGATGGAGAACCCCTCCCCCACCTCGCCGATCCGGTTGGCATCGGGGACCCGGGCGCCGTCGAAGTGAAGCTCGGCCGTGGGGGAGCCGCGGATGCCCATCTTGTGCTCGACCTTGCCGGCGCTGAAGCCAGGCGTGTCACGCTCGACGATGAAGCAGCTCAGGTGGCGCCGGGAGCGGCGGGCCTCGGGCGATTCGTCGGTACGGACGAAGACGGCCACCAGGTTGGCCACGCTGCCCTGGGTGATGAAGCGCTTCGCGCCGTCGAGCCGCCAGGCGTCGCCGTCGCGCGTCGCCTTCGTGCGGATCTCCGCCACGTCGGATCCCGCCGCGGCCTCGGTCAAGGCGAAGGCGGGCAACGCCCGGCCGGCGGCCATGTCGGGGAACCAGCGGCGGTGCTGCTCGGGCGTCCCGGCGAGCATCAGCGGCAGCGAGCCAAGCTCCTGGATGGCCACGATCAGGCCGGACGTGGCGCACACGCGGCTGATCTGCTCGATGGCCAGGCAGACGGTCAGCAGGTCGCCCCCCAGTCCGCCGTCAACGACGGGGAACGGCAGGGCCAGCACGTCGTGGTCGGCGAGCAGCTTGACGACGTCCCAGGGGAACTCGCCGCTCGTGTCGATGTCCGCGGCGCGCGGCGCGATCTTGGCGTCGGCCAGCTCGCGTACGGCATCACGGAGGGCCACCTGGTCGGGCGTCAGGCGCACGGTCACGGCGGCGATGCTACCGCACGCCGGAGGGCGGCTCGGCCGCGGGGAACGTCCACGTCAGCATCCCGGCCGGCTCGCTCTCGCCCGCGCCGGCCCGCTGGTAGGTTCGCCGGGCGGCTTCGTTGTCAGGCTCGATGAGGACGAACATGCCGTAGCAGCCTCGTTCGGCCGCCACCGAGGCCAGGGCGCCGACGAGCGCGGTACCAACGTCCTGCCGGCGGTGCGGCTCGTCCACCCCGAGCTCGTACAGGAACATCTCCGTGCCCTTGTCGGGATGGGTCAACTCCACGCCGGAGACGAAGCCGATCGGCGCACCCCCATCGAACGCGAACAGCAGATGGTGACCGGGGAGACCCAGGAACCTGGCCGTGGCCTCCGGCAGCGGCGGATCATCGAAGAGATGGGCGGTCGCCAGCACGAGAGCCTGGTCGCCCGGCGTCAGGCGCCGGACCTCCATCGGCCGCCCCGCCGCGCTCACAGTTCCTGGTCGCGGAACGCCAGCCACGAGACCGCCACGAGCGCCACGATGAGCACGACCGCGGCCACGGTCGGCCCGAGCGCGTCGGTGCCGGGCAGGCCCAGCGCGAGGGCCCGGGCCGGGGCGCCGAGGCCGGTCGGCAGGTAGGGTCCAACGCCCGGCACGACGCTGACGATGCCGATGACGACGAACGCTACGAGACCGATGCCCGCTGCGGCCACGGCGGAACGGGTCAGGGTGCTCCCCAGCAGGGTGATGGCGGCGAAGGCGACAAGGGAGAGCCACGTCAGGACCGTCGCCGCCGCGAACCCGCCTGCGTCGAGCGGCTGGAACAGGACCAGCGTGTAGAACCATCCGCCCGCCGCTGCGATGACCGTGGCGAGGCCCAGGGTCGTGGCGATGGCGACCAGCTTGGCGATGAGGAAGGCGCCGCGCCCGGCCGGCTTGGTCAGGATGAGGGCCGCCGTCCCACGCTCCTTCTCGGTGGCCACCGAGCCCATCGCCAGCAGCACCGCGATGAGGGCGCCGAACTGGCCCAGGTTCTTGGCCAGCTGGTCGTACGCGTCCGCGGCGGTGGGCGTCGGCAAGGTGATGCTGAACTGGCCGCCGCCGACGGCCTTGAGGATCTCCGGGGTGAACCGCGCCAGGAGCGGCGAGGAGAGGCCGACCAGCAGGAAGACGGTCGCCACGACCGGCAGGCGGGTCGTTCGCCACTGCTCCAGCAGCTCCTTGCGTAGGAGGACCACGAAGCCGGTCATCGGTCGGTCACCTCGCGCGGGCGCACGAAACCGCGACCGTCGAGCTCATCGGCCTTGGGCGGGCCGACCAGCTCCAGGAAGACATCCTCGAGCGTCGGGCGGGCTCGCTCGAACGCGTCGAGGGTCACGCCGCCGGCCACGACAAGCGGCAGGATGGCGCCCGCCGCGGCCACCGGATCGGAGACCGTGACGCGGATCGCCTCGCCGGCCGACGAGACGTCGGTGCTCCACGGTGCCGACCGGAGCGAGGCCACGAGGGCGCTCACGGCCTGCTCCTGGCCGGGCGCCGGGACGAGACGGAAGATGGGCCGGGCGTGGGCGACGAGGAGTTCCTCGAGCGGGCCTTCGCTGACGAGCCGGCCGCGATGCAGGATCGCCACCCGGTCGCAGATGCGCTCGACGTCAGACAGCACGTGCGTCGAGATCAACACCGTGGCGTCGCCCCGCAGGCTGCTGATCAGGCCCAGCAGGTCTCGCCGGCCCTCGGGATCGAGCGAGCTGACCGGCTCATCCAGGATAAGCACGCGGGGCCGGTGGAGCATGGCCTGGGCGATGCCCAGCCGCTGCCGCATGCCGCCGGAGTAGCCGCCGATCCGGCGCCCGCCAGCGGCGGTCAGGCCGGCCAGTTCGAGCATCTCCGCAACCCGAGCGCGGAGGTCCGTGCCCTCGAGGCCATGGAGCCGGCCGACCAGCTCCAGCAGCTCCCGTCCGCGCATCCAGCCGTAGAACCGGGGGTCCTGGTCCAGGTAGCCGATGCGGCGGCGCAGTTCGGGGCGGTCCAGGCCGACCGGCACGCCGCCGACCGAGGCGCTCCCGTCACTGGGCCGGGCGAGCCCGGTGAGGATCCGGATGGCGGTCGTCTTGCCCGCCCCGTTGGGCCCCAGCAGGCCGAAGATCGAGCCCTGCGGGACCATGAGATCCAGCCGGTCAAGGGCCAGGATGCGGCCGAACCGCTTGGTGAGCCCGCGGGCCTGGATGGCAGCACCGGCGGCCAGGGCGGGTGCCGTCGCAGGCGCCACCGGAGGGGCGCTCACCCCTCCTCCCGGCCAACGGTGAAGTACAGGATCGGGCCGATGATGTTGACGAAGACGATCACCAGCGCCCACACGATCTTGCTCCCGCCCCGCACGCGGCGGTCCTCCGGCTCCAGGTCGAGCAGCGCGGCGAGCATCAGGCCGAGCTGGATGACGACGATGGGCGCCAGCAGGGCGAGGATCTGGGCGGTCGACAGGTCGGCCATGCCCTGAGCATAGTCCGCTTGGGAGTGGGGCTAAGCCTGCACCACCGGGAGCTGCCGGCCGTTGAAACGGTCGGCAGAAAGGGAGGCCGCCAGCACCTCCGAGATGTCCTGGGCCTGCACGGGGCGGGCGCCGTCGCCGCTCGCCTCGGCCAGGCCGTCGCGCATCATGACGAGGCAGAACGGGCACGCCGTGGCGACGCCGTCGGCGCCGGTCTCAAGGGCCTGACGCGTCCGCTCGGCGTTGATCCGCGTGCCGCGTGTCTCCTCCATCCACATGCGGCCGCCGCCGGCGCCGCAGCAGAAGCTCTGCCGGCCGCGCCGCTCCATCTCGCGGATCTCCATGCCCGGCACCGCCGCGAGGGCCGCGCGCGGCTGCTCGATGACGCCGTTGTAGCGGGTCAGGTAGCAGGAGTCGTGGTAGGTCAGCGACCCGCTCCGCCCGACCTCGGGCCTGAGCCTGCCCTCCGCCACGAGGCGCGCCAGGTAGGCGCTGTGGTGGATCACCTCGTAGTGGCCGCCGAACTGGCCGTACTCGTTGCCGATCGTGTTGAAGCAGTGCGGGCAGGCGGTGACGATCGTGCGCGGCCGGTAGCGGTCAAGGGTCGCCACGTTCCCCTGGGCCAGCAGCTGGAAGACGTACTCGTTGCCCATGCGCCGGGCCGGGTCACCGGTGCAGGACTCCTCCTGGCCAAGCACGGCGAAGCGCACGCCGGCCGCGTCCAGGCAGGTCACGAACGCGCGCGCCACCTTGCGGTTGCGGTCGTCGAAGGACGCGGCACAACCGACCCAGTAGAGGCACTCCAGGTCGGCGACGGCATCGGGACCGCCGTCGGCCACCACCTGCGCCGCGGTCGGCACTTCGAACGGCAGGTCGCGCGCCCAGTCCAGGCGCGACGCCTGAGGCTGGCCCCAGATGTTGCCGTAGCGCTCCAGGTTGGTGAAGGCGCCCGTCAGCTCGGCCGGGAAGCGGCTCTCTTCCAGCACGAGGTTGCGGCGCAGGCCGACGATCTTGTCGACGTGTTCGATCATCACCGGGCACGCCTCGACGCAGGCCCCGCATGTGACGCAGTCCCAGACGGCGTCATAGGGGATGGCGTGGTCCACGATGGGCGCCTCGAGGGCGGCGCGATGCAGGCCGTGCACGCCGGGTTCGGCGGTCGGCGCGGCCCCCACGGACATCGCGGGCATGGGCCGGATCCAGGGCAGGAGCGGCACGCCGACCTCCGCCTCGACCGCCATCTCGCGCAGGCCCATGATCAGCGTCTTGGGATTGAGCGGCTTGCCGGTGGCCCAGGCAGGGCAAGCCGCCTGGCAGCGGCCGCATTCCGTGCAGGTGAAGCCGTCGAGCAGGTCCTTCCAGCCCAGGTCCTGGATCGTCTTGACGCCGAAGCGAGCCGCCTCGGCCTCCAGATCCATGGCCGGCAGTTCGCCGCGCGGCTTGAGCTTGCGCAGCGCGGCATTGAAGAAGGCGGTCGCGATGTGGAGGTGCTTGCTGCGCGGCAGGTAGAGCAGGAAGTAGCAGACGACCGCCAGGTTGGCCCACCAGTTGATCGCGAAGACGGCCTGCAGGAGCGTCGGGTCCAGCCCGGTCAGGCCCCGGCTGACGACCCACGGCACGACCTCGTACTGCTGATAGGGATCCCCGTACCGGGCCAGCCGGAAGGCCTCGGCCACGATCTCCGTGACGACGACCGCGGCGATCAGGCCCAGGATCGTCAGGCCGTCGCGGCTGAGCGTGAGGCGTGCGGGCCGCACGATCTGGCGGCGCACCAGCGCGTAGCCGATGCCGCCAAGCACGCCGAGGGCAAGTAGGCTCTGCGCGAGCACCAGCAGGCGCCACAGCCAGCCGTCGACCGGCCAGGCCAGGACCGCCTGCACGAGGCCGAAGGTGACGCGATTGGCCGTGCCCACGGTCAGGATGACGAAGCCCCAGAAGATGGCCGCGTGCATGAAGCCGGGGCCAGGATCCCGGAACATGCGGATCTGGACGATGGCGTAGAGGATCGATGAGCCCAGGCGCCGTTCGGGCTGGTCGGTCACGGCCGACGGCTGGGCCGCCGCGAAGACCCGCAGATGGCGCGCCATCTGGAGCGTGAAGCCCAGCGCGGCGAGGACGAAGAAGACCGGTGCGAAGGGGTAGAGCGGGACCTGGTCGATCATGAGGCGGCGGCGTGGCGCGACGAATCGTCGGCCAGCGTCTCGAGCGCGTGGGGCAGGAGGTCCAGCACCGCCTCGAGCGAGTCGGTCGCGCCACCGGGACTGCCGGGCAGGGACAGGACGAGCGTCCGACCCATCACCCCGGCGAGCGACCGCGACAACGAGGCGAAGGGGGTCGTGCGGCGGCCTTCGGCGCGCATCACCTCGCCGAAGCCGGGGATCTCGTAGTCCAGCAATGAGCGCAGCGCCTGCGGCGTGACGTCGCGCGACGTCAGGCCCGTGCCGCCGGTCAGGACGATCAGGGCGTGGCTGGCGACGGCTCGGCGCACGGCCTCCGCGATGGCGATCGGCTCATCCGGCGCCACGCCACGTGTCACCGCGTAGCCGGCCGCCTCCAGACGCGAGGCCAGCCCGGCACCGCTGAGATCCTCGCGCGTGCCGGCGCTGACCCGGTCGCTCACCGTCAGCACGAGCGCGGTGGCCCGGGCCTCCCCCATCGATCAGCCGGCGCGTCGCGGACCGCGGACGCCGCGCGGGGGCCGGGGTCGCACCGCCTCCGCGGATGCCGCCTCGGGCACCGGGCGATGCCACTCCCCGCTTCGTCCGCCGCTCTTCTCGGTCACCCGCAGGTTCATGATCGCTGCGCCGCGATCGACGCCTTTGATCATGTCGTAGACCGTCAGCGCCGCGACCGCCGCGCCGGTAAGGGCCTCCATCTCGACCCCGGTCTGGGCCACGGTCGCGGCGGTGGCGCGGATCGTCAGGAGCGAGCGTGCTCGGTCGGGCCGGACCTCCACGACCAGGTCGGACAGGGGGATGGGGTGGCAGAGCGGGATCAGCTCGGACGTGCGCTTGGCGCCCATCACGCCGGCCAGCTCGGCCACGGTCAGGACGTCGCCCTTGGCGGCCCCGCCGTCGATGATCAGCGACAGCGTCTCCTGGGCCATCGTGACCTCGGCCTCGGCCACCGCCCGGCGCGCCGTGACGGGTTTGTCGCTCACGTCGACCATGCGCGGGCGGCCCGTCCGGTCCACGTGCGTCAGCCGCCGCCGGTCGACCCGCTTGCCTGGTCCGAGCGCCATCAGTCTCCTTCCGCGTGCAGGGGCCACACCTCGACCTGAGCCCCTGCGGGCATCTCGCGGACCTCTTCCGGCACGACCGCCAACGCATCCGCGGCGGCCAGCGCCGACAGCACGTGGGAGCCCTGGCCACCGGCCAGCGCCGCCAGCCAGGCCCCCGGCCGGGCGGGGTCTGGGGCCAGTGTGACGCGCAGGAAGGCCCGCCGCTCGTCGTGCTTGACGATGGCCTGGGCCAGGCGGGCATGCCGCCGCTCACGCGCTTCCGGATCGGCGTGGCCGGCGAGCCGGCGCAGGACCGGACGCACGAACAGCTGGAACGTCACGAAGCTGCTCACGGGGTTGCCCGGCAGCCCGAAAAGCAGCACATCCTGAGCGCCGCGCGCAGCGCGGGCGAAGGCCAGCGGCTTGCCTGGCTGCACGGCCACGCGCCACAGCTCGAGACGGCCGACCGACTCCAGGGCCAGCCGCACCACGTCGCGCGCACCCATGGACACCCCGCCGCTGGTCAGCACCAGGTCCGACGTCGCGATCGCGTCGGTCAGCGTCCGGGTGATCAAGGGCAGGTCGTCGGCCACTGAGGCGGCGCGGGTCGCATCCGCCCCTTCGGCGGTGGCGAGCGCCGCCAGCATGGGCCCGTTGCTGTCGTGGATCTGGCCCGCCTGCAGGGCGGCCCCCGGCGCGACCAGCTCGTCGCCGGACGAGATCACGGTGACCCGAGGCCGGCGGTGCACGCGCACCGTCCCATAGCCGCTCGAGGCGAGCAGGGCCAGCGTCGCCGGCCGCACGACCTGGCCCGCCGCGGCGACCGGCTGGCCGGCCCGGACGTCGCTGCCGGGCGCCCGCACGTGCTCGCCGGCCGCGGCGGCCCGACGCACGGCGACGCGCGCGGGCAGATCCGCCACGCCCCACGGCGCATCGGTGTCCTCGACGGGCACGACCGTGTCGGCCCCATCCGGCAGCATCGCGCCGGTGAAGATGCGCACGGCCGTGCCGGCGGCCACCGGCCGGTGGGCGGGCTGGCCGGCCGAGACCTCACCGATGACCGTCAGCTCCACCGGCCGCTCGGGCGTCGCGTCGGCCACGTCGGCGCTCCGCACCGCGAACCCATCCATGGCCGAATTCGCCCACGGCGGCATCGTGACGCGCGCGGCCAGCGGCTCCGCCAGGACCCGCCCGACGGCCGCCTCCAGGGCGATCTCCTCCGCGGGCAGCGGGGCCACGCCGGCGAGCATCCGCTCCAGGGCGACCTCCAGGCGCAGGAGCGGCGCGGTCGGGTCGGCGACCACGGTCGTCATTCGGTCGTCGCGCCCGCCGCCTGGGCCTTGCGCCGCATGCGCAGCGTGCGGAAGACGCTGTCGCGGGTCACGAGCCCCACGAGGTGCTTCGGATCGGTCGGGTCGACCACCGGGAGGCCTTCCACCCGCGAGGCGTCGAAACGCAGGACCGCGTCCCACAGCGGGTCCAGCTCGTGGACCGTCACGAGCGCCTCGAAATGCTTCATGACGTCGGCCACGCGGGTCGTGCCCCGCCGGCTGCGCGGGATCCGCTTGATGCTGGCCAGGTCGACCGCGCCGGTCAGGTTCCCGTCGAGGACCACCGGGTAGTACAGCGAGCCGGCCAGGTCGGTCTGCTGCTCCAGCGTGTCGAGGGTCAGGTTCTGGGTCACCACCGGGTAGTCGTGGAGCATCACGTCGGCCACCCGCAGGCCCTTCACGAGGCGCTCCACCGCCACGCGACGGTAACCGCCCTCCGCCGCCTGGCCGAGGAACCAGCCGATGAGGACGATCCACAGGCCGACCAGGACATCGAAACCGCCGGCGACGACGATGCCGGCTCCCACGAGTCCCCAGCCCATGACGCGCCCGATGACCGAGGCGACGCGGGTGGCCCGCACGAAGTCGCCGGTGAGGGCCCACGCGACGCCGCGCAGCAGACGACCCCCGTCGAGGGGGAAGGCCGGCAGCAGGTTCACGGCCGCCAGGAAGAGGTTGCTGACGCCGACCCAGAAGGCGAGCGTGCCAACGGCGATGAGGAGGTCGCTGGCCCCGGCAGCGCCGATCGTGGACGCCAGCAGCAGCCATGGGACGAGGCAGACCACGCCGATGATGAGGTTCACCACCGGGCCGGCCAGCCCGATGACCAGTTCGGCGCGTGGGCTCGGCGCCTCCTGCTCGAGGCGGGCCGAGCCGCCGAAGACGAAGAGCAGGATCTCATCGACGGCCACGCCGAAGCGGCGGCCCACGAGCGCGTGGCCCAGCTCGTGGGCCAGGACCGAGGCGAAGAAGAGCGCCGCCACGCCGGCGGCCAGGACGACCCGCAGGGCCACCGGCAGCTGCGTCTCGCCGTTCGGCGTGCCGATGATCGCCAGCTGCACCGTGACCAGCAGGAAGATCACGATCCAGCTGGGGTGGAGGCGGACCTCGATGCCGAAGATCCGCCCGATGCGGATGGCGCCCGGCGTCATGACGGCACCTCCGGCGGCGGGGCGGCTTCCAGGCGGGCGGCGCGCCGCCGCGCGAACCACCAGACCACGACGCCGGTCAGCACCGATGCCCCCACCAGCACGGCCGCGGTCAGCTCCCAGAACGCCGTCGGATACAGCTGCACGAGGTGCTCCGTGGCCGGGTCGAACGACCAGTCGCCACCGGGGAAGAAGATCTCGTGGAACAGCGTGAAGGCCTGTTCGAAAGCCACGGCCGCGAACACACCGATGACGAGGAGGGCCCCGGCCATGGAGGCCGCGCCCCGCGCCACCGCCCGCCAGAACCAGGCCGCGCCGCGGACCGTGGCGAGGCCCACGATCAGCAGCAGCGCGCCGATCGCGGCCAGGGCCAGGAACGCGAAGAGCACGACGTGGACCGCCTGGAGGTGCTGGATCTCGGCCGCATCGTAGAACGGCTGGACCGTGCCCCCGGGCGTCCACGAGAAGGCGAACGTGCCCGGACCCGCGTACAGCTCATGGATCGTCAGGTCGGACAGCTGGCGGGCGGTGGCCGGCGCAGTGCCCAGGTAGGCCCCCGACTGCGACTGGTCGAGCGCGGGATGCATGTACACCGGCGTGGTCAGGACCAACAGCACGGCCGCCACGATCACGAGCGCTGTGCCGATGGCCACGCCGATCGAGGCCACGCGGCGGGCAAGCGGGGGAGCCAGGACGGCGGTGGTCACGCCCCTATCCTCGCACGCCTCGCGTGCTACTCCTCCTGGAGCGTCTGCGCCTGCTCCCACCAACCCTCGAGCTGCAGGTCGGACGGGGCATCCACCTGGAGGACGTGGGCCGCCTTGCCAACTCGCGCGCGGAAGTCATCCAGGCTCAGCGCCAGCAGATCCTGCAGCCCCACGATGCCGGCCTGCAGCAGCAGCTCCTTCTGGGCTGGGCCCACGCTGGCCAGGTTCAGCAGCAGGGCCTCATCACGCCACTCGTTGACATCGGTCGTGTCGGCCTGGATCTGGTCCGCCAGGTACTGGCGGCGCGTCGGCGTCTCGGACACCTCCAGCAGGAGGCCAGTCGTGAAGATGCCCTGGCGCAACAGCTTGTCGATGTAGACGATCGGCGGGCGCTGGAGCTGGTCGATGGGCGGCACGGGACAATCCTAGCGAACCCGCGGAGCCGCTACCGCGTCCGGGCGGAAAAGGGACATTCGGCTCTGGCGAGGTCCGCGCCGGTCGAGGACACTCGAGGCGGGCGCGTCCCAGCCCAGCACCGCCCGTCCGCCGGCCGGCGGACCGAGACCCGAGGTGACGTCATGACCCGATTCGTCCTGCGCACGCTGGCGCTCCTTAGCGTGCTGCTCCTGCTGATCGCCCTGGAGGCCAGCTCGGTCCTCGCGACCAGCTCGCTCGGCGGCAAGGTCCGCTACGCCGACACGGTCGTCGTGCCGGCCACCGAGACGGTCGCCTCAGACCTCTATCTCTTCGGCGGGACCGTCACCATGGACGGAACCGTGCACGGCGATCTCGTGGCCGCCGGCGGCAACGTGCAGGTCGGGGGCAAGGTCGACGGCGACATCATCGTCGGCGGCGGCACGGTCGTCCTCACCGGCCCGGTGGGCGGCGCCATCCGGGCGGGAGCCGGCCAGCTCACGGTCAGCGGCGACGTCCAGCGCGACGTCCTCGCCGGAAGCGGCACCTTGCTCATCACGAGCGGCGCTCACGTCGGCGGTGACCTGATCTTCGCCGCCGGCCAGACGACCCTCAACGGCGATGTCGCCGGCAGCATCCAGGGCCAGGCCAGCACCTACGCCCGGTCCGGCGCGGTCGGCGGGACCGAGGACGTCACGATCACCCCGACCACGGCGTCGGTCGCGGCGCCTGCGGCCACCCCGGAGAGCGTCATCCTTGGCGCCCTCCGCCACTTCATCGTCGTGCTGCTCTTCGGCGCGCTGGCCCTGTGGCTGATGCCGCGCGGCCTGCGGGCCGCCGACGAAGTCGTGCGCCGACGTCCCCTTCCGGCGCTCGGCACCGGCGTGGTGGCCCTGTTCGGCTACGCGGTGCTGATCGTGGCCCTGCTCGTCCTGATGGTCGTCCTGGCCATCGCCTTCGGCCTCCTGACCCTTGGCAGCCTCGTGGCGGTCGATGTGGTCACCTGGCTGCTCGCCACGGGCGGCATCACCCTGGGCTTCATCCTCGCCGCGGCGTTCATCGCCGATGGCGTGGTTGGCCTGGCCCTGGGGCGCCTCGTGCTGCGAAATGCCACGGTCGGGCGCTGGCAGGAGCTGGCGGTCCTGGCCGCGGGTGCCGCGGTGGTCGTCATCGGGACGTCCGTGCCGCTCATCGGCCCCTGGATCAAGCTCGTGGTCGTCCTCCTCGGCCTGGGCGCCCTGGCGATGGTGGCCTGGGCGACCTGGAAGGGCCGCCGTGCCGCGCCGGCGTTGGCCGGACCGATGCCGCCGCTCCCCCCGGTCGCGACGACGCCGGCCTGACCGGTCGCGGCGGGAAGCGCTCAGCTGATCGAGTAGGCGACCGTCACCGTCACGACCAGCTGCTCGATCGTGGGCGTGCTTGGTACGGTGACGCCTGCAGCGGGCGGGATGACCGTTCCGCCCGATGACGGCACCGTATCCGGGGCACCGGATGCGCCCATGGGCATCACACCGACGTAGCCACCGCCGACCGACACGCTCATCGAGACCACGCCTCCCAGCGTCACGCCCGCGTCGCCCGCGGCCGCCTGAGCCTGGTTCCTGGCATCGGCCACCGCCGCCGCCAGGGCCGTTCGCTGGGCGCTCGCGCGGTCGCTGCCGTCGGCCTTCATGGTCGCCGTGCCGCTGCCGCTGACGACCAGTTCGTGATCGGGCGCCAGGCCCGGGGTCCCACCGAAGATGGGATACGGATACGCGATGGCGGTGTTGGAGCCGCTGGCCGCGCTGGTCCCGCCACCGGGTGCGCTATCGACCTGGCCGATAGCCGGCACGCCGGTACCGCCAGCCGGTGTCGTGGTGGGTGCTGCCGAACCCGCCGCCGCGCACCCGGCAAACAACAGGGCGATCATCGGGACGCCGACGACGAGCCGCCGGCTGCGAGTGCGAGCACGGGCCACGGTGAGATCCATCAAGCGTCTCCTGTCGTTGCGATACGAGCGTATGGCCGACCAGACGCCACGATGCGGCGTCTGGTTCCCTGCCCCCGGCCGGCTTGCCAGAATGGCGTATGCCCCTCGCCGTCTTCGTCGTGGCCGCCGCGCTGTCCGCGGCATCGAGCGTCCTCCTCGTCTCGCGCCTCGAGCGGGTCGGTGAGCGCCTCGCTCTGGCGGAGGCGCTGCTGGGCCTCGTGGTCGCCCTGGCCGCAGATGGGCCCGAGATCACGTCGGCCCTCACGGCGGTCGCGACCGGCCAGCGCGAGATCGGGGTCGGGGTGGCCCTTGGCTCGAATGCCTTCAACCTGGCGGCGATGCTCGGCCTGAGCGTCCTCGTCGCCGGGGGCTTGCGCCTCCCTCGCTTCGCCACCGTGCTCGAAGGCACGCTCGCCCTCGTCATCGCCATCATCGCGGTCGCCGTGGTGATGGCCTGGATCGGCCCAGCCCCGGGCCTGCTCCTGGGCCTTGCGGCCTTCCTGCCGTATGTGTTCGTGTGCGCCCTGACACCCTCGAGACGGGCTCGGCTGCCGCTTCCCCGCCCCTTGCTGACGTGGCTTCGCCGCGCCATCGACGAGGAGAAGGTCACCCTCGAACGAGCCCCGCGCGCCACTCCGGTCGACTGGGTGGTCGCGGCGGGCGCCGCGCTCGCTGTGATCGCGGCCAGCGTCGTCATGGAGCAGTCGGCCACGACCATCGGCCAGCAGGCGGGCATCCCCGCGATCGTGATCGGCGGCCTTGTCCTCGCTGCCGTCACGAGCCTGCCCAACGCGGTGGCGGCGGTCTACCTCACGCTCCGCGGCCGCGGCGTTGCTGCCATGAGCGAGGCCTTCCACAGCAACGCGTTCAACGTGCTCCTGGCCCTGCTGGTCCCGGCCGTCATCGTCGGGCTGGGCTCGCCGACGGGTGGCGTGCCGCTGGCGGCCTTCGCGTACCTCACCCTCACCGCTGCGGCCGTCGTGCTCGCCCTGGCCGGGCGGGGGCTGGGTCGTCCCGCCGGGCTCGTCCTCATCGGCGGCTACCTGGGCTACGTCGCGCTGGTCGTCGCGACCTAGACCGGAGGCCGCCCGAGGCATCGGACGGCGAGCACGTCTATGCTGAGCCGCAAGCATCCCACGAGGCTCGACCGAGCGGCGCTGGTATGACATCGCGATTGGCTCCTCCCCTGACGCTCATGACCGTCCATGGCCATCCGGACGACGAGACGGTCAACACGGGCGGCGTGATGGCCCGTTACGCGGCCGAAGGGATGCGCGTCATCTGCGTCGTGGCGACCCTCGGCGAGGTCGGCCGGATCGTGGCTCCCGCGCTCGACACACCGGTCAATCGGGCCGCCCTTGGACAGCTCCGCGAGGCCGAGCTGCGGCGGGCCGTGGAGGCGCTCGCGCCTGGTGGCGGGATCGAGACCGTGCTGTTGGGTTACCGCGACTCGGGCATGGCTGGGAGCCCGGACAACGCCGACCCGAGATCGTTCTGGCAGGCCGATCTCCGCAGTGCCGTCGACCGCCTGCTCGAGATCATCGTGCGTGAACACCCTGACGTCATCGTGAGCCCCAATCGCTTCGGCACGGACGGGCACCCCGACCACGTCAAGGCGGCCGCGGTGGCCAAGGCCGCCTTCGCCCGGACCGCTGAGCCGGATTTCGCCTGGCCGCCGGCCAAGCTGTACGAATCGGTCGTCACGGTCAGCCGGCGGCGGGAGCGGCTGCGCCGGCTCCTCACGAGCGGTGATGTGCGTACGGTGTTAGGTGTCATGCTGCGATACGTCCGGGCCTGGCGCCCCCAGTCGGAGCTGGAACGCAGGCGCATCGCACGGGCGCAAGGGCCGATCACGACGCGCGTCGACGTCGGACCGCATCTCGATGAGAAGACCGCGGCCATGCGCGCCCATCGCAGCCAGATCGACCCCCGGAGTCGACCCTTTGCCCTGCGGCCAGAGACCAGGCGGGCCGTCAGCCCGACCGAGGATTTCTCGCTGTGTGAATCGCGCGTGCCGGTGTCGCTGCCGGAGACCGATCTCTTTGCCGGCCTGCGCCGGCCCGCCCACAGGGCCCCGGTGGCCGCATGATCAGCGGCGCACTCACCGACGACCCGTCTGCGAGCGACGTGTGCATCGTCGGCGGCGGACCGGCGGGCATCTCGCTTGCCTTGGCCCTGGCGGACCATGGCCAGCTGCGGGTCAGCCTCCTTGAGAGCGGCGGCCTGGCGTTCGAGGAACGCACGCAGGAACTTGCCCGGGCCGACGTGGTCGGCACGCCGTACTACCCGCTCCACGAGACTCGGATCAGGGCGCTCGGCGGCTCGAGCTGGTCGTGGGGCGGCGTGTGCACGCCGTTGGACGCGATGGCCTTTCAGGCCCGCCCATGGGTGCCCGAGGGTGGCTGGCCGTTTCCCAGCTCGACCCTGGAGCCGTATCTGGCTGCGGCGCTCGAGCTGTGCGGTATCACGCCGATCGCGCGCGCCGCGGCGGACGAGGCGACCGCGGCCCGGTTCACCGAGTCCGGCATGGACGCTGGGCAGGTGCAGCCCGTGCCGATCTACTTCGGGCGACCCGTCCGGTTCGGCCCGGCCTACCGCGAGCGGCTTGCGGCGGCCCCGAACGTGACCGTGCAGCTTCACACCACCGCGACCGGGCTTGAGGTGGACGGCGGCCGCATCGTCGGTGTCCCGGTCGTGTCAGATGGCCGGCGCGCCGTGCTCCGGGCACGCACGGTCGTCCTCGCCGCGGGTGGCATCGAGAACGCCCGCCTGCTGCTCATCGCCGGCCTTGGCGGAGACGCGGCCGGGCGGTACTTCATGGAGCATCCGCGGGTCGTGGATCGGTTCCGGATCCGGGCCGGGGATACGCCCCTGAGTCGGCTCGTCGGTGGTGGGGCAGCGGGGACCCTCCGCTTCTTCCGCCTTGGCACGTCCGACGCCCTGCAGCGGCGGGAAGGCCTGCTCAATCAGCACGTCAACCTCGAGCTCGGCTACCTCGGCCAGGCGAGCCGCCAGTGGCCAGCCGTCCGCCGCTTGGCCACGGTGATGCGCCGCCCCTGGAACGAGAGCCCGTACTACCAGGACGTCGGGGGCGGGCGACTCAAGCTCCGCCTGGGCGACCTTGCAGTGGCCCTCCGCAGGCCGGATCAGTCCGCCCTGAGCGCCTTGGCGGCTCTGGCTGCACCGCCATCGCTGCGGCGCTTCCTCGAGGTCTGGAGCGCCATCGAGCAGCTCCCCGAGCGAGACAACCGCGTCGAGTTGCTGGCCCACGTCGACGCCCTGGGGATGCCGCGGGTGCGCGTCCATTGGCGTGTCGGCGAGACCGAGGAGCGGACCTATCGACGCTCACTCCAGGTCGTGGTGGAACAGCTCGCGCGCCTGGAACCCGGACTTGCCGACGCGCGCCTGGACGAACCCGACCCGTGGCCGTCACAGGTGATCGGCAATTGGCACCACGAGGGCACGACGAGGATGCACGTCGACCCGCGTCTCGGCGTCGTCGACACGGACTGCCGAGTCCACGCCGTCGACAACCTCTACGTCGCGGGCAGTTCGGTCTTCCCGGCCAGCGGCTCGACCTCGCCCACCGTCACCATCGTCCAGCTTGCCCTGCGCCTCGCCGACCGGCTCCAGGCGAGCCTGGGAGATCAGCTCTTGGCGTCGCCCCAGATGGTGTAGTGCCAGCCCTTGTCGGCCTCGCCGGACAGCTCGATCATGACGTGCTTGACCTGGGTGTACTCCTCGAACGAGTACCCCGAGAGGTCCTTGCCGAAGCCCGACTGCTTGAAGCCACCGTGCGGCATCTCGCTGGCGATCGGCAGGTGGTCGTTCACCCAGACCGCCCCGAAGTTGAGCGTCTGGGCGGCCTTCATGGCCTTGTAGATGTCGCGCGTCCAGACCGAGCTGGCCAGGCCGTACTTGATGTCGTTGGCCTTGGCGAGCACCTCGTCCTCGGTGTCGAAGGGGAGCACGGTGAGGACCGGCCCGAAGATCTCCTGCTGCACGATCTCGCTGTCCTGGGCCGCATCCACGATGACAGTCGGCTCGAAATAGGCGCCCTTGAGTCCCGGCACCTGCGCCCGGTGGCCACCAGTGAGCACGTGCGCCCCGTCGCGCTTGGCGCGCTCGACGAAGCCCTCGACGCGGCTGACCTGACCCTCGCTGATGAGCGAGCCCATGTCGGTGGTCTCGGCTGAGGGGTCGCCCACGCGGACGCTCTCCACGTACCCCTTCAGCAGCTTCAGGAACTCGTCGTACACCGGCTTCTGCACGTACACGCGCGTCGCCGCGGTGCAGTCCTGGCCGGCGTTCACGAAGCCCCCCGCCACGGCGCCCCGGGCAGCCGCGTCGAGGTCGGCGTCGGCATAGACGATGAAGGGCGCCTTGCCGCCCAGCTCCAGGTGGACCCGCTTCAGGTTGCCGGTGGCGAGGCCCATGATCTTCTTGCCCGTCTCCGAATCACCGGTGAGGCTCACCAGGTCGATCCCCGGATGGGCCGCGATGCCCGCCCCGACCACGTCGCCGGGGCCGGTGACGACGTTGAAGACACCGTCGGGTACGCCGGCCTCGTGGGCCAGCTCCGCCAGCTTGAGCGTCGTCAGCGGGGTGGCCGACGCGGGCTTGAGCACGATGGAGTTGCCGGCGGCGAGGGCCGGTCCGATCTTCCAGATGGCCATCAGCAGCGGGTAGTTCCAGGGCGTGACCTGGCCGACGACGCCGAGTGGCTCCCGCCGGATCATCGAGGTATGGCCGCCGCTGTACTCGGACGCGGCCCTGCCTTCCAGGTGGCGGATGGCCGTGGCGAAGAAGCGGATGTTGTCGGCCGCGAACGGCATGTCCGAGTCGCGGCGAAGTTTGATGGCCGTGCCGGTCTGGGCCGATTCGAGCTCGGCCAGCTCCGGGGTGTGCTCGTCGATCAGGTCGGCCAGCTTGTTGAGGATGGCCACCCGCTCGGCGCCCATCTTGCCCCGCCAGCGGCCGTCGTCAAAAGCCCGCCGGGCGGCGGTGACGGCCCGATCCACGTCCTCCAGGGTGCCCGCCGGGACACGGCCCACGAGCTCGCCGGTGGCCGGGCTGCGGACGTCGATCCAGCCGCCGCCGGATGCGTCCACCCACTGGCCGTCGATGAACATCTTCGATTCGGTCACGGTGCTGATGGCCATCGGTCCCTCTCCTGCGCTGGTGGCATGAGTGTATCGCGCGGATGGGTCCGCTCAGCCCACGAGAGACGCCTCCACCGACAGCGCCACGTTGCCCTTGAGGGCCTGCGAGATGGGGCAGTTGTCCTTCGCATCATCAGCGAGGGCGCGGAAATCCGCGGCGGACATGCCCGGCACGTCGCCCTGGACGCGGAGCGCGCTCGAGGCGACCTTCCAGCCGGCGTCGCCCTTGTCGAACGTCACCGTCGCCCGGACCGAAAGCTTGGCCGCCGGGTGACCGGCCTTGGCGAGGCGGGATGAGAGGGCCATCGAGAAGCAGGCCGCGTGGGCCGCGGCCAGCAGTTCCTCCGGGCTGGTCTGGCCGTCGGATGCCTCCGTGCGGGCATGCCACGTGACGGGCATGCGCGAGAAGGCGCCGCTGCCGACGTAGTCGATGGTGCCGCTGCCTGAGACGAGGTCTCCCTGCCACGTGGCATCGGCGGTGCGGATCTGGGCCATGAGGTCCTCCTATCGTTCTGTCTGCGCATCGTGGCACAGGCCGCCCGCCTCGTCAGGACCAGTCTCCTCGGCCCTGCCTGGGCCGTGGGCTTCTAACGCCCGAGGTCAGTAACGGACCCGGACAGCCCTCGGATGGCCACTCCTGCTAGTTCCTGACCCGGAAGGTCACGGGATCGTCCGTCTGACCCCTTGCAGCCCTGGCGGCCGCGTTTCGTGTTCGTTACTGACCTCGCAGGCCAGAACCGCCTGGCCTGGGCGACAGCTCTCACCTTGGTCACCCCATGACTGCCACGTCTTGCTTCACAGGCAAGCAAGGAACCGGGACAGTGTCTGGCTTGCCCGGCCACGTCTGATCCTTGCCTGTGGGGCAACGGATCGATCGTTTCGAGGCCGATGCGGGGCGTTTTCGGGCCGTCCCTGGCCGCCGGATGGGGCGACCCGGGCCGTTTCGG
The DNA here is from genome assembly GCA_036561685.1 of Candidatus Limnocylindrales bacterium. Lineage (GTDB taxonomy): Bacteria > Chloroflexota > Limnocylindria > Limnocylindrales > CSP1-4 > DASPUH01. The sequence continues at coordinate 69 of DATBOX010000009.1, read as the reverse complement.
CGCCTGAGGCCCCAGCGTGTGCTCGTTGCTTGCCCGTGGAGCAAGGACCCCCTTGCCTGTGAGGCAACG
>DATBOX010000008.1:0-13634 GCA_036561685.1 Candidatus Limnocylindrales bacterium | reverse complement strand
GTCTCCAGGGGCAGCTGCGGGCGGAACATCGCGGGCCATCCTAGCGGTCGGTCGGGCTCCCGGGCGGAACCGCGGCGCCGGTCGCGGCGTCTACGGGCCAGCAACCATCGTCACGCTCGGAGGTCTCCTCGATGTCCAGCGCCACGCGCACGCTCCTCGCCAGGACCCTGGTCATCGCAGCGGTCGCCATGTTCGCGATCCTGGGTGGCATCCCGGCCATGCTCGGCGGCTTGCGGTCACCGTCCGTGGTCGCCGCCGCGTCCGGCGATCCAACCCATGGCATCACCGTGCAGGGCACCGCGATCATCAGCCTCAAGCCCGACATGGCCTCGTTGTACCTGGGTGTGAATGCCCAGGCCACGACCGCGACCCTGGCCCAGTCCAACGCCAGCAAGGCCATGGCAGCCGTGATCGCCGCTGTGAAGAAACAGGGCGTGGCCGACACGGACCTGGCGACCCAGGGCATCAACCTCAACCCGACCTACGACCCCAACATCGGCGGGACCGCGCACGTGAACGGCTACCAGGCCAGCCAGTCACTGTCAGTCAAGGTCCGCGACCTGGATAAGGTCGGTCCGATCATCGACGCCGGCGTGGCCGCCGGTGCCACGTCCGTGGGCGGCATCAGCTTCTCGCTGGCCGACCCGACGGCCGCCACCGACCAGGCCCGCCAGATGGCCGTCGCCGACGCGCACAAGCGCGCGCAGGCGTTGGCCTCCGCCGCCGGTGTCACGCTCGGCGCCCCCATCAGCGTCACCGAGGAATCGGCCACCCAGCCGCCGGTCTACTACGCGGCCGGCGCCGCCGTCGACAAGGCCTCGGCCGCAACGCCGGTCCAGGTCGGCACGACCGACGTGACGGTCACCGTCGACGTCGTCTACAGCATCCCCTGACGCGGGCTCGCCGGGCGGCGCGGAGGAGGCGTCGCCCGGCCAGTCCGTCACTTGTCGCGCCCTATCCGCGGACGTATCGTTCGTCCCCTGGAGGTGACGTGATGGCGGGACGTCTTGGGCAGGTCGGTCTGGCGGTGGCCCTCGCGGGCCTCCTCGTGGCGTGCGGTTCATCGGGTGGCGGCGCGACCGCAACGCCTGGTGCCACCGCGAGTCAGGGAGGCGGCGGCGGAGGTGGGGGTGGCTCGGGCGACACGTGCTCGCTGCTCACCGCCGCTCAGGTGTCAGCGGCGATCGGCCAGAGCGTCGGGCCGGGCGACTCGGGCGGTGACCCCCACGAATGCGACTTTGCCCACCTCAATAGCAGCGGGCTGCCCGACATCCAGGTGATCGTGAACTCGAACGAGGACACCGGCCTGTGTGACAAGGGCTCCAACGCCGCCTTGGGGATCACCATCACCCCGGTCAGCGGGGTCGGTGACAAGGCGTGCATCTCGACCATCAACGGCCTTCCATCGGTCCTGACGTTCTATAAGGGTGGCGGCAGGGGCTGGTCGGTCTCCGCCTCGGGGAACGGTGTCGACGCGGCGAAGGCCGCGGGGATCGACACGGAGCTGGCCAAGGACATCGCCGCGAACGTCTGAGCGCGGCCTGCTCCTGCCGTGATCGCAGGTTCGCCGACCCTAGTCGGGCAGGCCCGACCAACCCCGGATCGCCCGCGCCACGGCCGAGATGTCATCGTCGCCATGGCCGCGCCGCACGAGCCCGTTCTCGATCTCTGCCGTCAGGCCGGTCACCGGCAGCGCCGCGCCTACCTCCCGCGCCAGGTCGAGGGCGATGCCCAGGTCCTTGCGGTGGAGCGCCACCTTGAAGCCCAGCGGGTAGTCGTTCTCGATCATGCGGCCGCTGCGGTTGGCCAGCACCCATGATTGAGCGGCACCGCCACTGAGCGCCGTCACCACCTTCTGCACATCAAGGCCGGCCTGCATCGCCAGCACGAGCCCTTCCGCGACACCCAGGTAGGTCCCCGAGATGATGACCTGATTGACGGCCTTGGTGGCCTGGCCGGACCCGACCGGGCCCATGTGGGTGATCGTGCTGCCCATAGCCGCCAGGATGGGGTGCGCGCGTTCGACCGCCGCGTCCTCGCCCCCGACCATGATCGTGAGCGTTCCCTTCTGCGCGCCCTCGGAGCCGCCCGAGACGGGCGCGTCGACGAACCCGATGCCCTGTTCGGCGAGGCGCGCGGCGAACCCCCGGGTGGCCGATGGACTGATCGTCGAGCAGTCGATGACCAGGCTGCCCTTCCGCCCGCCGGCGACGAGCCCATCGGGACCGAACAGGACGGCCTCGACGTCGGGCGTGTCCGACAGGCAGCAGACCACGACATCGGTCGCGACGGCGAGTTCACGCGGCGTGGCCGCCATGGCCGCGCCGGCCGAGCGGAGCGGCTCGGCGCGTCCGGCCGTCCGGTTCCACACGGTGAGGGGGAAGCCGGCCCGCAGCAGGTTCGCGGCCATGGCCGCCCCCATCGTGCCCAGGCCCGCGAAACCGACGCGTTCCATCTCCACCTCCACGCTCCGGGACGGCGTCTGCCGACGCATCACGACCGGGACCCATGGTACCGAGGGGAATCGAAAGGGCCCCGGGGTGAGCGGGGCCCTCGAGTCGGCGAGTCGGGAGTCGCCTAGCGGCGGCTGCCGGTCAGGCGCAGGAAGCTGATGAACAGGTTGACGAAGTCAAGGTACAGGCGCAGCGCCCCGATGACCGACGCGGCTTCGCGGGTGCGGATCCACGCCAGGTTGCCGTTGCGCAGGCGCTGCACGTCATAGGCCGTCAGGCCGGTGAAGATCACCACGCCGATCGCGCCGATGATGAAGCTGAACGTCGTGCCACCCACGAAGAAGTTGGCGAACGACATGACGACGAGGCCGATGAGGCCCATGAAGAGGATGCCGCCGAGCTTGGTCAGGTCGCGGCGTGTGACGACTCCGTAAAGGGCCGCCGCACCGAAGACGGCCGCGGCGCTGACGAAGGCCGTCGCGATCGACTCGCCGGTGTAGACCAGCGCGATGATCGAGAGGGTCGCCCCGTTCAGGATGGCGAAGGCGAAGAAGAGGGCCAGGCCGGGCAGGGCGCCGATGCGGTTGATGGCCGCGCTCACGCCGATGACGAAGACGAACTCCAACAGCACGAGCCCCAGATACCACTGGGCGATCGTTTGCTGGAAGTTGGGCAGGTTGAGGACGACGGCCGCGGTGCCGGCGCTGAGCAGAAGGCCCAGCGTCATCCACACGAAGCTCATCGTCAGGTAGCCCTCGCCGACCTGGACGGTTGCGGCGGGCTGGGTCATGCCGGCCAGCGTGTTCGGCTGACCCCAGCGGGTCTGGCTCGCGGGGCCCGTCGAGGGCGCCGTGCGCGATGGGTCGGGTCGATCGTTACTGAACACGGATCAGGGACTCCTTCGACCGTCCCGTCGACGGTCAGGTGGCGGCACGGCGGATCCGTGCGCCACGGACTAGTCTAGCCATCTTGTCGAGAACCCCTCGACGCGCGCTTTGACTGGAGAGCGACGCTCTCAAGAGGTATACGTTGCCCGACGACACGCCGATCAGTTGGAAAGCCATCCCGCCGAACACGCCGGTCCTGAGCTCGGACGGCCAGACGGCCGGGACCGTGACCGAGGTGCTCGGCAGCCGCGACGAGGACATCTTCCACGGCCTGATCGTCCACGTGTCCGGGCAGCAGCGCGTGCTCACCTCCGACTGCGTCACGAGCATCTCGGCGGCCGGCGTCGTCAGCGACCACACCGCTGCCGAGCTACTGGCCCTGCCCGTGTACACACCGGAAGCGACCTTCCACGCCGAACTTTCGAAGGGTGTCTTCGGCCGCTTCAAGCACGAGCACTTCACCAAGGACGACGACCGCCACTGACGGTTGGCGCCGCGCCGCCGAACTTGCCGGGCCCCAGCCCACGGCGATCTTGCCTGCCAGGCACGTCTTGCCTCTCGGGCAACGAACGAACCGGGGCACGCTCTCTAGGGCCCCTGTCTGGCCCGATCCTTGCTTCAAGGGCAAGTTCTCGGCCCCGACCGGCTCCTGACGGCCTGATCAGGGCCTGAAACGGCCCGGGAGGGCCGATCGGAGGGCCTGGAGGGGTTATCTCAGGGCCCAACCCGTCCGTTGCTTGCCTGGAGGGCAAGAAGTGGCTTGCTTCCCAGGCAAAGGGCCCGCCTGCCCGTCGTTGTGTCTGCGCGCCAGGGTCAGCAGTCGAAGACCGACCAGCAGATGTCGTTGCGCAAGCGTTCGTCGTCGAGGACGAGCTCACGGATCGTCTCCGGCAGCTGGTCGCGCTGCCAGCGGCACTCGAGTCGCCCGGCGGCCTCGCCCTCGCCTTTGGGCGCGGCAGCACGCGCGGCCTTGATCGCATAGGCGGCCGCCCCGAGGTCGTGCGCCGCGACGTGGGCCACCGCCGCGGCCTGGGCGGCGGCGGACGCGGCATGGCGGGCCGCTCCACTGAGGTCTCTGGCCGCGGCGTTCGCATGGCCGGCCGATGTGCGGGCCTGGGTCATGGTGACCTCGCCGCGCACCCAGGCTCGCGCCAGGTCGATTGCGTGACGCGGCCGAGGGTCCTCCGGCCGAGCCGCCTGGAAGAGGTGAAGGACGTGCTCGGCGCACGCGGCCGCCCATAGGGCTAGAAGGTGGTGATCCGAATCGGTAAGAGTTCCGCCGCGACGGATGGTGATGAGCCTCGGGTCGCGGACGTCGGGCAGGATCACCGGTCCGGCCGCGACGCTAGCGCGAGCGCCGCGCTCTGGGTGTCGTGCGGGCCGGCACTGCCGGCCGGGCGGCGGCCTGTTCGGCGGCGCGCGCCAGGATCCAGAGCAGATCGGCCAGGCGGTTCACGTACGGCAGTAGCCACTCACCCACGAGCCCGCCTTCGCGCTGGAAGGTGACGATCCTTCGCTCCGCACGCCGCATCACCGTGCGCGCGATCTCGAGGGCCGCTGACGCGCGTGTCTCGCCTGGGACCACGAACTCCCGCGGCATCTCGATGGCCGCCTCGTGCTCGGCGAGGGTCGCCTCCAGCGCCTCGAGCATCCCTTCGCTGACACGGGTGACGCCATCCGTCAGGCGGTCGCGAGCGGCGGGTGTGGTGGCGAGTTCCGCCCCCACCACGAACAGCTCGCGCTGCAGTCGAAGGACCAGCACCGCGAGCTCACCGAAGGCGAGCGGTGCGCCGGCCACATCGGCGGCGGCCAGGAGCTCCGCGCGGGCCACGCCAAGGGCCGCGACGGCCTCGTCGATGGTGCCGTAGGCCTCGGTGGCGGGGTCGTCCTTGGCCACTCGCGGGCCGCCGAAGAGCAGGCCGGTCGTGCCGTCGTCGCCGCGGCCGGTGGCGACGCCGCTCGCCGCGATGCGCGGGCGGCGCGCGGTCATCAGGCGGCGGTCACCACGGAGTGGGTGCGGGTCACCACATCAGGCCGGCGTCGCGCGGGTCCCACCGCTCGGCCAGCAGCGTGACCTTGACCTCATGGCCGACGACCTCTTCGGTGGCTTCCTTGACCTGCTGGATCATCGCGCCGGCGTACGGACAGAAGGGCGTCGTCAGGATCATCTTGATCTCGGTCTGCTCGTGGCCCAGGATGATCTGCTTGATCAGCGCGAGCTCGACGACGTTCATGCCGATCTCCGGGTCGACCACCGTTCGCAGGCCGTCCAGGATCGCCAGCTCGGTCGCCCGCGCCTCGGCGTCGAAGACGGGCGCGTCGGGAGCGGTCGCGGTCGGCGATCCGGCGGCGGTAGCAGACTCAGCGGTGGCGGGATCGGGCATGGGGACCTCAGTTGCGTACTCACTCATCGTAGCACCCGATCTCCAAGCCTCTCCGAAAGGGGATCAGGCGGCAGGCGCGTCCACCACGACGCCGGCCAGCTCGCGCAGGTGCTCCGGCAGCTCGGCGGCCTCGGCGGCGGGGAAGCCGGGGCCCTGCAGCCCGCCGTCCTCGGCGAAGAAGTCCGCGTAGCGCGCCCGATGATCGGCCGCGTAGCGGAAGGCCTCGGCGATGCCGATCCGCCGCAGCTCGGGGTTCTCCACCAGCATCTGGCGTGGCGTGAGACCGTTGGCACGCATCTCGAGCACGTTCCGCACCGTCAGGCGCGTGTTGTAGCAGAACGGCTCGCCGTTCATCACGAGGGGGTCGATCTTGACCCACTTGATGGTCATCGGGGGCCGCTCATCGCCCTAGACAAGGGAGTCATCGAGGATGCCGGCGCCCTTCCAGATGAAGCGCACGGCCGCGTTGCCCTTGTGGTCGCCCGGCAGTCGGCGGTGCAGCTCGAGCACCTTGAGCCAGTCTCCGACGTATCCCTCCAGCGCGTGGATCTCGTCCGGTGAGAGGACCGAGGACGCGGCGTCCGCCAGGCGCTGCAGCAGCAGCGCCTGGTCCCTGGCGGCCACGTGGCGGCGGCGGTAGGCGGGCTGGATCCACTCCGCGTAGGTCGTGACGAGGTGCACCTGGCCCGTCTCCAGGGCCTGCGCCAGCTGCTCGAGGTGACGATCCGCGTCCCGCAGCAGCTCGCGCAGGGCGACCTCGTCGTAGCGTGTCGCCAGCGTCGGGTCGTCCTTGACGGCCGCCTGGAGCGAGGTCGCCGCCAGACGCTTGCGCGCGGCGCGGATGCGTCCGGCCGCGGCGGGCAGGCCCGCCGTGTGGTCGAGCGGTGGCAGTCCCAGGGCCGGATGGCTCATGGCGGGTAAGTCTAGCGGCGGCGATACAGTGGCGGCGTGACAGACGCCTCCGACACCACCGAACAGACGCCTGACCAGCGTGCCTCGACCGTTCGCCCCGGTGAGGTGCGACCGGCCTCGACGCGGCTCCTGGACCGCCCGCCGAGCGACCGCTTCGGTCCACCCCCGCGGCCCCGGGAGGTGGTCGCCACGCGTGCCGGCCGGGCATTCGCGGGCGGCCTTGCCGGCGGGGCGGTCGCCGCACTGCTCTGGCTCGTCATCGGCGGGACCCTGGACCTTGACGCGGGGCTGGTGGTGGTGGCGGTCGTCGGCGGCTGGCTCGTGGGTGGCGGCACCGCGCTCGGGGCGTGGGGTCGTGGCGACGCGGCCCATGTGACTGGTCGCATCCCCTGGCTGGCCGCCGCGCTTGCCGTCCTGACGTGGCTGGTGGCGACGTTCCTGCTGTATCTCTACGCGCAGATCACCCTGCCGGCCTCGTCGCTGACGCTTGGCGACCGCCTCGCCGCCACGCCCTTCACCGATTGGCTCGCCCCGCAGCTCCTGCCGCTGGGCCCGCTGGAGCTCCTGCTGCTCGCGGTCGTCAGCTGGTGGTCGGCCCGCTAGCCGCCCGCGCCGTTCCCGGCAGCCGTCTCGCCGCGGAACGGCATGCCCTGTTCCTCCACGGCCCGCAGGCTCATGCGCAGGGCGGCCGTCTTCTGCTCGGCCACGGCGCGGACGTAGGCCGACTCCTCATCCGCGGTCATGGGCCGGCCCCTTGGCGCGTCGGCCGGGCGGCCGACCGACAGCCACGACAGGTGATAGCGGTCCATCGACCCCCAGGCGGCCGACAGGAGCGCATCCGACCGACGGAGCCAGCCCCGCAGCCCCACCATCTCCGGCTCCCTGGCCAGCCGATCACCCTCTTCCACAAGGGCCCGGGTGTCGCGGATCAGCTCGTCGCGGGTCATCCGACGCCGCGGATGAACGCTTCGCGGTCCGTGCGGGCGCGCGTCGCCCACGGACCCGGCAGGCCCAAGCCGATGGCGTGGCCGTCGAAGCGGGTGACCGGCAGGATGCCCGCCACGCTGCTGGACAGGAAGGCCTCGTCCGCCTCGAGCAGGTCGCGGCTCGTCAGCAACGTCTCGTGCGCGGTCAGTCCGGCGGTCGCGGCCCAGCGGAGCAGCCAGTCGCGGGTCGTGCCGGCCAGGACGGCGCAGGCCAGCGCCGGCGTCGCCAGCTCGCCCCGGCGCACCAGGAAGACGTTGGCGCTCGTGCCCTCCGACAGGTACCCGTCCGTGGTCAGGAAGAGGGCATCGTCGGCCCCGGCCCGGTCGGCCTCCAGGCGGGCGAAGACGTAGTCGGCACGGCTGGTCGTCTTGAGGCCGGCCAGCGGGCTCTCCACGTCGCGGCGGACGGTGCTCGCGACGACGTGCAGACCGCGGGCCAGCAGGTCGGCGGCCGGGGGTACCACGGGCGACGCCTGCACCACGATCGTCGGCGGCACGTGCGGCGTGGGCGGGAGCAGGCCGCGCCCGGTGATGCTGCCGCGGGAGACCGTGATGCGGATCGACGCGTCGCCGTCGGGCCCTGCCAGGTCCTCGGCGGCGAGGAGCTCGGCGATCGCGTCCGCCAGCCGCGCCGCAAGGTCGCTCGGGAGTTCGATCCCCAGGCCGTCGGCAGAGCGGCGCAGCCGGGCGGTGTGCTCGGCCAGTTCGGTCGTTCGGCCGCCCCGCGCCCGGAGGGTCTCGAAGACCCCGTCACCCAGTTGGAACCCGCGATCGAACGCCGTAAGATGCGGTCCCGCAGCGGACTGGAGCCGCCCATCGACCCACACGTGCCGTGGCTGGTTGCTCGTAGCCACGACTAAGGGACCGGCGGGTCGTCCGGCGCCGGCGGCTCCGCTGGGGCAGCAGGAGCGTCGTCAGCTGGGGCCGGCGCGGCCGGCTGCGGGATCGCGCCAGCCTGGTCCAGCAACAGGACCATGACGCCCAGGATGAGCGCACCGCAGGCGACGCCGAAGACGGCGGCCGTCTCGGCCGGCAGCCCGACGCCGGCCGCGCGGGATCCGCCGAAGAGCATCCAGCCGCTCGGCAGCCCGGCCGCGAGGGCCGCCGCCAGAAGCAGCACGCCGACGGCCGTCTGCTGGCCCCGCCGCAACAGGTCCAGCGAGGCGATGACGGCCGGGATCAGGCCAAGGAACGCGACCGGGCTGGGGAACGACAGGGCGAGCAGGCCGACCGCCACCCCGCTGACCACGGCCAGGAGCGTGTCACGGTCGCTGCGCGGGGCGGCCGTCATGCGTGCACCTCGTGCGCGCCGAGGGCGCCCAGCGGTCCGCTGGCCTTGGCCTGCGTCTCGGCAAACTCGGCGCCCGGGTCGGACCGCCAGGTGATGCCCCCGCCGACATGCATGGTCAGGCGCGCGCCATCGGCGACGAGGGAGCGGATGAGGATGGACGAGCCCATCGTGCCGTCCGGGCCCAGCCAGAGGGCCGCGCCCGTATAGGGCCCTCGCCGCACCGGCTCCAGGCGTTCGATGAGCTCCATGGCCCGGATCTTGGGGGCCCCGGTGATCGAGCCGCCGGGGAACGAGGCCGCCAGCAGGTCGAATGCGTCGCGCCCAGGGGCCAGGCGCCCGGTGACCGTCGAGACGAGGTGCTGGACGCTGCCGGTCCGCTCCAGGCGGCAGAGCCGTGGCACCCGGACCGTGCCCGGTTCGCAGACGCGGCCGAGGTCGTTGCGCAGGACGTCCACGATCATCGTGTTCTCGGCCCGATCCTTGGCGCTGGCCATGAGCTCGGCCGCGAGGGCCCGATCCTCCGCGCGGGTCCGGCCCCTGGGCCGGGTGCCCTTGATCGGATCGGTCAGGACCGTCCCGTCCGATGACACCTCCAGGAACGGTTCCGGCGACGCCGACAGGAGCGCCCTGGTCGCGCCCGTGCGCCGTTCCGGCCCCAGGTCCAGGTACGCCGCGTAACCAACCGGATCGCCTGTGCGGAGCCGCCGATAGACCGGCCACGGGTCGGCGGAGAACGCGGCCTCCAGCCGACGGGCCACGTTGGCCTGGTAGAGCTCGCCGCGGGCGATCTCGCGCCGCACGGCCTCCACCATCGCCATGTAGGCACCGCGATCGAGGTTGCTGCTGAAGGCGGCCGGCGGCTCGACGGGCGACCGCGGCGCAGCGCCGGAAGGCCCTTGCAGCCGGGCGAGGAGGGCATCCCGCCGGGCCACCAGGCGCTCCTGGTCTCCGTCCACGGCGCGCGAGGCGAGCCACACGTCGCCGGTGCCGTGATCGAACGCCACGACCTGGTCGTACAGGCCAAGGCGGAGTTCGGGCAGCCATTGATCGACGGCGGCCAGGGCCGGCAGGTGCTCCAGCCGGCGGCCCAGGTCGTAGCCCAGGAAGCCCATCAGGCCGCCGCTGAACGGCAGCGCAAGCGGGGTCGGGGCCATGCGCGCGACGAGCCGTCGCGCGGCGGCGAACGGATCGGGGCCGTCATCGGCGGCCTCGATGACCTTGAGCGGATCGGCCGCCAGATAGCTCCACCGAGCGCGCCGCCCCGGCCGGGCACTCTCCAGGAGCGCCATCCCACGCAGGCCGCGCAGCCGCTCGGCCACGTCGAGCGGCGCCACTCCCACGAGCTCCGGGAGCGGCGTCAGCACGGCGAGTGCCGCAGCACGCGTGCCGGCGGGAGCCGAGCGGGTCGTGATGGGCATCGGCTCGCATGATAGGTGGGCGCCCAAACGCGCCACCTGTCGCATCATCAGCGCGTGGACCACGACCAGCTCCAGCCCGCGTACGACGTCGTGGCCCGCCAGGTGGCGGCGGGTGACCTGCCGGCGGCCGTCCTCGCGGTGGCGGACCACGAGGGGCTGATCCGCGTCGGCGCCTTCGCGCCCGGCCGCGAGCGGGTCACGCCGCTCAGCCACTTCATGATCGCCTCGATGACCAAGCCGATCATGGCCACGGCCGTGATGCGGCTGGTGGAAGCCGGCCGCCTGGACCTGGATGAGCCCGTGCAGCGCTACCTGCCGGAGTTCGCGCCGCTGCCGGCGACCCGCGGCGAGCCCGGCGGCGAACTGATCACCACACGGGACGTCATGCGCCACACGGCCGGTCTGATCGAGGACTGGCAGCGCATGAGCCGCGAACGGCCGGACGCCGCGCGCACGTACCGCATGCTGGCGAGCGAGCGCCTCGAATACGCGCCGGGCACGCGGCATCACTACACGTCGAACTCGTGGTTCGTCCTGGGCGAGCTCATCCGGCGCCTGGACGGGCGGCCCTACCCGGTCTTCCTGCGCGAGGAGGTGCTGGAGCCCCTCCGGATGGCCGAGACGGGCTTCGGGCGGCCCGCGTCGGACCGGGCGCGGGCGCATTCGTTCGGCCCGAACGCGCTCGTCGGCCCGCTCTTCCTGGCCGCCTTCATGCGCCTGCAGCATCCCGCGGGGGGCCTGTGGAGCACGGCCGATGACATCGTCCGTTTCGGCCGCGCCATGCTCATGGGAGGCGCGCTCGACGGCGTTCGCGTCGTGACGCCGGGCAGCGTCGCGGAGATGACCCGGGAACAGACGACCGGGCTCCCCGACGTCGAGGAACCCGGTCGCACGGCGCACTACGGGCTGGGCTGGAACATCCCCGGTGGCAGGCCGGGCAAGCCTGGCTCAGCCGCCGCCTTCGAGCACGGCGCCAGCACCGGCGGGCGCCTGTGGGTCGACCCCACGTACGACCTGGTGATCGTCCTGCTGGCCAACCGCTGGCTGAGCGAGACGCGGTTCTCCTATGCCGTCATCGATGCCGTCTACGGGGCGCTGGGGCTGCCCCGCTCGATCGGCACGGCGATCATCGAGCCCCACTCGGTCCAGGACCCGTCGTAGTTGCGGACGGATGGGTAGCCCAGGATCTCGTGCAGCACGAACCAGCTGTGGCTGGCGCGCTCGCCGATGCGGCAGTAGGTCACGATGTCCTTGTCCGGCGTGATGCCCTTGCCCTCGTAGAGCGCGGCCAGTTCGTCGGGGCCCTTGAAGCTGCCGTCCTCGCGCACCGCCTGGCTCCACGGGATCGAGGCGGCGCCGGGGATATGGCCGCCGCGCTGGGCCGACTCGGACATCCCTGGCGGGGCCAGGATCTCGCCGCTGTACTCGGCCGGTGAGCGGACGTCGACGAGGCCAAGGCCCGGCTCGCCGAGTCGCGGCAGGATCTCATCGCGGAAGGCCCGCAGCTCATACGACGGCCCGTCCACGGTGAAGCCGGTCGCCTGGTAGGACGGGACGTCGTTCGTGAGGGGCAGCTCGCGGGCCAGCCATAGCTTGCGGCCGCCGTCGACCAGCGAGACGCGCGTGAGGCCGTGCAGCTTGAGCTGCCAGTAGGCCCACGCGGCGAACCAGTTGTTGTTGTCGCCGTAGAGGGCGATGTGCGTGTCAGGGCCGATGCCGGAGCTGCTGAGCAGCCGCGACAGGTCGGCCGGCGTGGCGATGTCGCGGCGGATGCCGTCGGTGAGCTGGCTCGTCCAGTCCCAGGCGACGGCGCCCGGCAGGTGGCCCTGGTCGTAGGCGGTGGTGTCGACGTCGACCTCGACGAAGCGGACGGCCGGGTCGCCGAGGTGCTCGACGGCCCAGTCGGCGCTCACCAGAGCGGGGGTAGCGGTGGATACGGTCATGGTGGTGATCCCTCAGGCTGCGGGCGCGCATGGGCGCAGGGTCATGTGCGGGCGACCCGCGCGGGGTCGCCGAGTGACGAGGCGGGCCGTCCCGCCACCGCGCGAACGCGGCTAGCGGACCCGCCCGCTACATCTGCACCGACTCCATGTCGCCTGGTGGGCCTGCCGCAGGGTCACGGCAGGGCCCCTTCCTGCACGGCGAACGCCCGCAGGCGCAGCTCGCACTCGTCGTGCAGTCGCGCCACCTGGCGCGCGATCCACGGGTCGACCCTCGACGTGTCTTCGACCGCAACGGTGGGCCCCGTGGCGTCCTCGTCGAAGGCGATGCCGTCGCTGTTGCGGTAGTCGCTGAGCCAGTTGGCCTGGAGCTGCAGGATCGCGGCCGCCACCACGGGACGGCTGAAGGACCAGTCCACGTACTCGGCGTTGAGCTGGTCCACCAGGTCGCGGATCCGCAACGGCACCCCGCGTGGCGCGCGCGCCAGGAGGTGCACGACCCGGAGGTCGGCGAACGGGTCCCGGACCTCGGCCACCTGCGGTGGCTGGAGGTGCGGGTCGGCGAGGCCGGGGATGTCGCGGAGGATCACGTCAAACTGCGCTCGGTGCATCTGGGCCGCGGCCGGTGAAACCCATATCCGACGGCTTGACTCGGGATTGGTCGCCGCAGGATAGCAGGGCCCTCCGGCTCAGGCTGACGGCGTTACGCTGGCCGGCATGCGACCGACCTACCACCTCGTCCGGTCGACCGACTGGGCGGCCGCCGACCCCCGCCAGCCGTGGGCTCCCGCCTCGCTTGCCGGCGAGGGCTTCATCCACTGCACCGACGGCCTGGCCGCCATGGCCGACACCGCCAACCGCTTCTACGCGGGTGAGCCGGGCGATTTCCTGCTGCTCACGGTGGACCTCGACGCGGTCGGCTGCCCGTGGCGGATCGACGAGCCGGGCCGTCCGTATCCGCACATCTATGGACCGCTGCCCAGGTTGGCCATCCTGGCGGTGCGGCCCATGCCGCGGACGGCCGACGGGCGGTTCGCCTCCCCCTAGCGAGGCTGGCGGGGCTCGATTCGCAGGGTGGTCGGCAGCACGTCCTCGATGAGCATCGCCGGCAGGGATGAGTCGTCCACGTACTTGCGGGCGAGCGCGGCGCTGCACGCGGTGACCGACGCCGGGTCCGTGGCTGGCACGAGGCGGATCGGGACGTCGCGCCCCCCGACGCCGAGCGCTGCATCGGGGTGGACCAGGGCTTCCTGGTACCACTTCCCGTGCCGGCCCTTGTAGGAGCGCAGGTACGCGACGCCGTCCTGGACGACCGGCCAGACGACCGTGCGGCGCCGCGTGGCGTCCGGGCGGCTGGTGATGA
>DATBOX010000007.1:0-2971 GCA_036561685.1 Candidatus Limnocylindrales bacterium | reverse complement strand
CTGCTCGAGATGGGCGTCGTCGTGGTCGGCTACGCGCTCGGCCCGGCGATCCTCGCCCGGCGCCTGGCTGGCGTCCCGTCGGTCGGGATCATGGCGTTGTCGCTGGCCCTCAGTGCGCTCATCTACGTGCCGATCGCTGCCGCCCAGTGGCCCGCGGCCCCGCCGTCCGTGAAGGTCATCGCCGTGATCGTCGTCCTGGGCGTGGTCTGTACGGCCCTCGCGTTCATCCTGTTCGCGGCGCTGATCGCGGAGGTCGGCCCCGTGCGGGCGACCGTGATCACGTACGTCAACCCGGCCGTGGCGGCGATCCTTGGCGTCGTCGTGCTCAGCGAGAGCTTCAGCCCGGCGATGGCGGTGGGCTTCGCGCTGGTCATCCTGGGCTCGACGCTGGCGACCCGGCCCGGGCGGCCGGCCGCGGAGGCGAACCTGGAGCCGGCGCCGGCCGAGATCACCCTCCGACCGGCCCGCGACTGAGCCGCTCGTCTGTCCGCTCGTCCGGCACGCCCTCGAAGAATCGGTCGAGCACCTGAGGGAAGACCGGATCGTCGGGCGCGGCGCGGTGGAACAGGGTCATACACGAGCGGAGCTTCAGCGCGTCGAGGGGTCCCAGGATCTGCTCAGCGGTCAGGCCGCTCGTGGCCAGGACCAGGCTCGTGCACTCCCGCAGGCGGTCGCCAAGGATCGGGTGGGCCAGATAGGCTCGTGCCTCGGCGAGCGAGGTGATGGCGTAGCGCTCCGCCATCCAGCTGTGTCCGAGGCCGGCGATCTGGGGGAAGATGAACCAGATCCAGTGGCTTGCCTTGCGCCCGCGGCTGAGCTCCTCCACCACGTCGCCGTAGACCGGCTCCTGGGCTTGGACGAACCGCCCGAGGGCGGATCCCGCGGCCGCGTCGGACGGGCTCACGCGAGGCGCATCTCGTAGCACAGGCTCAGCGGATCGACGAAGTACGGGCCGAACGGCGGGATGCGCGCGAAGCCGAGCCGCTCATAGAGCGCGATGGCCTCGCGCTGGTAGATGCCGGTCTCGAGCCGCAGCAGGGTCAGCCCGTGCGAACGCGCATGCTCGGCCAGGTGCTCCAGGATCTGCCGGCCGAACCCAGAGCCGCGGGAGTCGGGGCGCACGTACATCCGCTTGATCTCCCCGTACCTGGCATCGGCATCGTCGACGAAGAGGACGCCGCCGCACCCGGCGGCGACACCAGCGGACCGCAAGACGAAGAAGTGGACTCCCTCGCCCACCAGGCGCTCGATGCTGAAGCCATGTCGGCTGGCGGCCGGATAGAGCCCCTCGAGGTGTGCCTCCAGCTCCGTGACCAGACGCACGGCATCGGGTGAGTCGGGGCGTTCGCGGGCGATCGTGACGGGCATGGCGCCCGCCATTGTGCGGGGTGCCCGCGTCGGTCGTTACCATCGTGCGTGACGACCATGAGGAGCAGCCCATGACCCTGCGCGAGATCCAGCGGCCCATCAAGGCGCGCTACGTCACCGAACCCGACGCCGCGAAGATCACGCTGCGTGCCACCGGCCAGACCGCCGAGGGGGCGCTGAGCTGTTCCGTCGACATCGGGCGGGCGCTCTACGCGGCCGGCGCGCATCCTGGCGTCGGCGGGTCGGGCATGGCTGCCTGCTCGGGCGACCTGCTCCTGGGGGCCCTTGCGGCGTGCGCGCAGCTTACCTGCCAGATGGTCGCCGAGAACATGGAGCTCGACGTGAAGATCGGGGTGACCGTGGAGGGTGACCTGGATCTCCGCGGCACCCTGGGCACGCCGGACGTGCCGGTCGGCTTCGAGGCCATCCGCGTCCGCTTCGACCTTCGGCCCGCGAGGCCCATCGAGCCGGATCGGCTGGAACGCCTGCGCGACCGGACCGAGCGCTACTGTGTCGTCCTCCAGACCCTGCTGACGACCCCACCGATCGCCACGGAGTGGGCATGACCGACGAGCCGACCGCGACCGCCCGGATCGACGCCATCCTCGCGGCCGCCCCCGCCGACCAGCGCGCCGCGCTCGAGAACCTCCGCGACACGATCGCCGCGGCGGCCCCGGAGGCGGACGAGATCATCAGCTACGCCATGCCCGCCTTCCGCTACCACGGTCGCGCCCTGGTCTCGTACTCGCCGTTCAAGAACCACTGCTCGCTCTTTCCCATGACCCAGGCGCTGATCCAGGCCAACCCGGAACGCGTGGCGGGCTTCGCCACGACCAAGGGGACGCTGCACTTCACGCCCGAGCATCCCCTCCCCCGCGAGCTGGTCGAATGGATCGTCCGCGAGCGGATGGCTCAGATCGACTCCCGCCCAGCCCCCAGGCGCCGCGCCACCGCCCGCCCGTCCTGACGGCCCGCAGGCCCCGGATCGGTCGAATCTGGTCGAGCCCTGCCCCGGCAGGTCGATCTCTGACGGATCCAGGCCACAGGATCCAGGATCGTGTCCGATACGAACCTCCCAGGTCAGGACCGGCGAACCCCCAGGTCAGTGGGGGTCCAGGCTCTCCGGGCCGATCGGGCGCCCTTCGCCGTCCACGAGGCGCCAGCGGACGTCCAGGCCGGCATCCCGGCCCGATGCCAGTCGCCGCGCCACCTCGGTCGGCGAAGCATCCGGTCCGAGCGCCTGGATCGCCCTGTTGACGGCGAGCGCGGCGATGGCCGGGATCTGGCCCACGATGTCACGGCGGGCGAGGCCTTCCGGGTCGGGTGCGCCGGCGCGCGTCAGACGGCCGATGAGCTCGCGGGCGCGCCGTTTCTGGGCCGGCTCGAGCCCGTGGAACCAGCGCGGCTCCCGCGGCTGCTCTGGCACGGCCGCCGGCTTCGGTTTCACCTTCGCGGGCGGTCGGGGCGGCTCGGTCGCCGGATTCGAGGGCTTCGGAGGTGCCACGTGCCTGGTCCGGCTGGCGCCGGGTCCCTTGGGCGGCTGGGCGAGCCTCGACGCCTGCGGCGAGACGGCCGGGCCGGCCTTGCGGGCAGCGGCGATCGC
>DATBOX010000006.1:0-7988 GCA_036561685.1 Candidatus Limnocylindrales bacterium | reverse complement strand
TCAGCGGCGGCGGAAGAGCCCTCGTCGCGACTCGTCCTGGACCGCGCTGGACCGGCGGCCGGCCTGGCGCAGCAGCTGGTCGAGTTCCGCCTGGTACTGGCGGCCGATGGGGGCCCGATCGAGCCATTCCAGGTACTCGATGTCCGTGCGGCCGATCTCACC
This sequence comes from Candidatus Limnocylindrales bacterium, assembly GCA_036561685.1. GTDB lineage: Bacteria > Chloroflexota > Limnocylindria > Limnocylindrales > CSP1-4 > DASPUH01. Next base: position 7,826 of record DATBOX010000006.1, on the reverse strand, counting down.
CAGGGACCAACCGGCAAAGCGGCCGAAGTTGAGCACGCTGCCCGACGGGCGGCCGGGCGGAGGGCCGGCCGAACCCGTCTCCATCGAGCGGCCCATGCTGGCGGCGTCGTACCCGGTGCCGATGTTGGAGCGCCCCGACGTCCACAGGGGGTTGGCCGACTCGGCCCGCGGTGGGCCAGCGGCAGCGCCCCAGGCCGCGCGCACGGCCGACGCGGCATCGGCCGGGGCGGGTCGCGGCGCGTGCGCCGTCGTGCGCTGAGCCTGCCGCCCTGCGTCGTAGGCGGCGCGGCGCTGCGGATCCCGCAGCACCTCCCAGGCCGCGTTGAGCTCGGCCATGCGGCGGCCACGCTCCGGCGTCTCGCCACCATCCGGGTGGTATTTGAGGGCCAGCCGCCGGTACGCGGCGCGGATGACATCCGCGTCCGCCTCCGCGTCCACCTGGAGCGTCTTGTACGGGTCGAGCGCCATGTCCATCAGGGTCAACCCTAGGCCCTGGCATCCGCCCGGGCAATGGCCCCATCGTCCCGGTGGCGACGTTTGACTGACCAGCGGGTGAGCGGTAGCATCTGCCTTCGCGCCGCGAGGTCCGTGGCCGTGTTCGGCCTGTCCGCCGCGCGCTCCGTTATCAGCCGGCCCAGTGGGGAACCATGTACGCAGTCATCGAGAACGGCGGGAAGCAGTACCGCGTCGAGCTGGGCGCGGAACTGGTCGTCGACCGCATGGACGTCGAGGCCGGTCAGACCGTCAAGTTCGACCACGTCCTGCTCGTCGCCGACGGGGATGAAGCCTCGGTCGGTCGACCGCACGTCGCGGGCGCCAGCGTGAGCGCGGACGTCGTGCGCCAGGCGCGCGGCGAGAAGGTCGTCGTCTTCAAGTACCGGCCCAAGGCTCGCAGCCGCGTCAAGCAGGGCTCGCGCGCCGACCTGACGGTCCTGCGCATCGCCGACATCGTCCACGACGGCAAGAGCGCGGCCAAGATCGCCGAAGCTGCCCGCACGGAGCGGGAGCGTCTGGAGGCCGCCGAGGCCGAGGCCGCGGCGAAGCAGGCCGAGGCGGACAAGGAGCTGGCGCGCAAACTGGCCAGGACGACGGCCGCCGCCGAAGCCAAGGCCACCGCCGCGAAGAAGGCCAGCGATGCGGCGGCCAAGCCGGCCGCCAAGGCGGCGGCCAAGAAGCCGGCTGCCAAGGCGGTGGCCAAGAAGCCCGCTGCCAAGGCGGCCACCAAGCCCGCCACTGGCGGCAAGGCCCCGGCGACGCGCACGCAAGCGCCGCAGCCGCCGGCCAAGCCCGCCGCCCGCAAGAAGAAGGAAGACTGATGGCCCACAAGAAGGCGGGCTCGAGCTCCAAGAACGGACGCGACAGCGTCGGCCAGCGCCTCGGCGTGAAGGCCGGCGACGGGCAGGCCGTGCATGCCGGGACGATCATCGTCCGTCAGCGAGGCATGACCTTCGTGGCCGGTCCGGGCGCCGGGCTGGGACGCGACTACACGGTCTTCGCGACCGTGAACGGCCGTGTGCGCTTCAGCCACGCGAGCCGCGACAAGAAGCAGATCACCGTCGAGGCCGACGCGTGAAGCCCGAGATCCACCCCGCCTACCACCAGGCGACCGTGACCTGCGGCACGTGCGGCACGGTCTACAGCATCGGCTCGACGCGCCGCGAGATGCACGTCGACGTCTGCGCCCACTGCCACCCGTTCTACACGGGCAAGCAGACGATCGTCGACACGGCCGGCCAGGTCGAGCGCTTCCAGAAGCGGCTGGAGCGAGCGGCCCGCAGCTGACGCGCTCGGCGTCGGCGGGACCGCCGGGCATGGCTCAGACCTTCGCCTACGGCGGCCAGGCGCTGATGGAGGGGGTCCTCATGCGCGGCCCCGACGCGATCGGGGTGGCCCTCCGCCGCCCCGACGGGATGATCGTCTGGGCGACCGAACCGCTGGCCTCGCCCCTCCACCGCAACCGCCTCGCCCGGGCGCCGTTCGTGCGCGGCATCGTGCTCCTGTACGACACCCTTGTGGTCGGCACCCGGTGGCTGATGCGCTCCGGCGCGGTCGCGGCCTCCGGCCAGGGCGTCGAACTGGGGGGCCGCGCGGTGGCGATCACGCTGCTGCTGACCCTCGCCATCGCCGTCGGCGTCTTCGTCCTGCTGCCGCTGTTCCTGGCCCAGGCGGGCGTGGCGGCGGCCGGCGGCGGCGACCAGCCCATCCTCCAGCGCCTTGCCGAGGCGCTCATCCGCGTGGTGCTCTTCGTGGGTTACCTGCTGGTGGTGAGCCGGGCTGGCGAGGTGCGGCGCGTGTTCCAGTATCACGGCGCGGAGCACATGACCATCCACGCCCTCGAGCACCAGGACCCGCTCACGGTGGAGGCTATCCGGCGCTATCCGACGGCGCATCCCCGCTGCGGCACGGAGTTCCTGGTCGTGTTCGTGATCGTCAGCATCATCCTGTTCAGCCTGCTGGCCACGAGCGATCCGCTCGTCGCCGTCGCGGCCCGCATCGTGCTGATCCCCGTGATCGCGGCCGTGAGCTACGAGCTGTTGCGGATCGGCGCCCGGTTCCGTGACCACGCCCTGGTGCGATGGGTGTTCGCACCCGGCATCTGGCTGCAGCGCATCACGACCCAGCCACCCGACGACGGCATGATCGAGGTCGCGGTGGCCTCCCTGCGCGAGGCTCTGCGAGTCAACGGCCAGGCGGCACCCGTCGGGTCGCTCGATCCGCCGCGGATCCCGCTGGTGGCGGCGGCGCCACTCGAGCCGGGGCCGGCGACATGACCCTGGAGGATCGGCTGCTGGAGATCGAAGCCCAGACGGCCGAGATCCACGCCCGGCTGGCCGATCCGGCCGTGGCCATGGATCCCGCCGCCCTGAAGCGCTACGGCAAGGACCTCGCCCGCCTCGAGCCCGTGGTCGACGTGGCGCAGCGCCTGAGACATGCCCGCGAGGAGTTGGCGGGAGCGCTCCAGGTGCGCGACGAGGCGTCCGACCCGGCCATGCGCGAGCTGGCCCACGAGGAGGTGACGCACCTGGAGGCCCTCCAGGTCGACCTGGTGGAGGAGCTGCGCCGGCTCCTCGTGCCTCGCGATCCCAACGACGAGCGGAGCGTGATCCTGGAGATCCGGGCCGGCACGGGCGGCGACGAGGCGGCCCTGTTCGCCGCGCAGCTCTATCGCATGTACGTGCGCTACGCCGAGCGGCACCGCTGGGCGACCGACCTCCTCAGCGCCAACCCGAACGACATCGGAGGCCTCCGCGAGGCGATCCTGGAGGTGCGCGCCGATGGCGCCTACAGCCGCCTCAAGTTCGAGGGCGGCGTGCACCGCGTGCAGCGCGTGCCGGAGACGGAGTCAGCCGGCCGCATCCACACCTCCACCGCCACGGTGGCCGTCCTGCCGGAGGCGGACGAGGTGGAGATCCAGATCGACGAGGACAAGGACCTGCGGGTGGAGGTGAAGCGCTCCTCCGGGCCCGGCGGCCAGAGCGTCAACACGACCGACTCGGCCGTGCGCATCACGCACCTCCCGAGTGGCCTGGTGGTGGAGATCCAGGATGAGAAGAGCCAGATCAAGAACCGCGCCAAGGCCATGGCCGTGCTGCGGGCGCGTCTGCTGGAGATGGAGCAACGCAAGGCCCACGACGCGGAGGCCGCCGTCCGGCGCAGCATGGTCGGCTCGGGGGAGCGGTCGGAGAAGGTGCGCACATACAACTTCCCGCAGGACCGCCTGACCGACCACCGCATCGGCCTCGACCTGCACAACCTGCCGGCGATCCTGGACGGCGACCTTGACCGGCTCATCGATGCGCTGGTCACGACGGACCAGGCCGAACGGCTGACGCACCTCGATCCGGGCGTGAGCGCCTGATCGGAGTGGCGACCGTGCGTGACCTGCTCGAGCCGGCCGTCGCCCGGTTGCGCGCCTCAGGCTCGCCGTCGCCCCGCCTCGATGCCGAGCTCCTGCTGGGACACGTGCTCGGCGTCGACCGCGCGGCGGTGCTGGCCCATCCGGAAGCCCCGGTGGGGACCGGCCAGGCGGCCGCTCTCGAGACGGCCCTGGCGCGGCGTGCGCAGGGCGAGCCGGTGGCCTACATCCGGGGCGTCAAGGAGTTCTACGGGCTGGCCCTCACCGCCGACCCGCGCGCGCTCATCCCCCGGCCGGAGACGGAGCTGCTCGTCGACCTGGCCCAGGCCTGGGTGCGGGCGCGCCTGACCTCGGCGCCCCGAGCCGCCGACACACCGCCGGTGGTCGTGCTGGACGTGGGGACCGGCAGCGGGGCCATCGCGGTGGCGCTCGCCGTGACCTTCCGGCGCCGCGGCTACGGCGATGCGGTGTGCCTGCTGGCCAGCGACGTTTCCGCGGACGCCCTGGGCCTGGCCGTGGAGAACGCCGTGGGCCATGGCGTGGCCGACGCGATCGAGTTCCGCCGGGCCGACCTCCTGGCAGGCGTGGCGGCGGGCGCCGACGGGACGGTCGACCTCTTGGTGGCCAACCTGCCGTACGTGCCCAGCGGGGACCTGCCGGGTCTGCCGGTGGCGGCCAGCTTCGAACCGCCCCTCGCCCTGGACGGCGGCCCGGATGGGTCAAGCGTCATCGCGCGCCTGCTGGAGGATCTGGAGCACGTCCTGGCGCCCGACGGCGTGGCCCTGCTGGAGATCGGCGACGGCCAGGAGGACCGCCTGCGGGCCCTCGTGAGCGAACGACTGCCCGGCTGGACGTCCGTCCTGCACGACGATCTGGGCGGCTCTCCGCGGGTGCTGGAGTTGGCTCCGGGGCCGCATCCGTGAGCGCGCTTCGGCTGGCGGAGCCCAGGCCCCGCATGCGGGCTCACCGGGACCCGCCGATCCGGCTGGTGGCGACCGACCTGGACGGGACGCTCGTCGGCGCCGACCTCGTCATCCGGCCACGCGTGGCGGCGGCGGTCGCCGCGGCGCAGGCGCAGGGCGTCATCGTCGTCATCGCCACGGGCCGCATGTACCGCAGCACCCTGCGCTTCGCCCGCGCCCTGGACCTGCGCGCCCCGCTGATCTGCTACCAGGGGGCCTACATCCGCGAGATGCCGGACGGCGACGAGCCGGCCGCGGCGCCCATCCGCCACGTGACGTTGGCGGCGGTCGTGGCCCGGCAGGCGATCCGCTGGTCGCGGCAGAACGGCCTGGACCCGCACGTCAACATGGACGACCGGCTCGTCATGGAGCGCGGTGACGAAGGCGCCGCGGACTACGAGCGCCTCTCGGGCATCGACGCCGACTTCGTGCCAGACCTCGTCGCCGCCGTCGGCCGTCCGGTGACCAAGGTGCTGGCCGTTGGTCCGCCCGGCGTGCCCGAACGCGTCCTGGCGGCCGGCCGCGAGGCGTTCCTGGGCCGCGCCGAGGTCACCGTCTCGCACCCCGAGTACCTGGAGTTCACGGCACCCGGCGTGACCAAGGGCCAGGCCCTCCGCTGGCTCGCCCGGCGCCTGCGGATCCCGCTGGCCGCCACGATGGCCGTGGGCGACCAGTACAACGACCTGGAGATGCTGGCCGCGGCCGGTCACGGGGTGGCCATGGCCGGCTCCCCGGCCGAGGTCCGCGCCGCCGCCCGGCACGTCACCGCCTCGGTCGAGGACGAGGGCCTCGCCGTGGCGCTGGAGGCGCTGGTCCTGGGCCGTGGCAGCCTGGTCGGCCGCTCGTGACGGCCGCGGCGCGCCTCCTTGGCGAGGACGATCCGTCGGCCCTGGACCTCGCCGTCGAAGCGATCCGGGCCGGCCTGCTCGTGGCCGTCCCGACCGAGACCGTCTACGGCCTCGCCTGCGGCCTCACGGACTCGGCGGTGGACCGCCTGATGGAGGCGAAGGGGAGGGACCCCGGCAAGGGCATCACGCTGCTGGTCGACGACCTCGCCGACGCGGCAGGGCTCATCATCGAGTCGCCCGTGGCAAGGCGGCTCGCCGACCACTTCTGGCCGGGCCCGCTGACGATGGTCGTGCCGCTGCTGCCCGGCGTGGAGCTGCCCTATGCCGTGACCGGCGGTACGCATGCGGTCGGACTGCGCGTGCCCGATCAGGCCTTCACGCGTCGCCTGGCCCGGGCCCTGGGCCCGCTGCCCCTGACCTCCGCGAACCGATCGGGCGAGCCGGACTCGAGGGCTGCCGCGGAGGTCCAGGCGACGGTCGGCGCAGCGGTCGAACTCATCATCGACGGGGGCCGCTCGCCTGGTGGCGTGCCCTCCACCGTCGTGGCCCTCGAGGCTGACGGCTCGTGGCGGCTCCTCCGAGCCGGCCCTGTCACGGACGCGGAGCTGACCCGGACCCTTGCCTGAGCCCGGGCGCAGCGACCCCCGGCGCGTACACTGCGCAGCAAGCGCGCAGGCGAGGTAGGAGGACCGGATCCGGTGACGCATGTGGAGGCCACGGGCCTCGGCTGGGCCCCCCTGGCCACGGTGGATCCCGACCTGTGGGCCGCCATGCAGGCCGAGCGGCGCCGGCAGCACGACAAGATCGAGCTGATCGCCAGCGAGAACTACACCTTCGCGGCGGTCATGGAGGCGCAGGGCTCCTGGCTCACCAACAAGTACGCCGAGGGCCTCCCGGGCAAGCGGTACTACGGCGGCTGCGAGTACGTGGACATCGCCGAGACGCTGGCTCAGGAGCGCGCCCTTCGCCTGTTCCCGGGTGCGGAACACGTCAACGTGCAGCCGCACAGCGGGGCTCAGGCCAACATGGCCGCCTATTTCAGCGTGCTCCAGCCGGGCGACCGCATCCTGGGCATGAACCTGGCCCACGGCGGCCATCTGACCCACGGCTCGCCGGTCAACTTCAGCGGCCGCTTCTACGAGGTGCACGCCTACGGGGTCAGCCCGACCGATGAGCGCATCGACTACGACGCGCTGGCCCGCCAGGCGGAGGAGGTGCGGCCGCGGCTGATCGTGGCCGGGGCCTCCGCCTACTCTCGCCTCATCGATTTCGAGCGCATGGCCGCCATCGCCCACGGGGTCGGCGCGCTCCTCTTCGTGGACATGGCCCACATCGCCGGCCTGATCGCGGCGGGCCTCCATCCCAGCCCCTTCCCGCACGCCGACCTGGTCACCACGACCACCCACAAGACGCTGCGCGGCCCGCGCGGCGGCCTGATCTTCAGCCGGGTCGAATTCCCCGAGGGGCTCGACCGGGCCGACTTCCCCGCCGTCAAGGGCACGCTCGCCGCGGCCGTCGACAAGACGGTCTTCCCGGGCATCCAGGGCGGGCCGCTGATGCATGTCATCGCGGCCAAGGCGGTCGCCCTGCTCCTGGCCCTCGGCGAGGACTTCCGGGCCGACCAGCACCGCACCGTGGAGAACGCGGCCATCCTGGCCGATGCTCTCCGTGAGCAGGGCGCCCGGCTCGTGTCGGGTGGCACGGACAACCACCTCATGTTGGTCGACGTGACGCCCCTTGGCGTGACCGGCAAGGAGGCCGAGGCGGACCTGGACCACGTCGGCATCACCGTCAACAAGAACGCCGTCCCCTTCGACCCGCTGCCGCCCAACACGGCATCCGGCATCCGGGTCGGCACGCCCGCCACGACGACCCGCGGCTTCGGGCCGGCCGAGATGCGCCAGATCGCGGCGCTCATCGTGCGTGCCATCGCGGCCCGCGACGACGCGGCCGCCCAGGCGGTGCTGGCCGCCGAGGTGCGCGCCATCTGCGATCGGTTCCCCGTGCCGGGCCTGCCCGCGGCGTGATCCAGGCCGACTCCGGGGCGCTCCTGATCATCGGCGGCGCCTTCGCTGCGGCGCTGCTGATCTCGCTGCTCCTGACCCCGCTCGCGGCCCGCTTCGCCACCGCGACCGGGGCGATCGACGCGCCTGGAGCGGC
>DATBOX010000005.1:0-4490 GCA_036561685.1 Candidatus Limnocylindrales bacterium | reverse complement strand
CGGCAGGGGTTCATGGCGGCCACCAGCTGCAGCCGGGCGGGATAGCGGACCTGGCCGCCGGCCCGCGCGATCGTCACGCTGCCGTCCTCCAGCGGCTGCCGCAGCGCATCGAGCACGTCGCGGTCGAACTCCGCCAACTCGTCCAGGAACAGCACCCCGCGGTGGGCCAGGGTGACCTCGCCCGGGGCAAGCCGCGGCCCGCCGCCGACCAGCGCCGCGTACGAGCTGGTGTGGTGCGGCGCCCGGAAGGGCCGGTCGCGGCACAGGCCCGCCACGCCGGTCAGGAGGCCGGCGACGCTGGCCACGACCGTCGCCTCCAGCGCCTCCTCGTCGTCCAGGGGCGGCAGGAGGCGCGGGATGGCCCGTGCCAGCAGGGTCTTGCCCGCACCCGGTGGCCCCACGAGCAGCAGGTTGTGGCAGCCCGCCAGGGCGATCTCCAGGGCCCAGCGGGCGGTGGCCTGGCCGCGCACGTCGGTCAGGTCGACCGGCTCGATGGGCGCCACCAGTGATGCCGGACGCGTCACGTCGCCCACTCCCGCGGCGGGCGGATCGACGGCCGAGACGCGGGCCGCCGGGCGCAGGCTCGCCGCAGCGGCGCGCCGTCCGCGAGGCCCCGCGACGAGCCGTGCGGCGTCGTCGAGGCCCCGTACCGCCACCACCTCCGCGCCCGCCACGAGGCGGCCCTCCGCCGCGTTGGCGGTGGGGACGGCGACGCGCCGATGGCCCGCGCGCACGAGCGTGGCGACCATCGGCAGGACCCCGGAGACGGCCTGCAGGCTGCCGTCCAGCGAGAGCTCGCCGAGGAGGGCCCAGCTGCCGCCGGCGGCGCGCACCTGCCCCGACGCCACCAGGACGCCCACCGCGATGGCCAGGTCGTAGGCCGCGCCACGCTTGGGCCGATCGGCCGGCGCCAGGTTGACCGTGACGCGACTCGCGGGATACTCGAACCCGGCGTTCCGGATGGCCGCCCGTACGCGCTCGCGGGCCTCCGAGAGGGCCGCGTCCGGCAGCCCCACGAGGCGGGTCACGGGGATGCCGGGGGCGACGTCGACCTCCACGCGGATGAGCGAGCCGGCGAGGCCGTCGACGACGGCCGTGACGAGGGTGGCCAACATGCGGCCGCAGTGTGGCGACGGCCGCTTATCGCGCGCTTGGCCGGCGGGGCGCGCCGCGTCGCGGCGCCTGACCGCCCGGGGTCAGCCGGTGACGGGCGCCAGCTGCGGGGTCCCGGCAGGCGCGCCGGCCGCGCCACGGTCGACCGACCGGGCGAAATCCAGCACCGAGCGGCCGAGCAGCGAGTCGGCCTTGGTGAACATGAACGGCGCGCCGCTGTTGAGGGCGCTGATCGCGCCGCGATACTCGTTGACGATCTGGTAGTCGATCTTGCGCTTGAGGGCGCCCTCGGCGTTCTTGACGTTGATGCCGGTGAAGGCGTTGCTGCGGTTCAGGACGAGCTGCACCTGGGCCTTGTCGAGGTTCAGCTGGGTCATCGTCTCGAGCACCAGGCGCACGTTCTTGAGGCACGACAGGTCGGCGGTCATGACCACGAACACGATGTCCGAGGCGGCGATGACGTCGAGGTTGTTCTCGTCCAGCCGCTTGTCGATGTCGATCACGACGTAGTCATACATCTGGCGCAGCTGCTCGATGATGCGCGACAGGTGGTGCTGGTCGGCGTTGACCAGCTCGGCGGTCTCCGGCGACGGCGGCGCCAGGAGCAGGTCGACGCCCGAGTCGTGCTTGACCACGACGGAACGCAGGAGCTCCTGGTCGATGGAGGTCGCGGTGACCACGTCGACGATCGACTTGCGGTCCAGGCCCAGGTCAAGGAAGACGCGGTGGTCGCCGAACTGCAGGTTGCCGTCGACCAGGCAGACCCGCGCACGACCCACCTCCCGGTGCAGCGCGATGGCGGCATTGATGGAGATCGTGGTCGTGCCCACGCCGCCCTTGGCGCCGTAGAAGGCGAGGACCCGCCCCAGGGGCGGCTTGCCGACCAGCATGTCGTGCGGCGCGAAGCGGGCCAGCAGGCTCTTGATGCGCGCCAGCAGCTCGGCCGGGTGGAACGGCTTGATCTGGTAGTCGTCGGCGCCGGCACGCAGGCCGCGCACCTTCTGCTCCACGTCCGCCTCGGCCGTGAGCATGATGATCGGCAGGTGGGCCGTGCTGCCCTCGTCGGCCCGGATCTTGGCCGCCACCTGGTAGCCGTCGAGCTTGGGCAGCAGGACGTCCAGGAGCATGAGGTCGGGGTGCTCGGAGCTCCAGCGCTTGAGCGCCTCGGCGCCGTCCGTGGCGACGCTGACCTCGTAGCCTTCCTGCTTGAGGGTGTAGGTCAGCAGGCGTTGGACGTTCGGGTCGTCGTCGACGACCAAGATGCGTGCGGCCATCCGCTCCTCGGTGTGACAGGCGCCTGGTGGTGCCCAGGGCCGATGATAGCGCGCTGGCGGGGGCGGTCCGGCGTAGCCCGGAAGTCCCGGTCGGGTCCTAGTCCGGGCGGCGGCCCCGGCCGGTCACTCCTTGCCGTCCATGCCGCGCTGCAGCAGGCCCGCGAACGGGGCCAGCATCTGGGTCAGCTCGAGCGGCACCACGAACTTGGTGGCGGGGCTGGCGCCGATGGCCTTGAGGGCCTCCAGGTACTGCAGCGACATCGTCTTGGCGTCGACGCCCTTGGCCGCGTTGAAGATCCGCTCGAGGGCCTGGCTGAAGCCCTCGGCGTTGAGGATGGCGGCCTGCCGCTGGCCCTCGGCGCGCAGGATGGCGGCCTGCTTCTCGCCCTCGGCGACGTTGATGTTGGCCTGCCGCGCGCCTTCCGACTCGGTGATGACGGCGCGCCGGGTGCGCTCCGCCGACAGCTGCCGGTTCATGGCGTCCTGGACGTCGCGCGGCGGGGTGATCTCGCGGATCTCCACCGTCGTGATCTTGCCGCCCCAGCGCTCGGTCTGCTCGTCCAGCTTGGCCCGCAGGACCTCGTTGATCTGGTCGCGCTTGGAGAGCACGTCGTCGAGGGTGATGTCGCCGATGACGGCGCGCAGGGTGGTGGTGGCGATGCCCTGCAGGGCGCCCGCGAAGTAGGCCACGTTGACGACGCTCTTCAGCGGGTCGGCGATGCGCCAGTAGATCAGGAAGTCGATGTTGATGGGCGCGTTGTCCTTGGTGATCGTCGTCTGGCTGGGCACCTCGATGAACTGCTCGCGCAGGTCGACGACGACGCCGCGATCGACGAACGGGATGAGGAACCGCACACCCGGCTGGCGCACCATCGCCTCGTTCGTGCGGCCCAGCCGGAAGACCACCATCTGCTGGTACTGCTGGACGATGCGGACGGCCAGGAACACGACGATGAGCAGGAGCAGGACGAGGACCACGATGACCGCGGCCGGGGCGATGAGATCCATGGGTCTCCTTGGCTAGCTGGCGGCGGCGCCGTCGAGAGCCTCGACGACGACCGTAAGGCCATCCTGGGCGATGACGCGGATGGGTGTGCCCCGGCCGAGTGACCGGTCATCCCTGGTGCGCGCGGACCATTCCTCGCCGCCGACGTAGACGGATCCGAGCGGGGCGAGCGGGCGGCGGACCTCGCCGCGGGACCCGGCTGGCAGCGGCGTGCCGACGGCGCCGCGCGGGGCCGAAAGCCGGCTCGCCCGGCGGGCGGCCACGAGGGCGACGCCCATGAAGGCGGCCGAGAAGCCGAGGACGGCGGCGATGACGGGGACCGCCACGGTCACCGGCGGCTGGGTGGACCCCGCCGGCGGCGCCGAGTAGAGGGTCAGCGCGCCCACCGCGATGCACAGCAGGCCGCCGACCGTCAGGAAGCCGTGCGTGGGGACGGAGCTCTCGAGCACGAACAGCACCAGGCCGACCCCGATGAACAGCAGCCCCGCCGCGTCGAGCGGCAGGTTGGTCAGGCCGATGAAGGCGAGGACGAGGCTGATGGCCCCGATCGTGCCCGTCACGAAGTTGGGATGGACGACCTCGAGGATCAACCCCAGGCCGCCCATCACGAGCAGCACGAAGGCGAGGTTGGGATCCGAGAGCAGATGGAGGAGGTCCGGCACGCCGAGTCCTTTCGAATGCATGGTACGCGCCCCGGGACCGGCCGGTTCAGCGAGGTCTAGGGGCCGGCCAGGCGCTCGGCGAGGGCCTGCAGCCGCGCGGTCAGGTCGGCCACCCCGGCCGGCTCCTCGTCGGACCCGGCCGGAGCCGCAGCGGCGGCCAGGGTATCGAAGCGGACCTGCCATTCGTCGAGCACGGCCCGCAGCTCCCGCAGCCGCTCCGCGACCGCCGGGGCGTTCGTGGCGAGCATCCCGCCGCCCATGGCCGGGTCGCCGCGCGCCAGGCGCGTCATGTCGCGCCAGCCCTGCGCGGCGAGCTGGCGGGCGACCGGCCAGTCGGCGCTCGCCAGCGCCGCATCGGCCAGGGCCAGGCTGGCCACGAGAGGCAGGTGGCTGATCGCAGCCACGGCCCGGTCGTGGGTCGCGGCATCCAGCTCC
>DATBOX010000004.1:0-4158 GCA_036561685.1 Candidatus Limnocylindrales bacterium | reverse complement strand
CACTCGCTTTGCGGCTAGCGGTCACAGTGACGGAGCGGAGGTCGCTCCTCCGTCGTTGGTTGCACCGCAGGAGAGGAGCGGCGGTGGAAGGCCCGTTTCCGGGTCCTAAAGGTCGGTGCCCGGCCGTTCCTCCGTCGTTGTCGACGCTGGATGCAAACGGGGGCCAGTGGGCTGCCCGCTGGCGCCCGGGCGGGCGTCCCCCGCCGCTCAGCCTGCGGCGACCCTCGCCCGCAGGAGCTCGGCGCCTGACGGATCGGTGAGGCGGCACGCCCAGGCGCCGTCGGGGAGGCGCCACGTGGCGGACGTCACGGCCATGTCGGGGGTCGCCGAGCGCACGAACTCCAGGTCCATGGCCCGCGGCACCGCCCCGACAGCGGCCTCGCCGCCGGCAGCCACGACGGCCTCCTCCACCCAGTCGGCGTAGACCGCGTGGTTCGCATGGCCGATCGGATCCAGCTCCTGGCGGCGCACCACGAACCCGTTCCGCCGGGCATCCGTGGGTGACTCGGGCAGCTCCACCCGGGCGGGCTGGAAGTCGGGCAGGCGGCCGGGAAAGGCGGCCAGGATGTCGTCCGGGATGCGAACGGGCGCCCCACTCGCCCCCAGCAGCACCCAGTCGGTGGCCACGACCGCGACGAGCGCCCCGTCATCCGAGTGGATCTCGCTCCGGCGACGAGCCCACACGCGCCGCCAACCCGTCACCTCGGTCGACACGGCGACGGTGGCCCCGCTCGTGACCGTGCCTCGCATCTCCAGGCGCAGGCACCGGACCAGCCACATCAGGCCGCGGGTCGCATACCAGCGGCGGTCGAAGCCGGTCGACTCGGAGTGGGCCCATGCCAGGTCCTGGGCGTAGCGCAGCGCCGCCGACGAACGCAGCCCGCCGTCGGCGCCGCACTCGTCGAAACGGATGCGGACGGGCAGCTCGAGCCGCACGGGAACGACCACCAGCCGAGTCTACGTCTCCCGCTTGACAGGCCCCCGATACCTCCGGTAGGCTGTTAGCACTCTCCCGTTGGGAGTGCTAATCTCACATCGCGGTCGACCCCGACCGCTTCGGGACGCTGCGGCCAGTGCGCCGCGCGGTCGAACCCAGCCCAGCAGGGCCGCGGCCGCGACCTGTCCCACCCGGGGTCCCGCACCCATCAGGAACCTCAGGAGGGATCCGCGTTGGCGACCGCCTCGGCGACCAAGAAGACTTCGGGCAAGACCAAGCTCCGCCCCCTGGGCGACCGCTGTGTGATCAAGCCCTCCGCCCGTGAAGAGATGACCAAGAGCGGCATCGTGCTGCCCGACACGGCCAAGGAGAAGCCCCAGGAGGGCACGATCATGGCCGCCGGCCCCGGCCGCATCCTCGACGACGGCAAGCGTGAGTCGATGGATGTCAAGGAGGGCCAGCGGGTCCTCTATGCCAAGTACGCCGGCACCGAATTCAAGATCGAAGGCGAGGACCTGCTCATCGTCAGCCAGAAGGACATCCTCGCCGTCCTCGAAGACTGACCGCCCGCTCCGTCGGTCGGCCCACCCCGACCGGACCCGTCTGGGCCCGGTCGTTCCTTAGGAGGGAATCCCGTAGTGGCTAAGCAACTCCTCTTCGACGAGACCGCGCGACGGTCGCTCAAGCACGGCGTCGATCGCCTGGCCGATGCGGTCCGGGTGACGCTGGGCCCCAAGGGCCGCAACGTCGTGCTCGACAAGAAGTTCGGTTCTCCCACCATCACCAACGACGGCGTGACGATCGCCCGTGAGATCGAGCTGGACGAGCCCTTCGAGAACATGGGCGCCCAGCTGCTCAAGGAAGTCGCCACCAAGACCGACGACGTCGCCGGCGACGGCACCACCACCGCGGTCGTGCTGGGCCAGTCGATCGTCGCCGAGGGCCTCAAGAACGTGACCTCGGGCGCCAACCCGATGGCCATCAAGCGCGGCCTGGAGAAGGGCGTCGAGGCCATCGTGGCCGAGCTCAAGAAGCAGGCCCGCCCGCTCAAGACGCGCGCCGACATCGCCAACCTGGCGGCCATCTCCTCGGCCGACCCGGAGGTCGGCGAGGTCATCGCCGAGGTCATGGACAAGGTCGGCAAGGACGGTGTCATCACCGTCGAGGAAGGGCAGTCGCTCGGCCTCGAGAAGGAATACACCGAGGGCATGCAGTTCGACCGGGGCTACATCTCGGCCTACTTCGTGACCAACCCGGATCGCATGGAAGCGGTCCTCGAGTCGCCCATGATCCTCATCACCGACAAGAAGATCTCGGCCGTGCAGGACCTCCTGCCGGCGCTCGAGAAGGGCGTCCAGCTGGGCAAGCCGGTCCTGATCATCGCCGAGGACGTCGATGGCGAGGCGCTCGCCACCCTGGTCGTCAACAACCTGCGCAAGACCATCTCGGCCCTGGCCGTCAAGGCCCCCGGCTTCGGTGACCGGCGCAAGGAGATGCTGCGTGACATCGCCATCCTGACCGGTGGCAACGTCATCAGCGAGGAGCTCGGCCGCAAGCTCGACAGCGTCGTCGCCGAAGATTTTGGCAAGGCGCGTCGTGTGGTCGCCACCAAGGACGACACCACGATCGTCGACGGCGAGGGCTCCCAGGACGCGATCAAGGGCCGCATGACCCAGATCAAGGCCCAGATCGAGGAGACCACGTCCGACTACGACAAGGAGAAGCTCCAGGAGCGGCTGGCGAAGCTGGCCGGGGGCGTCGCCGTGATCAAGGTCGGCGCGGCCACCGAGGTCGAGCTCAAGGAGAAGAAGCACCGCATCGAGGACGCCCTGTCCACGGTCCGGGCGGGCATCGAGGAAGGCATGGTCGCCGGCGGCGGCAGCGCCCTTCTCCAGGCCATCCCGGCCCTCGACAAGGTCAAGCTCGAGGGTGACGAGGCCATCGGCATCAACATCCTGCGCCGCGCGCTGGAGGCGCCGATCCGCCAGATCGCCGAGAACGCCGGCAAGGAGGGCTCCGTCATCGTCGCCGCTGTGCGCAAGATGAAGCCCGGCCACGGGTACGACGCACTCCGCGACGAGAACGGCGACCTCTTCGAGAAGGGCATCGTCGACGCCCTCAAGGTGACCCGGTCCGCGCTCCAGAACGCCGCCTCGATCGGCGCCATGGTGCTCACGACCGAGACCCTTGTGACCGACCTGCCCGAGAAGAAGGACGGCGGCAACGGCCACGGCCATCCCGGTGGCGGTGGCGGGGACATGGACTTCTAGTCCGACCCAGACCCAGCCAGGGGCCCGGCCCGCTCACACGAGCGCGCCGGGCCTCTTTCATATCCGTGGACGGCGCCCGGGCCGGGCCAACGTTCCGCTCATGTGCCCGCGGCACGAGCCACCGTCGCGCCACTACCATCCGGGCATGCACTACGGCCTGATCCTGCCCAACAAGCCTGCCGGCGCGAACGCGGAGGCCATCCTCGCGACCGCCCAGGCAGCCGAGCGGCTCGGCTGGCGTACGGTCTGGGCGACGGACCACGTGCTGGTGGACCGGGGTGACGCGGCGCTGTACGGCACGATCTATGAGGCCCTCACGACACTCGCCTGGCTGGGTGGCCAGACGACACGCGTCCGGCTCGCGACGAGCGTCATCGTGGTCCCGCAGCGGAACGCGGTGATCGTGGCGAAGGAGCTGGCCACCCTGGACGCCCTCGTCGGCGGGCGGGTCGTCGCGGGCGTCGGCCTGGGCTGGAGCGAGCCGGAGTTCCGCAACCTGGGCGTGCCCGAGCGCTTCCACGTGCGCGGCGCCTATCTGGATGAGTCGATCCGCCTGTGGCGGCACCTGTGGTCGGGCAGCGACGAGCCGTTCGAGGGTCGCTTCCACCAGGTCGCGGACGCCGTCTTCGGGCCGCTGCCGCCTCAAGGCGCGGCGCTGCCGATCATCGTCGGGGGGCGCAGTGAGCATGGCGCACGGCGCGCGGGGCGGCTCGGCGACGGCTATCACCTCAGCCAGAACGCACCCGCCGGCCTTGCGTCACGACTGCCCGCGCTGCGGGCCGCGGCCGAGGCGGCGGGCCGTCCCGTGCCCCCGACCTCGGCGCGCGCTCAGGTGTACTTCGGGCCGGCTCCGGCCGGCGCCACGGCCGCGACCCTCGCCGGCACGCCGGAGGAGATCAGCCGCACCCTTGACGACTGGGATGCCGTCGGACTCGATGAGATGGCCTTTGA
>DATBOX010000003.1:0-1927 GCA_036561685.1 Candidatus Limnocylindrales bacterium | reverse complement strand
GTCGACGGCGATGACCCTGGCCCCGGCCAGCTGGGCCTGCACCAGCTTGCCGGCCGCGATCTGGCCGGCCGGCAGGACGACCACCACTTCGAGGCCCGCCGCCGCGCCGTACGCCGCCGCCGATGCCGCCGTGTTGCCGGTGGAGGCACAGACGATCGCGTGCGCCCCGGCCTCCAGCGCCTTGGCGACCGCCACCACCATGCCCCGATCCTTGAAGGAGCCGGTCGGGTTGCTGCCCTCCAGCTTCAGGTAGAGCTCCGGGCAGCCGATGGCTCGCCCCAGCGTCCGGGCGTGGAGCAGCGGCGTCCCGCCCTCGCCGAGGCTGAGCGGCGGCGTCGCATCGCTCAGCGGCAGGAACGCGGCATAGCGGTGGAGGAGGCGCGGACGGGCCTCTGCCGCCACGTGCTGCTGGCGGAGCTGGCGCAGGACGTCGCTCATGCGCATGGTCAGCGGGCCTCGTCGAGGATGGGGAAGAGCGTGGCCTGGTAGCCACTGCCGCGCAGCTCGTCGCGCAGCTGGGCGACGGTCCGGATGCTGGTGAAGCCGTTGCCGGGGGCGTCGGCTATGAGCCAGCGCCGCGCGGGGCCCAGGTGGTCGAGCGGCTGGATCTGGGTCGCCGGCGCGGGTGGCAGGCCGCCCCAGGTCGAACCCTCGCCGCGGGCGATCGCCAGCAGGTCCCCCAGCACGGCCGAGCTGGTCGCCGGGCCGCCCGCCCCCGGGCCAGTGATCGTCACCCGCCCGACCGGCTCGGCCTCCAGCTCGAGCCGGTTGTCGACCCACTCGGTGCGGCCAAGGCCGGAATCGGCCCGCACCGCGGCCGGCATGACCCACGCGGCGACCTCCCCGTGCGGGGCCCGTTCCGCGTGCGCCACGAGGCGGATCACGAGGCCCTCGCGCCGGGCCACCGCCAGCAGCGCGCCGGTGACGCCGGTGATGCCCGGGGCGCCATCGCCGTCGAGGGCCGGCGGGGCGCGGCGGATGGCGGTCACGTCGGGCCAGGCGCCGAAGGCGAACCGGATGAGGATGGCCAGCTTGTCGGCCGTGTCCCGGGCCTCCACGTCGCCGCTTGGGTCGGCCTCGGCGTACCCCGCCGCCTGGGCCTCGGCGAGGGCGTCGGCGTAGGAGGTACCGCGCAGGTCCATGCGGCACAGGATGTCGTTGCAGGTGCCATTGAGGATGCCGGTCACGGCCTGCCAGCGGTCGGCGGCCAGGTCGCGGCCGAGCGGACCCAGGATGGGCAGCCCGCCGCCCACGGCCGCCTCGAAGCGCAGCGTGGCCCCCAGGCGCCGCACGTGCCCCTCCAGCGCCGCGCCCCGTCGGGCCAGGAGCGCCTTGTTGGCCGTCACGACCGCGGCGCCCCTGTCCAGGGCCGCCGTGACCAGCTCCCCGGCCGGCTCGAGACCACCAAGCAGCTCCACGACGACGTCGACCGGCGCGGCCCGACCGGTTGCCACCGCCGCCAGGTCGTCGGTAAGGGGCACCGCCGGCGGCAGGGGCACGCCCCGGTCGCGCCGAGGCTCCCGCACGCCCACCGCCGCGAGCGCCAGGCCCCGGCCAGCGGATGCGGCCGCCAGATCGGGACCGCGCTCGGCGAGGGCTCGGGCGACCTCGCGGCCGACCGTGCCAAGGCCAAGGATGGCAACGCGCAGCGGGGCGGCCGACGGCTGGGTCGCGGCACCGGCCGTCGCGCTGGACATGCCCGGATTGTAGGGGCGCCGCGGGGCGGTTTGACGGCCCTCCCACGCACGCCTAGCGTGGAGTGGAAGACAGCACGAGGAGAGTCCCTTGACCCGATACGAGGCGCTGGACCAGTACGTCGAGGCCCACCTGCCGGCCTGGACCGACGAGCTGGCCGAGTTCTGCCGCTTCCGTTCTGAGCAGGGCGACCTGGCCGGCCTGCGCGCCGCGGCCGCCTGGATCGCCGCGC
>DATBOX010000002.1:0-2857 GCA_036561685.1 Candidatus Limnocylindrales bacterium | reverse complement strand
CGTCGCGGTCAACCTCTCGTCGAGCATGCCGCCCGACATCGTCACCAAGGGCATCTACGGCCTGGCCGCCATGTTCATCGTGGGCACGCTGGCCGGCATCTTCGGGCGGGGCCTGCCGGGGCTGGCCGGGCTGTTCGTGGGTATCTATCTCGCCGACCAGCTCGGGGAGACCGTGACCATCCCGCACCCCGGCTGGCTCCCCGCCGTGGCCATGTCGCTGCTGGCGGCGACGATCGGCTACGCCATCGCCCGCGCCATCGATCCCCTGTGGGGCAGCGGCGACAGCCTGCGGCGGAGCGGCCGACCCGCCTGAGGACCGGGTCGCGGCCCGTCACATCAGGGTGCCCGCCCCTCCTCCAGCTGCGCCCGGAGTGCTTGTGGTTCGGTCATGGGCCGCAGGCAGGCGAAGCCGCGGCACACGTAGGCCGTCGGCGCGTCGCCGATGGTGGGCCGCTCGTGGAGGAGCGCCACGGCGGACCCGTCGCCACCGTCCGATGACGCGACCGCGAGGACGGCCCACGGCCGGAACATGTCCCTGACCGCGGCGATCAGCCCGGCCCGCGCCGGCGAGTCGGGCGGCCCCACGATGGCGACCTCGTCGAACGGCCGGCCGGCCAGCTGGAAGGCGACCAGCCACTGGGGGAAGGCCTGGGGGTGGCGGGCGGGCAGATCGCCGACGGTGCGCAGGGCCGCCTCGGCCGCGTCGCGATAGCGGGCCTCGCCGGTCAGCGCGGCCAGGCGCAGCAGGGCCGTCGTGGCCATGGCGTTGCCCGACGGGACGGCGTTGTCCTGCACGCCACGGGGCCGGGCGATGAGCGTCTCGTGATCGGTGGCGGTGTCGTAGAAGCCCCCTTCCGGGGCCGCGAACCGCTCGAGGACCGCGTCCAGGAGGCCTCGGGCCGCGATGAACCAGCGCTCGTCGAACGTGGCCCCGTAGAGCGCCAGCAGGCCCTCCGCCAGGTCGGCGTGATCCTCCAGGACGGCAGCAGGGCCGGCCCGGCCGTCCTTCCAGGTGCGCTGCAGGTGGCCGTCGTCGCCCAGCAACCGGGTCACCAGGAAGTCGGCGGCGCGCTCCGCGGCGGCTCGGTAGTCGTCGCGACCGAGGGCCGCTGAGGCCTCCGCGAAGGCCGCCAGCGCAAGACCGTTCCAGGCCGCGATGGCCTTGTCGTCGCGGGCCGGCTGGGGTCGTGCCCGGCGCACCGCCAGGAGCCGTGCGCGAGCCTCTGCGAGCGAACGCGCCACGGCCGCGGGGGTGAAGCCGAAGCGCTCGGCCAGCTGCGCGTCCGAGGCGACCCGGCGGAAGATCGTGTGGCCGTCCCAGTTGCCGCGCGGCCGCACGTCGTACGCGGCGCTGAACAGGGCCGTCGTGGGCCCCAGGTGGCGCGTCACCTCCTCGAGGGTCCAGGTGTAGGTAGCCCCTTCGACGCCCTCGGTGTCCGCGTCCTGGCTGGCGGCGAACGGCCCGTCGGGCAGGGCCAGCTCGCGTGCCACGTAGTCCAAAGTGTCCTCCACGACGGCCCGGTAGCGTGCCTCGCCGGTGAGCTGCCACGCGTGGAGGTAGGCGCGGGCCAGCTGGGCGTTGTCGTACAGCATCTTCTCGAAGTGGGGCACCAGCCACTGCCCGTCGGTCGAGTAGCGCGCGAAGCCACCGCCAAGCTGGTCGTGGATGCCGCCGTCGGCCATGGCGTCCAGCGTGCGGCGCACCATCGCACGTGGCGCCTCGTCGGCCGGCTCGGCCACGGCGCGGATGAGGAGTGCCTCGATGAGCATGGGCGCCGGGAACTTCGGGGCGCCGCCCCACCCGCCGTGGGCTGGGTCGAAGCTCGCCTCCAGGGCGGCGATCGCGGCGGGCAGCCAACCCGTGTGGAGGCGCCATCCGCCGCCGTCGTCCGGTGTGTCCGCCGGGACCTGCTGGTGGGCCGCCACCGCCTCCGCCACGCGAGCCGCCGCCCGCCGCACGCCCTCGGGGTCGTCGTGCCATGTGCGGCTGACGGCCGCGAGTACCTCGCCGAAGGCCGGCAGGCCGTGGCGGCGCTCCTGGGGGAAGTAGGTCCCGCCGTAGAACGGCTGGCCGGCCGGGGTGAGGAAGAGGCTCATGGGCCAGCCACCCTGGCCGGTGAGGGCCTGCACGGCATCCATGTACAGCGCGTCGAGGTCCGGCCGTTCCTCGCGGTCCACCTTGATGGCCACGAAACCGGCGTTCAACTCCGCGGCCGTGGCCGGGTCACGGAACGACTCGTGCGCCATCACGTGACACCAGTGGCAGGCCGCGTAACCGATGGACAGGAAGATCGGCCGATCCAGGCTGGCCGCCCGCTCCAGGGCCTCAGGGCCCCAGGCGAACCAGTCGACCGGGTCGTGGGCGTGCTGCAGGAGGTAGGGGCTGGTCTCCGCGGCCAGGCGGTTCGCCGGGCCGCCGGTCGGCGGGTGGTCGGGCATCTGCCCGATGGTACGGCGACGTGGCACGATGACCCCGTGGAGCGCACGTACGACAAGCCGCGCCTGGAGAAGCTGGGCATGCGGCCTGGCGCTCGGGTGGCGCTGCTCGGGGTGGACGATCCGGACCTGGCCCAGGAGCTGGCGGCGTTCACCGACGACCTGACCGAGGGTCAGGCGCGTCCCGGGTCCGACCTCATCTTCCTGGGCGCCGACCAGGCCGCGGACCTGGATCGCCTGGCCGAGCTCCGGGTGTGCCTCCAGCCGCGCGGCGGCATCTGGGTCGTCTTCCGCAAGGGTCGCGCCGCCACCCTCCGTGACGTCGAGGTCATGGCGGCTGGCCGGGCGGCCGGCCTGATCGACAACAAGGTGGTCGGCTTCTCGGTCACGCACACGGCGATCCGCCTGGTGATCCCCCTCG
>DATBOX010000001.1:0-36440 GCA_036561685.1 Candidatus Limnocylindrales bacterium | reverse complement strand
GGCCATCCCGCGTTCCGCCTCCGTACGGACGAGGCAGCGTGGGACGCCTTCGTCGCCGCCGCCGCGGGAGGCGCGTACGCCCAGCAGACGGCCTGGGCGGAGGTCAAGGCGGCCAACGGCTGGGCGCCGGAACGCGTCGTGGTGGACGCGGCGGACGGGCCCATCGGGGCGCAGCTCCTCGTGCACCGCCTGGGGCCGAGCCCCTGGTCGATCGGCTATGCCCCGCGCGGGCCGGTCGCGACCAGTTTCGGCGCGGGGGGCGTGACCGCCTGGACCGACGCCCTTCGGGCCGTCGCACGGCGCATGCGCCTGAGCCACGTCGTGATCGACCCCGCGGTGCCGGCCGGCGATCCGCTGGAAGGCTGGCTGCGCGCCAACGGCTGGCGGCCGACCTCACCCGTCCAGCCGTCGCGCACCAGGCTCATCGACCTGACCCGGCCGGAGCAGGCGCTGTGGGCCGACCTCCGCGGCAAGTGGCGGCAGTACGTGACGAAGGCGCGCCGCGACGGCGTGACCGTGATCGAGGCCGGGCCCGAGGCGCTCGACGACTTCTACATGATCTACGTGGAGACGGCCCGCCGGGCCGGCTTCGTGCACCGCGCGCGCGGCGCCTATGCCGCCACGTATGCCGCGTTCGCGCGCCGCGGGGCCGCGCGTCTCCTCTTCGCCCAGGATGCGGCCGGGCGGCGGCAGGCCACACTGCTCCTGCTGGAGTGTGGCGCGACGGCCATCGAGCCGTACGGCGGGATGACCGCGGCCGGGGCCGCCTCGCGGGCCAATTACCTGCTCAAGTGGGAGGCCATCCGCTCGTCGCGCGAGCGCGGCCGGGCGACCTACGATCTATGGGGCCTGGCCCATCCCGGCATCGAGCAGTTCAAGGCCGGCTTCGGAGGACAGGAGGTGACCTGGATCGGCGCGTGGGAGCTGGTCACCCGGCCCGTCGTGCGGGGCGTGGTGAACGTCGCGCAGCGAGCTCGCGTGGCCGTGGCGACGCGTCGCCTGGGCCGGCCACCGGCGGCCGGCGATGCCGGGTGAAGCAGCCATGAGCGAGGCGCCGGCGGTCGAGGTCGACGCGGTCACCGATGTCGCGCCGCCGGGCTGGGATGCTCTGACGGTCGACGTGCCGGGAGGTCACGTCCTGCAGAGCACGGTCTGGGCCAGCCAGACCGTCGAGGAAGGCTGGCGGTCCCGCTTCGTGACCTTCACCGACGGGGCCGGGGCGCTGGTCCTGACCCGCCGGCGCGCACCGCTGCCGGGCTTCCTGGCCTACGCCTCGCGCGGGCCGGTGGCAGGGGAGGGTGGTGCCCCGGCGGCCGCCGCACGCGCGCTCGCCCTTGGCCGCTGGGCCCGCGGGGCCGGGGCGACGATCCTGGCCGTCGACCCCGAGCTCGACGCCGACCAGGCCTTCGAGGCCACGCTTGCCGCCGGCGGTTTCGTGCCCGCGGAGGAGATCCAGCCGTCGCGCCACCGCCTGGTGGTGAGCTGGCCGCAGGGGACCAGCGAGGACACCTTGTTCGGCGGCCTCAGCAAGACGACGCGGCAGCGCGTGCGAGGTGCCGAGCGCCAGGCCGTCCTGGTGCGTGAGGACACGGCCGGTGAACGGCTGCCGGACCTGGGACGGTCCCTGGACGCCACGGCCGTCCGCAAGGGCTTCACGTTCTCCTCGCGGCACGGCTTCCTGACGTGGTGGGGGCGCCTCCTGGAGGCGCGGCGCGGTCGCCTGCTGGTGGCCGAGGCCGGGGACCGGTTCCTGGGCGCCCTGCTGATGTACCGCCAGGGCGGCCACCTTGCGACGGCGTTCTCGGCCGACGATCCGGCCGCCCGCAGCGCGTTCCCGGGGACGATGCAGCTGCTGCGCTGGGAAGCCATGCGCCTGGCCCTGCAGGGCGGCATGCCGGGCCTGGACCTGGGCGGCGTCGACGTCGCGGGGGCGCGCCGCCGGCCGGAGCCGGGCGACGCGACGTGGGGCCTCTACGAGCACAAGGCCGGCTTCGGGGCACGCTGGGTCGAGTCGGCGGGGGCCCATGAGCTGGTCCTTCGGCCGGCCGTCTACCGCGCTGGTCTGGTGGCCCGCTCGGCTCGACGGGCGCTCCGCCGCCGATGAGCCGGTCGATCGGCCGCAGCCGCCCGCTCGGCGCGCTCGTGGGCGCCCTCGAGGCCCGCGGCCAGCTGCGCTCCGTCATCGCTGCCAGCCCGCCCGAGTCGGGTGGGGCAGGGGAGGCGCTCGGGGCACGCGCCGTGGCGGGCGTCACGATGGACTCGCGCCATGTGCGGCCGGGAGACGTCTTCGTGGCGGTCCCCGGTCGGGTCAACGACGGGCATGACTTCGCGGCCACGGCGGTCGCGGCGGGCGCCGCGGCCGTCATCGTGGAGCGGCCCCTGCCCGGCCTCGCCGTGCCCCAGCTGGTGGTGGTCGCGGCCCGGCCGGCCCTCGCCCAGGCGGCGGCCTGGTGGTGGGACGATCCCTCGCACCGGCTCGGCGTGGTGGGCGTCACGGGGACCGATGGCAAGACCACGACGGCCTACCTGGTGCGCTCCATCCTGGGCCAGGCAGGCCTGCCGGCCGGCCTCGTCAGCACGGTCGACGTGGTCATCGGCGGCCACGCCGTCGGCAACCCGGCCCGGACCACGACGCCCGAGGCGCCGGTCCTGCAGGCCCACCTGGCCGCCATGGTCGAGGCCGGCGACCGCTTCGCGGTCCTCGAGACGAGTTCGCACGGCCTGGCCCAGGACCGCGTCGGCGCGGTGGCCTACGACGTCGCGGTGCTGACCAACCTGACCCACGAGCACCTCGAGTTCCACGGCACGCTGGCGGCCTACGCCGCGGCCAAGCGGCGCCTCTTCGAAGCGCTCGCTGGCGGTCCCCAGAACCCGGCCAAGGGGTGGCCCAAGACGGGCGTGGTGAACCTGGACGATCCGGCCGCCGCCGACTTCGCCGCGGCAGCACAGGCGGCCGGTGCCACGGTCATCACCTACGGCTTCGACGAGGCCGCCGACGTCCGGGGGGTGGCCCTCCGGGAGAGCCTCCAGCGGCTGGAGCTCGAGCTCGTGACGCCCCGTTGGCGCGGCCACCTGGCCCTGTCGCTGGCCGGCCGCTTCAACGCCTGGAACGCCCTTGCCGCGGCGGCCGTGGGGGAGGCACTCGCCCTGCCGCCGGAGGCGGTGCGGGCGGGCCTCGAAGCCGTGGCCGGCGTCCCCGGCCGCATGGAGCGCATCGATGGGGGACAGCCGTTCGCCGCCCTCGTCGACTATGCCCACACGCCCGAGGCGCTGGCCAAGGTCCTGGACGAGCTGGCGCCGCTCGCCGGCGCCGCCGGCGGCCGGCTCATCGCCGTCTTCGGCTCGGCCGGCGAGCGTGACGTCCTGAAGCGGGCGCAGATGGGGCGCGTCGCCGGTGAGCGCTGCCGGCTGGTGGTCGTCACCGACGAGGACCCGCGAGGCGAGCCGCGCGAGGCGATCCTGGAGCAGATCGCCGAGGGGGCCGAGGCCGCCGGCCTCCACCGCGGCAGCGAGCTCCGCCTCGTGCCCGACCGCCGTGCGGCGATCGCCCTGGCCCTTGAGGCCGCGCGCCCGGGCGACGCGGTGCTCTTCGCCGGCAAGGGCCACGAGAAGACGATCGAGACCGCGGAGGGGGCGGTGCCGTGGGACGAGGCGGCCGAGGTGCGCGCGGCGCTGGCCCGCCTTGGCTGGTCGGGGTCCGGCCGTTGAGCGGCCGCGGCCGGTGAGCGGCGTCAGCTGGACCCTCGCCGACGAGAGCGACCGCCCGACCTGGGACGCCTTCGTGGCCGAGCGTCCGGAGGGCGATCCGCTGCAGTGCTGGGCCTGGGGTGAGGCCGTGGCGCCGACCGGGGAGCGACCGCTGCGCCTGGTGCTGCGCGACCGGGCGGGCCGCGTCCGGGCCGTGGCGCAGGCGCTGGTGCGCCGCACGACGCTGGGCCGGACGGTCATCTACGTGCCCCACGGGCCGGTGTGGACGCGGGAGGCGCCCGACGCGCCGGCCATCCTGGCGGCGCTCCTGGGGGCGTTGCGCGAGGCCGGTCGCCGGGAGCGCGGCATCGTCGTGAAGGTCGACCCGCGGGCCGTGCCCGGGGAGCCGGACGTCGGCGCGGCGCTGCGGGCGGCCGGCCTGCGCCGGGCGCGCCATGACCTCCAGGCCGCGACCACGCGCCTCGTGACCCTGACGGCCGACCACGAGGCGATGCGGGCCGCGTGGCACGCCGATGCCCGTCGCCTCTCCGGTCGCGCGACTCGCGAGGGCGTCCAGGTGGCGATCCGCCGCGACCCCGACAGCGCGAGCGTGGCGGCGTTCCATGGCCTGCTGCGGGCGACGGCCACCCGTGGCGCCTTCCGGGCGCGGTCGGAGGGGTTCCTCGAACGCGTCGCCGCCGGGTTCGCTGCGCCGGGCCCAGCGGCGCCCACCGGGGGCTGGTACCTGGCCCTCGCCGAGCTCGAGGGCCGCCCGATCGCCGGCATGGCCGTGGCCCGCGTGGCGGATCGCGCCTACTACCTCTACGGCGCCTCACTCCGCGACCCCGCCCTGCGGCACGCCTACGGGGCATATGCGACGATGGCGGCGCTGCTGCCGCGCCTCGCCGGCGACGGCGTGCGCACGTTCGACC
The DNA here is from genome assembly GCA_036561685.1 of Candidatus Limnocylindrales bacterium. GTDB lineage: Bacteria > Chloroflexota > Limnocylindria > Limnocylindrales > CSP1-4 > DASPUH01. The sequence continues at coordinate 31,821 of DATBOX010000001.1, read as the reverse complement.
AGTGGGGCGTGGTGGAGGCCGACGCGGCCGGGGCGGACCCATCGTGGGCCGGTTTCAGCGCCTTCAAGCGCACGTTCGGCGGCCAGCCGTTGCGCCACCCCGGCACGTTCGACCTGGTCCTTGACCCCCTCTGGTATCGCCTGCGGGAGTGGCGCGACCTGGCGCGTGCCGAGCGGAGCACCTAGGCCTCGCCCAGAGGCGCCGAGCTTGCGGGGTACACTGCCCGCCATGGCCGTCGATCCTGCCTCCCCGCCCGCGGTCAAGCGCGGGCGCGCCCCGGCCCGGCCCGCGACCGCGGCCGCCGGCGCCTCGCCGCGTGCCGTGGGGGCGGCCGCGCGCCACCTCTTCGCGACCCTCCACGAGCACTACCCGCAGGCCGACCTGGAGCCCGTCGAACGCGCGTATCGCTTCGCCGTGGAGGCCCACGAGGGCCAGAAACGGGCCTCCGGCGAGCCGTACGTCACTCACCCCCTGGCCGCCGCGCAGATCCTGGCCGAGCTCGGCATCGACCCCGTGGCCGTGACCGCGGCGCTGCTCCACGACATCCCCGAGGACACCGACTACGACCTCAGCGACCTCGAGGAGCGGTTCGGGCCGGACGTGGTGCGCCTCGTCGATGGCGTGACCAAGCTCTCCAAGTTCAGCACCCTGTCGCACGAGGAGCAGCAGGCCGAGAACATCCGCAAGATGTTCCTGGCCATGGCGGAGGACGTCCGCGTCGTCCTCATCAAGCTCGCCGACCGGCTCCACAACATGCGCACGCTGAGCGCCTTGCCGCACGAGAAGCAGGTCCGCATCGCCCGCCAGACGCAGGAGATCTATGCGCCGCTGGCCGAGCGCCTGGGCATCTGGCAGATCAAGTGGGAGCTTGAGGATCTGGCCTTCAAGGTCCTCGAGCCGACTGAATACCGTGAGCTGGCGGCCAAGCTCGAGACGCGCCGCCGCGCCCGCGAGGGCTACGTCGAGCGGGCCATGACCGTGCTCGATGGGGCGCTCCGCGCGGCGGGCATCGAGGCCGACCTGTCCGGCCGCCCCAAGCACATCGCCAGCATCGCCAAGAAGATGCAGCGCAAGAGCGCCGAACTCGGCGAGATCTACGACGTCTATGCCATCCGCGTCCTCGTCGAGGAGCTCAAGGACTGCTACGCCGCGCTCGGCGTCGTGCACTCGCTGTGGCGGCCCATCCCCGGCCAGTTCGACGACTACATCGCCATGCCCAAGGGCAATGGCTACCAGAGCCTGCACACCGCGGTGGTGGCGCTCGACGGGAAGCCCCTCGAGGTCCAGATCCGGACCCAGGCGATGCACCGCGTCTCGGAGGTGGGCATCGCCGCCCACTGGCGCTACAAGGAAGGGTCGCGCATCGACCGCGACTACGACGCCAAGCTGGCCTGGGTGCGCCAGCTCATGGACTGGCAGCGCGAGGTGGCCGACGCCACGGAGTTCGTGGAGGGCCTCAAACTCGACATCTTCCAGGACCAGGTCTTCGTCTTCACGCCACGCGGCGAGGTGAAGGACCTGCCGGCGGGCTCGGGCCCCCTCGACTTCGCCTACCGCATCCACACCGACGTGGGCCACCGCTGCATCGGCGCCAAGGTCAACAACCGCCTCGTGCCGCTGGACTACAAGCTGCAGAACGGCGACATCGTGGAGATCGTCACGACCAAGGCGGCCCACGGTCCGTCGCGTGACTGGATGAACATCGTCCGCACCGGCCACGCCCGCGAAAAGATCCGCCAGTGGTTCAAGCGCCAGGAGCGGGACGAGAACATCGTCCACGGTCGCGAGGCCCTGGACCGTGAGCTGCGGCGCCTGGCCCGCACCTCGGTCGAGCGGATCGGGCCGGAGCGCGTGGCCGAGATGGCGGCCCTGTACAAGATGGCCGGGCCCGACGACTTCTACGCCGCCATCGGCTACGGCGCCATCAGTGCCCAGCAGGTGGTCATCCGGCTGGGCGTCATCGACGACACCGAGACGGCCCTGCCGCAGGTCGCGCCACCGCCGCTGGAGCGGCCCGGCGGCGTGCGCGTCAAGGGCGTCGGCGACCTCCTCATCCGCTTCGCCAAATGCTGCCACCCCATCCCCGGCGACCCCATCGTGGGTTACATCACCCGCGGCAAGGGCGTCACCGTACATCTTCGGACCTGCCCGACCGTGGTCAACGAGCGGGACGTCCACCGCCTCATCGACGTGGAGTGGGACGCACCGGCCCAGCAGACGTATCCCATCGCCATCCGCATCGAGGCCTACGACCGGACCGGCCTCCTGTCCGACATCACGAACGTGGTGGCCGAGCACAAGGTCAACATCCTGGCCGCCAACGTCAGCACGAACCCGGACCACACGGCCATCGTCCACGCCACCCTCCAGGTGGCCTCGGTGGCCCAGCTGGCGCGGCTGCTGTCCCGTATCGAGCGCCTCAAGGACGTCTACACGGTCCAGCGCGACCTGGGCTGATCAGCGGTCGGCGGCGCGCCGCGCCGCCACCTCGAAGGCGTTGTCACGGTACGGGTCGCCGCCGGCTCGCCACGCCCGCCACGAGGCCCGCCCGTAGCGTGGGATGAAGCGCAGGCCGTAGCGCCGCCATTGCCGCACGTGGCACAGCTCGTGCTCGAGGTCGGGTCCGGCCAGCGGGCGCCACGTCCAGATGTCGCGGCCGATCGTGATGGCCAGCCAGCCGGGCAGGAAGAGGCGGCCGATGCGGCGGGTCGCCGGCACGACGTGGACGCGGTACGGCGGGATGGCCATGGCACAGGTGTAGCACAGCCGCGACCGAGCACGCCGCTGGGCGCGGTGGGCCGTCGGCGATCGCGCATCGCCGGCAGCGGTCGAGCATTCGGCAGGCGACTGTCCTGGCCACCGATGCGGCGGATCGGGGTCGTGCGAGCCACCTCACCAGCCGGGCCATCCGAGCGGTGCATCGATCGGCGAGCGGAGCGGCCTGATCGAGGCGCCCGACGGTCCGGACAGTCGCGAGGCGCATAGAGACGCTGGGTCAGCCCCGGGCACCGTAGAGGGTCCGCGTGCCGCCCCTCCCCGCCGGTAGACTTGCCGCGATGCCCCAGTTCCGTGCGCCCCGCGGTACTCGCGACCTGCTGCCCGCCGAACGGGCGGCCTTCGCGCGCCTGGAGGGCATCGCCCGCGATCTCGCCGCCCGCTACGGCTACGCCGAGATGGACACGCCGCTGTTCGAGGAGAGCGAGGTCTTCGAACGCGGCGTCGGTGCGGTGACCGATGTCGTGGAGAAGGAGCTCTTCCGGGTCGCCGCGACGCGCGGCGAAGAAGGCGAGCGCTGGGCCCTGCGACCCGAGGCGACCGCAGGCATCGTACGGGCCTACATCCAGCACGGCATGCAGGCCCTGCCGCAGCCGGTACGGGTCAGCCTGTGCGGGCCCATGTTCCGCTACGACCGTCCGCAGGCCGGCCGCTTCCGCGAGTTCTGGCAATGGGACGTGGAGGCCATCGGCGACGCAGGTCCGGCCGTCGACGCGGAGCTGATCGAGCTCGGCCTGCGCTTCTATGCCACCACCGGCCTGGCAGGCGTCGACGTCCACCTGAACTCGATCGGCGACGGGGCGTGCCGGCCGGCCTACCTGGAGCGGCTGCGGGCGTACTTCGAGGCGCATGCGGCGGCCCTCGCCCCGGCCGAGGCGGAGCGGTTGAAGGTCAACCCCCTGCGGCTCCTCGATTCGAAGGATCCCGATCTGGCGGCCCTCATCGCGGCCGCCCCGCGCCTGGTCGACCACCTGTGCGATGCGTGCGCGACCCACCTCGCGGCCGTGCAGGCTCATCTCGCCGCCCTCGGGATCCAGCCGCACCTTGAGCCCACGCTCGTCCGGGGCCTCGACTACTACACCCGCACCGCCTTCGAGTTCTACCGCCAGGGCGCGACCGGCCAGCAGCAGGCCCTGGGTGGCGGCGGCCGCTACGACGGGCTCGTGGAGCTGCTGGGCGGCAAGCCCACGCCGGGCATCGGCTTCGCCCTGGGCCTCGACCGCGTGGTGCTGGCCCTGGCCGAGCAGGGCCAGGCCGCCCCGGCGGCGGTCGGCCCGACGGCGATCGTCGTGGGCGCCGACGCCGAGGACACGGCGACACGCCTGCGGCTGGCGACCGACCTCCGCGCGGCCGGCCTGGCGGTCCGGGCCGACCTCGCCACCCGCAAGCTGGGGCGGCAGCTGGAGGGCGCCGCCCGCGATGGGGCCCACTTCGCCGTCATCGTGGGCGACGAGCTGGCCCACGGCCAGGTGCAGGTGCGGGACCTGCAGGCGGGCACGCAGCGCTCGGCCAACGTCGCCGACCTGGCCCGCGACCTGAGCCGCGGCCAGGCCGGCCACCGGCACGGCTGAACGCGGCCGGGGCCTTTCCGCCGCCTCCTCTACCATGAGGTCGCCCATGCAGACGTTCCACCGTACCGCGACCTGCGGCGAGGCACGCGCCGAGCTGGCCGGCCAGCCCATGACCCTGGCCGGCTGGGTCCACCGCCGGCGCGACCTTGGCCAGCTGATCTTCCTCGACCTGCGCGACCGCTACGGCATCACCCAGGTCGTGCTCGACCGGGCCACCGCTCCCGCGGCCCACGCGGTCGGCAGCGAGGTCCGGCCCGAGTTCGTCATCCGGGCCAGCGGCCTCCTGGCGAAGCGGCTGCCCGGCACGGAGAACCCGCGCCTGCCGACCGGGGACGTCGAGCTGCGGGCCGACGTGGTCGACGTGCTGGGCCCGGCGCGCACGCCGCCGTTCCCCATCAACGAGCCCGAGGGCGAGGTGGACGAGGCCCTGCGCCTCAAGTACCGCTACCTGGATCTGCGGCGCGAGCCCATCCTGGCCCGCCTGCTGACCCGCAGCCGGCTCGTCGAGGCCATCCGCGCCGCCCACGTCGCGGCCGGCTTCGTGGAGATCGAGACGCCGATGCTCATCAAGTCGACCCCTGAAGGGGCCCGCGACTTCATCGTGCCCTCGCGGCTCCAGCCGGGCAGCATCTACGCCCTGCCGCAGAGCCCGCAGCAGCTCAAGCAGCTGCTCATGGTCGCGGGCATGGACCGCTACTTCCAGATCGCGCGCTGCTTCCGCGACGAGGACCTGCGCGGCGACCGCCAGCCCGAGTTCAGCCAGCTGGACCTGGAGATGAGCTTCGTGGCCGAGGCCGACGTGATGCGCTTCGTCGAGGAGATGGCCATCACCGTCAGCCGGGCCACGGTGCCCGATCGACCCATCCAGGCCACGCCCTTCCCGCGCTTCACCTATCGCGAGGCCCTCGACCGGTATGGCTCGGACAAACCCGACGTCCGCTTCGGGCTCGAGCTGCACGACGTCGGCCCGGCGGCCGCGGGCACGGGCTTCCGCGTCTTCGATGAGACGCTCGCCGCCGGGGGGCGGGTGATCGGCCTCGCCGCGCCCGGCATGGCCGGGGCGACCCGCAGCCAGATCGACGAGCTGACCGAACTGGCCAAACATCACGGCGCGCGCGGCCTCGTCACCATCGCCCTGGCGAGCGGGGGGATCCATTCGAGCATCACCAGGATCGTCGGTGAGGCGCAGGCGGCGGCCCTCGCCGCGGCGGCCGGAGCCGGCGACGGAGACCTTGCCCTGCTCGTCGCCGACAAGGACGTGGTGGCCCAGGAGGTGCTCGGCCAGGTCCGCCTGGAGCTGGGTCGGCGGCTCGCCCTGGCCGACCCCGACGTGCTGGCCTACGCCTGGGTCCACCACTTCCCGATGTACCAATGGGACACCGAGGGCCGGCGCTGGGACGCCACCCACAACCCCTTCAGCGCGCCGCTGCCGGAGGACGAGGCCAAGCTCGTGACGGCTTCCGGGGACCCCGCGAGGCCGTCACCGGAGGACCCCGCCGGCCAGGCGCTGGCGCAGCAGTACGACCTCGTGCTCAACGGCTGGGAGCTCGGTGGCGGCTCGATCCGCATCCACCGCCGCGACTTGCTGGCCCGGTCCTTCGCCCTGATGGGCCACTCGGAGACGGCCATGCAGGCGAAGTTCGGCGCCCTGCTCGACGCGTTCGAGTACGGCGCCCCGCCGCACGGCGGCATCGCCCTGGGGGTGGACCGCTGGGCCGCCCTCCTGACGCGCCAGGTCAACATCCGCGAGGTCATGGTGTTCCCCAAGACCCAGTCGGGCAGCGACCTGATGCTGGATGCCCCGTCGCCGGCGGACCCGGCGCAGTACGCTGAACTGGGTCTGCGTTTCGCGGGTCCGCCGGAGCGTCGCTGACCCAGGGTCCGGCGCGAGGCAGGGATGAGGAGAAGCTGGATGGACGATCCGGGCGTCGCCGCGCGGTACGCGGCCGCGGTCGCCCGCCGGGACCTGGCTGCCCTGCGTCAGCTCCGCCACCCCGAGTACGTGGCGCGCTGGCCGCAATCGGGCGAGCTGGTCCGTGGCCCGGAGCGGATCGGCGAGATCGAACGGACCTATCCGGGTGGTGGGCCGGAGCTGAGCGGCGTGCGCCGCCTGGAGGGCCAGGACGACCTCTGGACGATCGAGTCGGTCACCACGTACCCGGACGGCTCGCGCTGGTGGTGGGTCACCATCCTCGAGCTGCGGGACGGCCTGGTGGCCGTCGAGACCGAGTATTTCTGCGAGCCCTTCGAGGCGCCGGCGTGGCGGGCGGCCCACGTCGAGCGGTTCGACGGGTCCCTGACGCCGGCGCCGCCGCGACGTCACGGCGAGACGTCGGCCGCCGACGCCCGCCGCGTGGGTGATGCCTACGCCGAGGCGATCCGCCAGCGTGACTTCGCCACCCTGGCCACCCTCCGTGCGGACGACTGGATCTGCGAGTGGCCCCAGTCGGGTGAGCGCCTGCGCGGCCACGGCGCCGACGTCGCCGTCCATTCGTCCTACCCGGGCTACCCGGAGCTGCATGTGACGCGCCTGGCGACGTCGCCCGAGGGCTGGGAGATGACGCCGCTCCTCGTGCCCATCCGCATCCACGGCGCGGGCCCCATCGCCATCGTCGAGGGCATCAACGACTACCCGTCGGGCGAGCGGTGGTTCGTGGCCCAGCTGCTCGAGGTCGCCGACGGCAAGGTCCATCGCGAGACCGGCTACTTCGCCCGGGCCTTCGAGGCGCCCGCGTGGCGCTCCGCGCTCGTCGAGCGCTACGACCCCCTCGCCCCGCGCTGACGGCGGCGGCGGAGCGGCCGCTATCCTTGCCCCATGGCCGGTCTCTCCCGCGACGACGTCGCCCACGTCGCCCACCTCGCCCGCCTGGGCCTGGGTGACGCCGAGCTGGCGCGCCTGCAGGGCCAGCTGAATCACATCCTCGAGCAGTACGCCGTGCTGGCGGAGCTCGACACCGAGCACATCGCCCCCACGGCCCAGACGATCGAGCTCGAGAACATCCTGCGCGAGGATCGGGCCGCCCCGAGCCTGCCGGTCGACGTGGCGCTGGCCGGCGCTCCGGAACGCATCGGGGACCACCTCGTGGTGCCCGCCATCCTGACCGACCAGACCACCTGAGCGTGCCAGCCAGCGATCCGACACGGCTCTTCGCGTGGCAGATGGCGGCGGGCCTGCGCGACGGCGCCTTCTCGTCCCGTGAACTGGTGGAGGCGCACCTCGCGCTGGCCCATCGGCAGGCGCCGGCGCTCAATGCCTGGGCCTCGTTCGATGACACGCGCGCCGCCGAGGCCGCCGAGGCCGCCGACCGCCGGCTGACGGCGGCCCGGAAAGCCGGCCCCGACGCGGTGGCGGCGCTGCCGCCGCTGGTGGGGATCCCGGTCGCGCTCAAGGACCTGGTCGTGACGACGGGGCGTCCGTCGACCGCCGGCAGCCGCATCCTGGAAGGCTTCGTGGGGCCCTACGACGCCCACATCGCGGAGCGACTCCAGGCGGCCGGGGCGGCCATCCTGGGCAAGACCAACATGGACGAGTTCGCCATGGGCTCGTCGACCGAGCACTCCGCGTGGGGGCCCACGAGCAACCCGTGGGACCTGGCACGCGTCCCGGGCGGCAGCAGTGGCGGTTCGGCCGCCGCGGTCGCGGCGTTCCAGGTGCCGCTCGCCATCGGCACCGACACCGGTGGTTCGATCCGCCAGCCGGCCGCCCTGACGGGCGTCGTCGGCATGCACCCGACGTACGGCCGGGTCAGCCGCTACGGCATCATCGCCTTTGCCAGCTCCCTCGACCAGGTCGGGCCGTTCGGGCGCGATGTGCGCGATGCGGCGCTCCTGCTCGGCGCGGTGGCCGGGCGGGACGAACGCGACTCGACCTCGTCACCCGCGGCGGTACCCGATTACGCGGCCGCCCTCGGCGACGATGCCGCCGCCGCCGACGCCCTGCGTGGCGTCCGCCTTGGCTTGCCGCGCCAGTACTTCGTGGCCGGCATGGAGCCGGGCGTCGAGGCGCGCGTCCGGGAGGCGGTCGCCGCCCTGGAGGCCGCCGGGGCCGAGATCGTCGAGGTCGACCTGCCCCACACGCGGTACGGCCTGGCCACCTACTACATCATCGCCCCGGCGGAGGCGTCGGCCAACCTGGCCCGTTACGACGGGGTGCGGTTCGGGTTCAGCGTGCGCCGCGGCGACGTCCTGGAGGACTACCTGGCGACCCGCGACCAGGGCTTCGGCGACGAGGTCAAGCGCCGCGTCATGCTCGGCACATACGCCCTGTCGGCCGGCTACTACGACGCCTACTACGTCAAGGCGCAGAAGGTCCGCACACTCATCAAAGATGACTTTGACGCGGCTTTCCGCGAGGTCGATGCGCTCGTCGCACCGACCAGCCCGACGGTCGCCTTCCCCATCGGGGCGCGGCTCGACGACCCCGTCGCGATGTACCTCTCGGACGCCTGCACCCTGCCCGTCAACGTGGCCGGCCTGCCCGGCCTGTCGGTGCCATGCGGGCTCAGCGACGGCCTGCCGGTCGGCCTCCAGTTCATCGGCCGGCCGTGGGACGAGGGCCGCCTCTTCGGCCTGGGCCGGGGCTACGAGGCGATCACCGCTGACGCCCCATGGCGCGCCCTGGAGCCGGCCGACCTGGCCGCGCTCGACGACCCCGGCACGCCACCCGCGGCCGGTCGTCTCGCCGCGCTGGGGCTGGCACGATGAGGTGCAGGCCGGCTCGTATACTCGGGCGGTCATGACCGTCGAACCCGCCGTCCGGTCCCCCTCCCGCCTGGCCCGGCGCGTGGCCGCCGTGCCGCCCTCGGGCATCCGCAAGTTCTTCGATGTCATCGCCACGATGCCCGACGTCATCAGCCTCGGCGTGGGCGAGCCCGACTTCACCACCCCGCCCCAGATCATCGAGGCCGGCGTGCGCTCGCTGCGGGCCGGGCGGACCCACTACACGAGCAACTACGGCACGCTCGAGCTGCGGCGGGCGCTGGCCAAGCACCTGGCGCGGCTGTACGAGGTGGAGTACGACCCGGAGGGCGAGCTGCTCATCACCGTCGGTGCGTCCGAGGCGGTCGCGGTGGCCATGGCGGCCCTCGTGGACCCCGGCGACGAGGTCGTCCTTCATGAGCCGTCCTACGTGGCCTACACGCCGTCGGTCGTCTTCAACGGCGGTGGCGCGGTCCACGTGGCCACCCACGCCGACCGCGGTTTCGCCCTCGACCCGGCGGCGGTCGAGGCGGCCATCACGTCGCGCACCAAGGTGCTCTTCCTGGGCTACCCCTGCAATCCGACGGGGGCCGTCCTGGACGAGGCGACCCTCCTCGCGCTGGCCGACATCGCCGAGCGCCACGACCTCCTCGTGGTCAGCGACGAGATCTATGACCGGCTCGTGTACGGCGACCACCGCCACCGGGCCTTCTCGTCGCTCCCCGGGGCCCGCGACCGCACCGTCCTCATCGGCGGCTTCTCCAAGGCGTACGCCATGACCGGCTGGCGAGTCGGCTGGCTGGCCGCGCCGCGCGACCTGCTGGAGGGCATCGTCAAGGTGCACCAGTACGAGATCATGTCGGCCCCCACGACGGCCCAGGATGCGGCCGTGGTGGCCCTCACCGGCGCCGAGCCCGACGTGCAGCGGATGGTCGCCGAATACGACCGCCGGCGGCAGCGCCTGGTGGCCGGCTTCAATGCCCTGGGCCTGCCCACCTTCGAGCCGCGCGGCGCCTTCTACGCCTTCCCTGACGTCACCTCGAGTGGCCTCAGCAGCGCCGAGTTCAGCGAGCGACTGCTCTTCGAGCAGCAGGTCGCGGTCATCCCCGGCGACGCCTTCGGGCCGTCCGGCGCAGGTCATGTGCGGGCCTGCTACGCCACGAGCTACGAGCAGCTGGAGACGGCCCTCGAGCGGATCGACCGGTTCCTGGGCAGCCTGCGCGGGTGACCGGGCGGTACGAGGCCGTCATCGGCATCGAGATCCACGTCCAGCTGCGGACGTCGGCCAAGATGTTCTGCCCCTGCGGCACCGACATCGCCGACGCCGCCCCCAACACCCGGACCTGCCCGGTCTGCCTGGGCATGCCGGGCACGCTGCCGGTCATCAACCGGCGGGCGGTGGAGCATGTCCTGGCGACCGGCATGGCCATCGGCGGCGAGGTGCCGGAGGTCACGCGCTGGGACCGCAAGAACTACTTCTACCCGGACCTGCCCAAGGGCTACCAGATCAGCCAGTTCGACCTGCCCCTGGCGTCCCACGGCCACCTTGCCGTCGAGACGTCGGCCGGCGAGGTGATCGTGGGCATCCGGCGGGCCCACCTGGAGGAGGACACGGCCCGCCTCATCCACGCCGAGGCGCCCGACGGACGGCGCATCAGCCTGGTCGACTTCAACCGCGCCGGCATGCCCCTCATGGAGATCGTCACGGAGCCGGATCTGCACACCGCCGAGGCCGCGCGGCGCTACGCCGAGGAGCTGCGGCTCCTGCTGCTGGCCATCGGCGCGTCGGAGGCGGCCATGGAGAGCGGCCAGATGCGGGTGGAGGCCAACGTCTCGCTTCGAGCGGTGGGCACGGAGACCCTGGGCACCCGCACCGAGGTCAAGAACATGAACTCGTTCCGCTCCGTGGAACGGGCCATCGACCACGAGATCGCGCGCCAGGCGGAGCTGCTTGACGCGGGCACGGCGGTGCAGCAGGAGACCCGCGGCTGGGACGACAGCCGCGGCGTGACGTACCTCATGCGCTCCAAGGAGGACTCGCACGACTACCGTTACTTCCCCGAGCCAGACCTGCCCCCGCTGCGGCCGGAGGCGGCCTGGCTGGATGCCATCCGGGCCGGCCTGCCGGAGCTGCCTGCCGCGCGACGTGCGCGGTACATGCAGGACCTGGGCCTCTCGCCCTACGATGCCGCGGTCCTGACCGCCGAGCCGGCGGCCGGCCGCCTGTTCGAGGGGGCCCTGGCGGCGGACCCATCGCTCAAGGCGAAGACCGTGGCCAACTGGGTCACCGGTGAGTCCATGCGGCTCCTCAAGCCCGAGGTCGAGGCCGCCCCCGGCCCGGCGCCCGCGATCGACCCGGCACAGCTGGCCCGCCTTGTGGCCCTGGTCGAGGCAGGCGACCTGTCGGGCACCAACGCCAAGCAGGTGCTGGAGGCCCACGCCCGCCAGGGGACCGCCGTCGATGCGCTCGTCGAGCATCTGGGCCTGCGCCAGATCAACGACGAGGCGGCCCTCGTGGCGCTCGTCGACGGCGTGCTCGCCAGGCACCCCGGGCCCGTTGCCGAGCTGCGCGCCGGCAAGGCGCAGGTGCTGGGCTTCCTGGTCGGCCAGGTCATGGCCGCCAGCCGTGGCCGGGCCAACGCGGCGGCCGTTCGCGCGCTCCTCGAGCGGCGCCTCGCGGAAGGCGCCTGACGCGTGGGAGCGCTGGTCCTGGTCCTGCTGCTCGTCGTCGGCGTGGTGGCCGCGGCCCTGGGCCTGTGGCGGGCGTGGGGGTCGTGGCAGCGCTGGCGGACGTTGCTGGCGCACGAGGCCAACCTGCGGCGCTACGACAGCTGGCGCGGGGGCCGCCCGCCGGCCGACGCCGGCCCTTCGAGCGCGGACCTGATGGCGGCCGAGCTGCGCGGCCAGGTCCTGCGCTGGGGCGCCCTGGCCGTCGTGGGCCTCATCCTGATCGTGGTGGCCCTGGAGGTGCGGCCGGGTTGAGGCCAGCGCGTCAGCGGCCCCGCAGCTTGCGGTGCTCGATGGCCGTGCAACGGTCCATGACCACCGGCAGGCCTCCGTCGTGGGCGATGCGGGCGGCCTCCCAGTCGACCACCCCCAGCTGGAGCCACAGGGCCCCGCAGCCGGTGGCTACCGCCGCGGCCGCGATCGGCGGGGTGTACTCGGGGCGCCGGAAGACGTCCACGATGTCGAACCGGCCGGTGCTCGCGACGGCCTCCTCGAGGGTCGGGAAGGTGGCCACCCCCAGCACCTCGCGGGCCGTGGGGTTCACCGGCACGCACTCGTAGCCATGGGCCTGGAGGTAGCGCATCACGCTGTGCGACGGCCGGCTGCGATCGGGCGAGGCGCCCACGATGGCCAGCCGGCGGGCGTGGCGCAGGAGATCCTGCGCGCCCGCCTCGTCAAGGACGGGGATGGGCCCGCGGCCTTCATGGAGATCCAGGACGGCCGCCGCCCGGTCGCGTTCGGCAGCCCGGTGCGCCCGCTCCTTGGTGCCGTCGGTCACGTCGTCGCTTCGCGCTCGTAGGGCTTGCCGTCGGCCGCCGGCGGGATGCTGCGGCCCACGACGCCGGCCAGGATGATGATCGTCACGACGTAGGGCAGCGCGTCGAAGAACTGGGCCGGCAGCTTGCTCAGCAGGTCACCCAGCTGGCCGTTGGGCGGGCCTACCGAGATCGCCTGCCCGACGGCCGTTCCGACGGCGAACAGGATGGCCGCGCCGAACGCACCGATCGGTGTCCAGCGGCCCACGATCATGGCGGCCAGGCCGATGAAGCCGCGCCCGTTCGTCATGCCGGCCTGGAACGAGTTCGTCTGCTCCATGCTCAGGTAGGCCCCACCCAGCGCCGCCACGGCACCCGATGCGATGACGTTGCGGTAGCGCAGCCGGATGACGTCGATGCCCACGGTCTCGGCAGCCTTGGGATGCTCGCCGACGGCGCGTGTGCGGAGGCCCCAGCGCGACCGGAACAGCAGCACCTGCAGGACGATCACGATGATCACTGTCGCGATGGCGATCGGCCCTTGGTCCAGCACCGCGTGCAGCAGCCAGCCCACGACCGGCAGGTTCGTGATGTCGCGCGGCAGGCTGAGGGCGGTGAACTTGCCCGCCTCCTGCGGCGACTGGGCAGCGATGAGCGTGTTGAGATAGCCGGTCACGCCGAGGGCCAGGATGTTGAGGATGACGCCGCTGATGATCTGGTCGACACGCACGGATATGGCCAGCCAGGCGTGGAGGAGGGCCAGGAACATGCCGGCGATGAGGGCCGCCACGAGGCCGATGACGAGCGGTGCCGTGATGCCGAAGACCGGCAGCGGCGTGCCATGGCCGAACGTCGAGGCGGCCGCCGAGGCCACGATCCAGCCCACGAACGCGCCCACCAGCATGATGCCCTCGATGCCGATGTTGACCACGCCGGACCGCTCGCACAGCACGCCGCACAGGGCGGCCAGGGCGATGGGCACGGCGACCACGATCGATGTCTGGGCGAGGATCGGCAGGAGGTCCAGGACGTAGCCACCGAATTGGAAGAAGAGGCCCAGCACGGGGATGCCATAGAGGCCATTGATCAGGGCGTCCATCACAGCCCCTTGGCGACCGGCGGGATGGTGGCTGCGGCGGCTGTGACGCCCTCGGCGGCCGCCTGGCTCGCATCGGTCGTGATGAGGCCGGCCTTGGCCGCGCCCAGGCCGGGCAGCTTGCGCAGCAGCACGTCGATGATGAGGAAGAGCAGGATGATGGCCTGGATGATGTAGACCAGCTCGGCCGGTACGCCGGCCTGGATCTGCATCAGGCCTGCGCCGGCCCGCATGGCCCCGAACAGCAGCGACGCGGGCAGCACGCCCCACGGGTTGGAGCGGCCGAGGAGCGCCACGGTGATGGCGTCGAACCCGACCGTGGTGCTGTAGCCGGCGGGCATCTGGTGGTTGATGCCGAGGAGCGTGACGCCGCCGGCGAGGCCGGCCAGGCCGCCGGCGAGGGCCATCGTCAGGACGATGACGAAGCGCGGCCGCATGCCGGCGTAGCGCGCTGCGTCCGCGTTGGCGCCGACGGATCTGATCTCGAAACCGATCGTCGTGCGGTACAGCAGGAACCACATCAGCGGTACGGCCACGAGAGCGATCAGGAGCCCCAGGTGGCCGTCCGAGCCGATGATGATCGGCAGTGCTGCGTCGCCCACACCGGCGGTCACCGGCTGGGGCGAGTTGGTCAGGCGCAGGGGCCCCACCACGATCCAGGAAAGGATGGCCAGGGCGACGTAGTTGAGCATGATCGTCGTGACCACCTCGTGGGCTCCCGAGGCGGCTTTGAGGTAGCCGGCGATGCCCGCCCAGAGGGCGCCGATGACGACGCCGACGACGAGCGCCAGGGGGATCGAGATGAGCGGGGAGGCGGTGGCCAGGGCCGCCCCGACCCACACCGAGCCCAAGGCCCCGAGGAGGAACTGGCCTTGCGCGCCGATGTTGAAGAGGCCGGCGCGGAAGCCGACCGCCACGCCCAGGCCGGCCAGGAGGAGCGGTGTCGCCTGGACGCACGTCTCGACCAGGCCGTCGAAGCTGCCCAGTGAGCCGTTGACGAGGGCGCCATAGGCCTTCAGGGGCAACCCGATGTCGAACGTCGCCCGCGAAACCAGCAGGCTGAAGACGACGATCACCACCGCGCCAACGAGGAGGGCCAGGACGATGGCCACGACCGGCACGGCCAGCACGTCCCAGACCTGCCGCACGCGTGAGGTCGGCCGGCGGCGCGGGAGCGGGCGTGCGGCGGTCATGCCGGCACCGCCTCGGCCTCGCGGCCACCGGTGGCCATCAGCAGGCCGATCTCGTTCTTGTCGGCGGTGCGGCCGTCGCGAAAGGCGACCAGCTCCCCGCGGAACATGACGGCGATCCGATCGGACATCTCGAGGACCTCATCGAGTTCGGCGGAGACGAGCAGGACAGCGGTGCCTGCATCCCGCTTGGCGATGATCTGGCGGTGGATGAACTCGATGCTGCCGACATCGAGGCCTCGCGTCGGCTGGTCCAGAAGCAGCAGGCGCAGGTCCCGGTCGAACTCCCGCGCGACGACCACCTTCTGCTGGTTGCCGCCCGAGAGGGTGCCCGCGGGGACCGTGGCGGAGGGGGTGCGCACGTCGAAGGCGGCGATCTCCTCCTCGGCTTCCCGGGCGATCTCCTTGTCGTCGCGCAGGATGCCGTGGGCGAACGGCTCGCGGTAGTAGGCCGTGAGGACGACGTTGTCCTGGATGGGGAACGCCAGGATGAGCCCGAACCGGTGGCGGTCGGCGGGCACGTAGCCTACGCCGGCCTCATTCATGCCCCGCGCCGTCAGGCTCGTCACGTCCCGATCGGCAAGGTGGACCGCGCCGCCGGCCACCTGGCGGAGGCCGATGAGCGCCTCGATCATCTCGTCCTGGCCGTTGCCCGCCACACCGGCGATACCCAGGATCTCGCCGGCGCGGACCTCGAAGTCCACGCCGTTCACGACTTCGCGGTTCCGATCGTCGCGGACCCGCAGGCCCTCCACCTTCAGCATCACTCCGGCCGGGTGCGATTCGCCGCGGTCGACGGTCAGCTGGACCTCGCGGCCGACCATCAGCTCGGCCAGGTCCTCCTCGCTCGTGGCGTTCGGCAGGCGCGTGCCGACGACGCGCCCGCGACGCAGGACCGTGATGCGGTCCGCGATCTCCAGCACCTCGTACAACTTGTGGCTGATGAAGACGATGCTCTGCCCGCCATCGGCAAGGCGGCGCAGCAGGGCGAAGATCTCCTCCGTCTCCTGGGGCGTGAGCACCGCCGTAGGCTCGTCGAGGACGAGGATCTTGGCCTCGCGGTAGAGCGCCTTGAGGATCTCCACGCGCTGCTGCTGGCCGACCGACAACGTGCCCACTTTGGCATCCGGGTCGATCTCGAAACCGAACCGCTTGGCGAGGTCGGCGATCCGCCGGTCGGCCTCCTTGCGGTCAAGGAAGATGCGGTTGGCCATCGTCTCGTCGCCGAGGACGATGTTCTCGGCCACCGAGAGGACGGGTACGAGCATGAAGTGCTGGTGGACCATGCTGATGCCGCGGTCGATGGCATCGGATGGGTCCGTGATGGTGACCGGCTTGCCGTCCATGAGGATCTCGCCGTCGTCCGGCCGGGCCAGCCCGTACAGAACGTTCATGAGGGTCGTCTTGCCGGCCCCGTTCTCGCCAAGCAGGGCGTGGATCTCGCCGCGCCGCAGGTCGAGGTCGATGCCGTCGTTGGCAACGACGCCGGGGTAGCGCTTCGTGATGTGGCGCATCTCGAGCGCCGGGACGGGGCTCGCAGGCTGATCGGTCACGGCCGGCTCCGGTGGGCGGGGCGGAGGTGACGAACGGGCCGCACCGTTCGACGGCGCGGCCCGTTCTCCGAAAGCGAAGCGGGTGTCGGGTCGACCTCTACGGGGTCGCCGATCCGCAGTTCGAGGGGCAGGTGGTCAGCGTGCCGGCCACCATGGCCGCCAGAGCCTTGGTCACGTCGGCCTTGACGGCGTCGGGGACCGTTACGCTGGAGGTGTAGTCCGCCACGCCGATCCCGCCGTTCGCGGCGTTGTAGAGGACGTTGCCGCCCTTCGCCGTGCCGCCGGAGATCTGGTCGATGGCGTTCTCGACCGAGGTCGCGAGGTGCTTCTCGGCGCTGGTCAGGATGCACCCGTAGGTGGAGTCCGTCGCCGCGCTGAGCGAGACGTACTGGTCGACGTCCACGCCGATGCCCACGATCTTCGCGGCGCACGCGGCCTGGAGGATGCCGTTGCCGGTCTTGCCGGCCACCTGGAACATGACGTCGTCGCCCTTCTGCTGGATGAACTGGGCGGCGAAGGCCTGGCCCGTGCCCGGGTCATTGAAGGCCTTGTTGAAGTCGCTCGACGTCACGTAGCCGGTGTCGACCTGGATGCCGGCCTTCTCGGCCTGGGCGCCAAGCTGGAAGCCCTGGATGTAGCGCACGACCGCCGGCACCAGGTTGATGCCGCCGATGGCGCCGACCTTGCCGGCCTTGGAGACGCCGGCGGCCACGATCCCGGCGAGATAGCCGGCCTGGTCCTCGGCGTAATGGATGGCGATGAACTTCGGCAGCAGCGTGGCCGGATCGCCGGCGCACTTCGGCGTCGCCGCCGTGTCGGGATCGCCCGTCGGGGTGATGCAGAGCGGCGCCTGATCGACCCCGATGAACCAGATGTTGGGGTTGGCCTTGGCCGCCTTGACCGTGTCGTTGGTCAGGTTGAAGCCGACCGTCACGATGATGTTGAAGCCCTGCGACACGAAGCCGTTGATGTCAGGCGCGTAGTCCGTCGAGCTGTTGGGCACGACGACCTGCGGCGTGGCCGCCCCGATGTCGGCGGCGCCGGCCTTGGCACCTTCGAACGAGTACTGGTTGAAGTTCTTGTCGTTGACCGTGCCGACGTCCGTGACCACGCCGATCTTCAGGCTGGGGTTCTGGGCGAATGTGGGCGACGGGACGGGGGTGGCGGTCGGCGACGCGGCCGGCGCGCTGGTGGCCGGCGCGGGCGTCCCTGTCGGGGCCGTCGTCGGTGTCGGCGAAGCCCCGGCACAGGCCGAGGCGATGAGGGAGAGCGAGACGAGGCCGCTCAGCCCGATAGCACGAGTTCGCATGGTTCCTCCTACGCGTGCGGGACGACGCCGCTCCCGGAAGCGTCACCTGGCCATGACCACGCATGGACCTCCGCTGGCGGCTCATGCTAGCCACTCCCGCGGGGCGCGGCAAGGCGCCTCCGCAGGGTGCCGTGGCGGGCTGCTCGGCCAGCGCGCGGCGTGGCATAGTGCCGCACGTGACCCCCACGCGAGCGCCCGCCCCTGACGGCGGCCGCGTCGCCGGGCCGGGCCAGCCCGACCTGCTCGGCTGGGCGGCGCTGCTCACCGTGTACCTCGTGTGGGGCTCGACCTACCTGGCCATCCGCGTGGTGGTCCTGGCCCTGCCGCCGCTCATCAGCGCCGGGCTGCGCTTCGCCGTGGCGGGGGCGGTGGTCCTCGCCGCGGTGACGGTCACCCGACGGCTGCGCGCCACGCGGCCGCGCCCGCGCGAGCTGGCGGGGGCGGCCCTCGTGGGATGCCTCCTCCTGGTCACCGGCAACGGCCTCGTCAGCATCGGCGAGCAGCACGTCCCCTCGGCCGTGGCCGCCCTGACCATCGCGTCCGTGCCGCTGTGGGTCGTCGTGTTCCGGCGCGCCTCGGGCCATCGCGTGGCGCGCGGGACGATGGTGGGGGTCGCCATCGGCTTCGTGGGGGTCGCCGGCATGCTCGTGCCCACCGGTCTCCAGGGCGCCATCGATCCGATCTCGCTGGCCATCCTGGTGGTCGCCGCCCTCTCGTGGGCGAGCGGCTCGTACCTGGCCACCCTGATCGCCATGCCGCGAGACCCGTTCGTCTCGACCGCCGCCCAGATGCTGGCCGCGAGCGCCGTGCTGGTCGTGGCCGGGCTGGCGATCGGCGAACGCCCCGACCTGGCCGTGGCCCAGGCGCACCCCGACTCCGTCCTGGCACTCGCCTACCTGATCGTCTTCGGCTCGCTGCTGGCGTTCACGGCCTACGCGTGGGTGCTGCAGCACTGGCCCATCTCGCGCGTCGCCACCTACGCCTACGTCAACCCGCTCGTGGCGGTCGTCCTGGGCGGGCTCATCCTGGGCGAGCCGCTGACCATCCCGATCCTCCTCGGGGGGGCGGCCATCGTCGTGGCCGTGGCGGTCGTCATCCGCCAGGAGAGCCGGCACGCGCGCGAGCCGGTCACCCCGCTGCGCGCCTAGCGCTACCCTCTGCGCTCGATATGGATCTCCCGGCCCTGCTCGTCCTGGCGGCCATCCTCGCGGTCAAGGAGACCGGCGTGCCCATCCCCGTGCCGGGCGACCTGCTGGTCATCGGGGCTGGGGTCGCCTCCACCCGCAGCGGCCTGCCAGTCCCGGCCGTCGTAGTCGTGCTGGTCGCGGCCACCGTGATCGGCGGCGTCGTCCAGTTCACCCTCATCCGCGGGCGGGCCAGGGCGGCCGTGCTGGGGTTGCTCGCCCGAGTCGGACTCGGGCCGGCCGTCGTGGAACGGGGGGCCAGGCGGCTGCGCACCGGCGGGGCGCCCGCGGTGGCCGTCGCCCGCATGACTCCCGGCGTCCGTATC
The DNA here is from genome assembly GCA_036561685.1 of Candidatus Limnocylindrales bacterium. Lineage (GTDB taxonomy): Bacteria > Chloroflexota > Limnocylindria > Limnocylindrales > CSP1-4 > DASPUH01. The sequence continues at coordinate 12,637 of DATBOX010000001.1, read as the reverse complement.
GTCGCGATCGCCTCGAGTGCCGTGGCCCGCGTGACCTCGACCTCGTTCTTGGCCGGGCTCATCGTGGGGAACGGCGTCTTCCTGACCGGCCACTTCATCCTGGGCCTGGTGGTGGGCGAGCCGGCCGTGCAGCTGGTGGCCGGCGCGGGGCCGAGCCTCGTCATCGCCGGCGTGGCGCTCGCCGCGGTGGGCGCCGCGGGCTGGTGGCTCCTCGCCCGCCGTCGCGCCGCCCGGGCCCAGGCGCCGTCGCCGCTGGAGTTGGGCGGCCTGGCGATACTCGACTGGACTGACGCCTGCTGCCCGGCCTGCCTGGCCCTGGCCGTGGCCGACCGCGCCTAAAGGGTCGGCCGAACCACCCCCAGCGCCGCCTCGAGCGACGCCCGCTCGTCGATCTCCCCGGCCGTTGCCTCGCCCGCCTCTTCCAGGATCCGCAGGCCGCGCGCCACCCACAGCGGCAGGCCGATCGTCCGCAGTTCGGCCAACCCGGACCGTATGACCCGTGCGGCCGCCGCCCGAGTCGCCGCATGGCCCTCCCGCAACTCGAGGCGCGCACGGTGCTGTTCGCCGTCCACGACCGCGGGCTGGAAGGGGTCGTCCACGACCCCGGCCATGATCTCGTCGAGCGCCTCGCCGACCCAGTCCGGGCGACCGGCCCCGAACCAGGCATCAAGGATCGCATCGCCGGCCGCCATCCATTCATAGGACCCGTTGCCGCGCCACTGCGCGAACGCCGGACGGAGGCGCTCGAGGTCGGGCAGGTGGAGCGGCCCCACCCCCGCCAGGCCAAGCAACCGCTCGGCGCCCGCGTAGAGCCCACGGCCGTAGGGTGAGTCGGGCAGGTGGCCTGACCGGGCCGCGAACCATGCCCGCGCCTGCTCGAGGACAGCCCGCTCGCCGCGCAGCGAAGCCGCGGGGAGCAGGGCAGCCCAGCTGCGGACGGCGATCCGGTCGTAGCCGTGCCGGTCCCCGAGTTCGACCGCCCGCATGCCGGCTTCGACGGCCAGGGCCCAGTCACCGGTGGCCAGGGCCGCTTCGGCCTCGGTGTGCTCGATCCAGCCAAGGCGCTCGACGAGCCCGCGCGCGACCGCCAGTTCGCGGGCCGGTCGGAGCATGGCCGGCACGTCGCGCGGTGCGGTCGCCATCCGCCAGCCGGCCTCGGTCGTGCGTGCGCTGACCTCGAGCGCGGCATCGCCCCGTACCCGGGCCCGCTCACCCAGGGCGAGCCAATCCGCCAGCGTGGCCAGGCCGGCCTCGCTGCGTGCGCGGACCAGGTCCCGCTCGAACGCCCACTCCGCTTCGGCGTCGCCGGCCGCCCGGGCGGCCTCCAGGGCCCGCCCGGCCTGATCCATCCACGGGCTTGCGTCGTTGGTCTCGCCACTCTGGCCACGGGCACCAGCCAGTCGCACACGGGCCGCGTCGAGGTCATCGCCGCCGCCCATCTCGGCCACAGCCGCGTCGCCCAGCTGCCAGGCCTCCACGAACCGGAGTTGCTCGTACAGCAGGCTTGCCAGCGCCTCGCTCGCCTGGGCGAACCCGGTCCGCCAGGCGCCATCGCCAGCGTCCCGCGCCGCACGCGCGGCTTCGATCGCGTCGCGGAACGCCTGGACCGCCTCCTCTGTGCCGCCGATCGGCGCCAGGGCGCGGCCCAGGTTCGTCAGGCGGCGACCCTGGTCCGCCGGCCGATCCCCACGGGTGACGCCGGCCGCTCGGCGGTAGAGGTCGGCGGCGGCCGCCCCGGCCCCGTCGGCGAGCGCGCGGTCGGCGGCCCGCTCCAGCCAGACTGCCGCCTCGTCGGCGCACTCGTCGCGAGTGAAGCCGGGGGCCACCTCGGCCGCCAGGGCCGGCGCACTGGCCAGCGCGGTCGCGAGGTGCTCGCCGATGGTCGCCGCGAGGAGGTCCCGGTCCGACCCGGAGGCGGCCTCCAGCCAGCGGGCCAGGCGAACGTGAAGGTCGGCACGCTCCGCCCGCGCGAGGCTGGCGTACCCGGCATCGCGCAGCAGGGCGTGGCGGTAGGCGAAGCTGTCGCCGAGATGGCGGTCGCCAAAGGGGCCACCGACCAGGGCACGCCGTTTGAGCTCCTCGACCGCCTCGATCGATCCGGCCACCCCGAGCGCGTCCAGCGCCCCGAGCGGGAAGCGGCGGCCGGCCACCGCGCCCCGACGCGCCGCGAGCCGCGCCGAAGGCGGCAGGTCGTCCAGCTGCGCGGCGTAGATGGCGTGCACCGTCGACGGCAGGGCCACGTCTCCGGCGGCGATGCCGAGCCGCCAGGCAGACGGACCGCCGTCTGTCTCGGGCGCGATGGGGGCGGCCGGGACGAGGACGCCCGTGCCGACCCACGTGCGCAGCAGCTCCTCGATGAAGAGGCAGTTCCCGTCCGAGCGCTCGACGATCCGGGTGACCAGCTCCTCCGACAGCGCGTCGCCGACCAGCCCGCGGACCAGCGTCGCCGCGTCGGGGGCCGGCAGGGTCGGCAGCTCGAGGACCCGTCGCGCGGCGGGCGGATCGTCGATGGACCAGGCCGGGGCCGTCTGGAGGAACGACGGGCGGGCCGTGGCGACGAGCAGGCGCCCCGCGCCCGCGGGCGCGGCGATCGCCGCCTCCAGGAAGGCGATGAGGTCGAGCCCGGCCCAGTGGAGGTCCTCGACAAGCCACACCTGCGCTCGGCCCGCGGCCAGGGCGTCGAGCCCGTCCAGCCACGCGGCGAACAGGGCGGCCCGGTCCGTGAGCCGCCCCACGCCGGCCCCGGCGGTCGGGCCGGCACCGCCGAGCGCCAGCAGCTCGCCCGCCACCACAGCGGCACGAGCCTCCCCGAGACCTGCCGTCATCAGCCGCTGAAGAAGCGCGGCGTCCGTGGCCGGCTGATCGACCGGGAGCCCGTCGTCGTGCAGGGCGGCCGCGACGAGGGGCCGCAGCGGGTCGAAGGGCGCGACCGCCTCCGGCCGCAGGCGGATGCGCCACACCAGGGGAGGGGGTTGGAGGCTCGCGGCGTGCGCGGCGAACGCCTCCACCAGGCGCGTCTTGCCGACGCCGGGCGGCGCCAGCACGAGCCACCGCTCCGTGATACGTGCCCCGACCGCGCGCCGGAGTGCCGCCTGCAGCTCGCCCAGCTCGGCGGCACGGCCGATCGTGGGCGCTCGCAGCGAGCCCATCGCCAGCTCCCGCGATCGCTGCGGCCGGACCCCGGCGACGCGGAACGCGCGGACGGGCGCGGCCTTGCCCTTGAGGGCGAGGGGCAGGACCGCCTCGACCTCGATCGCCTCCGCCACGGCGAGCGCGGCCGCCTCGCCAAGCAGGACGCTGCCCGGCTCCGCCGCCGTCTGCAGCCTGGCCGCGGTGTTGACCGTGTCCCCTGTGACCCGCCCGGCATCCGGTCCGTCCACGGTATGCACGACCTCGCCGGTGTTGACGCCGACGCGGAGCCGCAGGTCGCCTCCGTCGAGGTCGAGGCGCGCACCGAGTCGCTCGACTGCCTCGACCAGGGCCAGGCCCGTCCGCACGGCGCGTTCGGCATCGTCATCGCGACCACGCGGCACGCCGTACACGGCCATGGCCGCGTCGCCGATGAACTTCTCCAGCTGCCCGCCATGGCGCGCCACGGTGTCACGCACGGTGGCGAAATAGGCGTCCTGGATGGTCGCGACATCCTCGGCGTCCAGCCGCTCGGAGAGCGACGTGAAGCCCACCAGGTCGGCGAAGAGCACCGTCACGATCCGCCGTTCGACGTCTGCCACCCTGCGACTGTACGGAGGCGTGCAAGCGCGGCTGAAGCGTGTGATGCTCCTGCCGTGAGCAGCTTCGACGACAAGGCGCGGACGTGGGACACGCCCGACCGGCGGGCACGGGCGGAGGCGGTGGCCCAGGCCATCCGCGATCACGTGCCGCTGGGCCCGGCGCTGCGGACCATCGAGATCGGGGCCGGCACCGGCCTGCTCGGACTGGCCCTGGCGGGGGAGGTCGGCGAGCTCGTGCTGGCCGAACCCTCGACGGGCATGCTGGAGGTCGCCCGCGAGAAGCTGGCGGGGCGAGCGATCGGGCCGATCACGGCGGTGCCCTTCGACCTCCTCGTGGACCCGCCACCCGGCGGCCCGTTCGACCTCGCCATCTCGCTCCTGGTGCTCCACCACCTGCGTGACACCGAGGCAGCCCTCGCCGCCGTCCACCGCCTCCTTCGTCCGGGCGGCTGCCTTGCCATCGCCGACCTCGACGCCGAGGACGGGACGTTCCACGAGCCGGGATCCGAGGGCATCTACCACAACGGCTTCGACCGGGCACACCTGGCCGGGCTGGCGCGCGCGGCCGGGTTCGCCGATGTGGAGGTCACGACGGCCACCGAGATCGAGCGCGACGGCCGGACCTACCCGGTGATCCTGCTCCTCGGCCGGCGACCCTGATCAGCCGTCGACGTGGACCATCGTGATCACGTCGGGCTGATCCGGGAAGGCGTCCAGGGCGGTGGCCCGGCCTGGGCCGACCTCGGGTCGGGAGAGGGCGCCTTCACGCTGGCCCTGGCCGACCTGCTCGGCCCGACGGGCTCGATCCAGTCGATCGACCGGGACCGCCGAGCCCTCGACGTGCAGGCCCGGGCCCTGCAGCGGGCCTTCCCGGCGGTGCGCGTCACGACGGTGGTGGCCGACTTCACGCATCGGCTGCAACTGCCGCCGCTCGACGGGATCGTCATGGCCAACTCGCTGCACTTCCAGCGCGACAAGCTGGCCGTCCTGCGCCTCGTCCGGGACTACCTGCGCCGCGAGGGACGGCTCGTCCTCGTCGAGTACGACGCCGATCACGGCAACCACTGGGTGCCGTATCCGCTCTCGTTCGGAACGTGGGCGGATCTGGCCGCGGAGGCCGGGTTCCGCGATACGCGCCGGCTGGCTTCCGTCCCCAGCCGCTTCCTTGGCTCGATCTACTCGGCCCTCAGCGTCGCCTAGGCCGGGTCACGTCTGGGGCGGCGAGCTCCCGGCCCACCGTCAGGACCTCGTCGACGAGCGCGTCCGCGTCGGCGAGGGTCGTGCGCGGGTTGATGAAGCACGGCCGGATGGCGAACCGGCCGTCCACCCGGGTGCTGGACGTCACAACACGGCCGCGGGCCCGGACGCCGCGCAGCAGCGCCTCGTTCAGCACGTCCAGGCGCGCCTCGTCGGTCCAGCCCGCCGGGCGATAGCGGAAGCAGCAGATGGAGAGGACGGGTTCGGCCAGCAGCTCCAGCTCGTCCGAGGCGCGGGCCCGCTCGGCGACGCGCCGCGCACAATCATCGTGGCGCACGACCCGCTCCCGCATCCCGTCGGCGCCGATCTCGCGCAGGATGGCCCACACCGCCAGACCCCGGGCCGGCGTCGAGAAGTCCACGCCCCAGTCGGGCGTGCCGTAGCCCAGCTCATCGAACGGCGAGCCGGGATCGGCCTCACCGGCCTGGATCTGTCGTTCTCGATCGTAGTCGCCGGTCTCGATGGTGAACGCACGGCCCAGGATGCCCTCGTCGCGCACGATGGCGGCACCCGTGCCCACCGGAGCCGCCATCCACTTGTGGGGGTCGACGGCGAACGAGTCGTACTGGGCCACGTCGCCGTAGCGCTCGCGTACCCGCGGGTCGAGCAGGCCGAAGCCGCCATAGGCACCGTCCACGTGCAGCCAGATGCCGCGCTCGTGGGCGATCCGGGCCAGCTCGTCGAGGGGATCGACCCGGCCCAGGTTCACATCCCCCGCGCAGCCCACGATCGCGACCTGCGTGCACCCCGCCGCCAGGTCCTCGTCGAGGACGGCCTGGAGGCGGTCCAGGTCGATGGTTCGTGCGCCGTCGAGGGGGATGCTGCGCAGGTGGCGCGGGCCCATCCCCAGCACGCCAAGGGCCCGCCCAACGACGTGATGCGTCTCGGTGCTGGCGTAGACCCGCGGTTCGACCAGGCCACCGATACCGTCCAGCGAGGGCCGCAGCCCAAGCCGTTCGCCGGCCTGCTGGCGGGCCGCCCCGATGCCCACCAGGTTGGCCGTCGAGCCGCCGGACGTGAACGTCCCGACGAACGACGAGGGCAAACCCAGCAACTCGATGAGCCAGCGCATCGCGAGCTGGTCGACGAAGTTTCCGGCGGTCACCCACCAGCGCTGGGCCACCGCCACCGTCTGGGCCAGGTCCGCGGCCGCGGCGGCGTCCGTCGGAGCCGTGGTCACCCACCCGGAGAAGCCGGGGTGGCCGACGCGCAGGCCATTGGCGACGACGAGGTCGGCCAGCTCGGCCAGGGCCGCGTCTCGCCCGATCCCGGCCGACGGCAGGGGCCGGTCCAGGGCGGGGCGCCAGCGAGATCGCTCGCGGGCCGGGTCGGGGCCGTCGAACTCGAGGAAACGCTCCAGGGACGGGAGGATGGCGCGGATCGCAGGGCCGAGCGAGTCGGTGGTCGCGGCGTCGCGGCGTTCGTCCATGGCGGCCCAGTGTATCGACCGCATGCCGATGACCTGACGCCCATCGGACATCTCGAGCGCGCATAGTCTGGCCGAAGTCGATCACCCCGCAAGGAGCACGCACCATGCAAACGGTCGAATACTTCCCCGTGGCCGGGTCGCTTGACTCGCTGAAGCTGCCGTTCTCGGAGGCCGTCCGGGCCGGGTCGATGCTGTACCTGTCGGGCGCCATGGGGCTGGACGACAGCGGCGCGTTGGTGCCCGGTGGCATCGAGGCGGAGACACGCCAGGCCCTGGAGAACATCCGCTCTGTGCTCGAGCGCCACGGTTCATCGATGGATCGGGTGATCAAGTGCACCGTGATGCTCGCCGACATGCATGAATGGGCGGCCATGAACCGCGTCTACGTCGAGCACTTCTCGTCGAAGCTGCCCGCTCGCAGTGCCTTCGGCGCCTCCGGCCTGGCCCTGGGCGGCCGGGTCGAGATCGAGTGCCTCGCCACGATCGAGTGAGGCGAGGCGCGGGTGACGCTCCGGCCATCGGGCTACCATTGAGCGGCCCGTGACGACCCTCGCGCCCAACGACTTCACCCACCTCCACGTCCACACGGAGTTCAGCCTGCTCGACGGGCTGGGGCGCATCGACGACCTGGTGGGGCAGGCCAGCGCGCAGGGGTTCGACAGCCTGGCCATCACCGATCACGGCGCGCTGTACGGGGCGGTGGCCTTCTACCAAGCGTGCCGGGCACGAGAGATCAAGCCCCTCATCGGGGTGGAGACGTACGTCGCGCGACGGTCGATGGCCGATCGGGAGGGCAAGGCGGACGCCCAGCCCTACCACCTTATCCTGCTGGCACGTGACTGGACCGGCTACCAGAACCTCTGCCGCATCGTCACCGACGCCCACCTCGACGGCTACTACTACAAGCCGCGCATCGACCGCGAGTACCTGGCCCGCCACGCGCAGGGTCTCGTCGGGCTGTCGGCGTGCCTCAACGGCGAGATCCCGCGCGCCCTGGAGGTGGACGACTGGGAGCTCGCCCGGAACCTGGCCGGGGAGTACCGCGACATCCTGGGCCCCGACAACTTCTTCCTGGAGGTCCAGGACCACGGGCTGCCCGAGCAGCGGCGCCTGACCGAGCAGCTCGTCCGCCTGGGCCCGGAGGTCGGCATCCCGCTGGTCGGCACCAACGACCTGCACTACGTCCATCGCGCGCAGGCCGAGGCGCACGACGTGCTGCTCTGCATCGGCACGGCCTCAAACCTCGACACGCCCAACCGCATGCGCTTCGAGACCCAGGAGTTCTACCTGAAGTCCGCGGCGGAGATGGGGGCGCTCTTCGGGGGCATCCCGGGCGCCGTGAGCAACACGCGGCGGGTGGCCGAGATGTGCGATGTGACGCTGCCCCTGGGGCAGCTCCACATCCCGCACTTTCCCGTGCCGGAGGGCCACAGCGTCGAGAGCTGGCTGCGCGCCGAATGCGAGCGCGGCCTGGCCCAACGCTACGGGACCGTCACACCCGAGCTCCACGAGCGCCTGGAGTACGAGTTGGGCGTCATCCTGAAGATGGGCTACGCCGGCTACTTCCTGATCGTGGCCGACTTCACCCGCTTCGCTCGGGAGCAGGGCATCGCCACGACCTGCCGTGGCAGCGCCCCGGGATCCATCGTGACCTACACGCTGGGCATCACCCCGGTCGATCCGATCAAGTACGACCTGCCCTTCGAGCGCTTCCTCAACCCCGACCGGGTGACGATGCCCGACATCGACATGGACTTCGAGGACAGCCGCCGCGACGAGGTCATCGCCTACGTCACCCACAAGTACGGCGCCGACCACGTGGCCCAGATCATCACCTTCGGCACGATGCTCGCACGGGCGGCGATCCGCGATGTGGGACGGGTCCTGGGCTTCGGCTACGGCGAGGTCGACCGTATCGCCAAGGCCGTTCCCAACCAGCTCGGCATCAAGCTCGACGAGGCGCTCGAGACGTCGCCCGACCTGCGGGCGCAGGTGGACGCGGACCCCCGGGTCGACCGCCTGATCGGCCTGGCAAAGCAGGTCGAGGGGGTCGCCCGCAACGCCTCCACGCATGCCGCCGGCGTGGTCATCAGCCGCGAGCCGCTGACCGACCTCATGCCGCTCCAGCGGGCCACCAACTCGGACTCGCTGATGACCCAGATCGAGATGCACGGCGTGGAGGCCCTGGGCCTCCTCAAGTTCGACTTCCTGGGCCTCAGCAACCTGACCATCCTGCGCCAGGCGGTCGACCTCATCGCCCAGCAGCGCGGCGAGAGGATCGACCTGGAGCACATCCCGCTCGACGACACGCGGACGTTCGACCTGCTCGCGTCGGGCGAGACGACCGGCGTCTTCCAGCTGGAGTCGCCGGGCATGCGGCGCTACGTCAAGGACCTGCGCCCGACGTCCGTGCTCGATCTGGCGGCCATGGTGGCCCTCTACCGCCCCGGGCCCATGGACAACATCCCCGCCTACATCCGCCGCAAGCACGGCCTGGAGGCCGTGACCTATCTCCACCCGCTCCTCGAGCCGTACCTGGAGAAGACGTACGGCATCTTCGTCTACCAGGAAGACATCATGTCGGCCGCCCGCGCCCTCGGCGGCTTCACCGGCCCCGAGGCGGACACGCTGGGCTACGCCATCCGCAAGAAGAAGTCATCGGTCCTGCGGGCGCAGAAGGAGCGCTTCGTGACGCGGGCCGCCGAGCGCGGCGTCTCGCCGGCGATCATCGATGCGGTCTTCAAGGCCTTCGAGCCGTTCGAGCGCTACGGCTTCAACAAGGCGCATGCGACGTGCTACGGCCTCATCGCCTACCAGACCGCCTACCTGAAGGCGAACTACACCGTCGAGTACATGGCCAGCGTGCTGACCGCGGTGCGCGACACGGCCGAGCGGGTGGCCGCGGCCATCGCCGAATGTCGTCGGCTGGGCATCGAGGTGCGGCCGCCGGACGTGGAGCGATCCGAGCTCGACTTCACCGTCGAGGACGATGCCATCCGCTTCGGCCTGCAGGCCGTCAAGAACGTCGGCCAGGGCGCCATCGAGTCGATAATCGCGGCGCGCACGGCCGAGGGGCCGTTCCGCTCGCTGGCCGACCTCTGCGCCCGCGTCGACCTGCGCCTGGTGAACCGCCGGGTGCTGGAGTCGCTGGTCAAGGTCGGCGCGCTCGACCGTCTGGGCCATCCGGCGCAGTTGCTCGATGCCCTCGACGACGCGCTGGCGGCTGGACAGGCCACCCAGCGCGACCGGCTCACGGGGCAGACGTCGCTCTTCGACCTGGCCGCCGACTCGGTGGAGCTGGAGAAGCCGCTCCCGGTCCGCAGCGAGGCACCGCTGCGCGAGCGCCTGCGCTGGGAGAAGGAGCTGCTGGGCCTGTACCTGTCGGACCACCCGCTCGGTGAGATCGCCGAGCCGCTCGGCCGGTTCGTGACCGCCTACAGCGGCGAGATGAACGAGGAGCTGGACCAGCAGCGGGTCGTGCTGGGCGGGATCGTGACCGGCATGCGCACGGTCATCACGAAGTCCAAGTCGACCATGGGTGTGGCCATGCTGGAGGACCTCCAGGGCAGCCTGGAGGTGGTCGTCTTCCCCAAGGTCCTGGAGCAGACATCGGCCTCCTGGCGCACGGAGGCGATCGTCCTCGTGTCCGGCCGGGTCGACCACAAAGGCGAGTCGGCCGTCCTCCTGGCTGACGCCGTGTGGGACTGGGACGAAGCGATGGCCATGGGCCCGGAGGCGTTCGCGCGGATCGTGGCCGCCGGCGAGCGTGGTCGCGGTGGGGGTCGCGGGCACGGCCGGCCGGAGACGAACGGGAACGGCAACGGCAACGGCCATGCCCCCGCCGGGCGGCCGCCGGTCAGCCACGGCGTGCCGGTGATGGGGGAGGGCACTTCGACGCGCCGCATCCAGTGGGTCTCGCCGCTCCGCGACGGCGGTGTGCGGGGCGAGCTGGAGTGGCGCCTCGGCGCACCCGCCCGACCGGTCGCCGTCACCGTGGGCCACGGTGAAGGCGAGGCCACGCCGGTGGCGGTGATGGATCCGGCCATGGCTGCCCCGGGCCCGGGCGACGGGCTGCCGGAACCCGAGAGCCTCAACGGTCTGGGTGAGTCGGATGAGCCGCCCTTCCCGGCCGAGGCATGGCAACCGGGGGCCCGGTCGGCCGCCGCGCCGACCCACACCGCCGTCGCCCGCCACGATCAGGCCCTGCACGTGCGCTTCGTCAGCGGCGCGCCGGACACGCTCGCGGCGGCCTTCGAGTCGCTGAAGCTGATCCTGCGTGAGCACCCCGGCGAGACCGCGGTCGTCGTGGAGCTGCCGGCCGCACGGGGCGCCAGCCAGGCCATGCCGCTTCGGTCGGGCGTGGCCTACGACAGCGAGCTGCTGGCGGCCATCGAGCGCCGGCTCGGCGCGGGCCTCGTGCGGGTGGAGCTGCTGCCCGCCTGATCCGGGACGGCGCCAGCAGGCGGCTACTCGGTCAGGTGCGCCGGGTGTCGCGGCGGAACAGGACCATGGCCGCCGCGGCGAAGGCCGCGGTCCAGACCACCACGCTCAGCAGCCACGTCGGATCGAAGCTGCCCCCAGCGAGAGGGAAGCGGGCGATCTCGACGACACCGTAGGTCGGCATGTAGGGCGCGATGTCCTGCATCGCCGAGGGCAGCAGGGCGATCGGCACGAACAGGCCACCCAGGAGGGAGAAGACGGCCAGGATGGGTCCGATCACCTGCATCACGTTCTCGGATGGCAGCAGGTAGCCCATGAACAGGCCAAAGGACGCGAAGACCAGCGAGGCGACCCACGCGAGGACGCCGGTCAGCAGCCACGTCGAGGTCGCCATCTGGACGCCGTCAAGGTCACCGCAGGCGTACACGACGGCGACCGACGTGAGGCCCAGGAGCATCGCCACGGCGACCTTGATGGCGACGTAGGCGGCCGGTCGCAGGGGCGTGAGACGCAGCTGGCGGCTCCAGCCCTGGGCACGCTCGATGGAGACCATCGCGCCACCCGAGGTGGCGGCGAGCATCGCCCCGTAGACGGCGATGCCGATCATCGTCGTCGCGGCGGTCAAGCCGCTCCCGCTGAGCGCTCCCAGTCGCTTGTTCGAGTTGAACAGCAGGAACAAGAGGATGGGCAGGACGATGGTCGCGATGACCGTCCGGCGGTTGCGAAGGAGCCTGCGGATCTCGATGAAAAGGAACGTCAGGTTGAACCCGCCGAGCGGTGTCGCCCGGCGTGCCGCGAGCGTCGCCCCGATCGGTGCCATGTCGTTCATGCCGCGGGCTCCTGCTCATCGGAGGTCAGGGCGAGGAACGCGTCCTCCAGGTTATGAGCCACGATCTCCACGTCACGCGCGGCGGTCGACGTCAGGAGGTACCGCGCGGCGGCATCCGAGTCCATCGTCTGGATGAGCACCCGGTCGCCGCGGATCTCGACCGAACGGACCCCGGGCAGGCGTGCAAGCTCCGCTTGGTCGGCATCGGTCAGGCTGGCGCGGACCGACCGGCCGCTCGAGAGGTTGCGGACCTCGGCGGCCGTGCCGTCGGCGACGACCCGGCCCTGGCGCAGGAGGATGATCCGGTCCGCGTAGGCGTCGGCCTCCTCCAGGTAGTGGGTGGCGAAGAGCACCGTCCTGCCCTGCTCGGCATCGCGGCGGATGGCGGACCAGAAGTCGCGGCGCCCTTCCACGTCCATCCCGGACGTTGGCTCGTCGAGGGCCATCAAGGCCGGGTCGGGCAGGAGCGCGAGGGCGAAGCGGAGACGCTGCTGTTCGCCGCCCGAGCACTTGCCCACGAGGCGGTCGGCGATACCGGTGATGCCGGCTCGCTCCAGCACCTCGTCGACCGGCCGTGACGACGCGTACAGCGAAGCGGTCAGGCGGAGCGTCTCCCGCACGGTGAGATCCTTGAGCAGGCCGCCGGTCTGCAGCACGGCGGACACCAGGCCACGCGACACGGCTGCCGCGGGCGTCATGCCCAGGACCTGCACCGAGCCCGAGTCGGGGTGGCCGAGGCCCAGGATTATGTCGATCGTGGTCGTCTTGCCGGCGCCGTTGGGGCCGAGCAGGGCGGCGATCTCACCGAGCTCGAGGTGCAGGTCGATGCCGTCGACCGCGTGCACCTGGCCGAAGGACCGATGGACGTCGTGCAGCTCGATGGCGGCTGGGGAGGAGCGGTCGCCGGTCAAGTCGCGAGTCTACGGCCGTCGCTCCGGGACCGCAGGCGAC